>NZ_KV802665.1:173549-319612 GCF_001810775.1 Rothia sp. HMSC062H08
TCGAAACTATCCGGGGCTCCACTCTTTTGTCATGTCATAACATTTTGGAATCTTCGTTGGATGATGAAGACATACTGGCTTACTTAGGCGACTGCTTCGAGCTGTTGGCTCACGTACTGGTTCAGGCTCTGGTGAGAAAGCGCTGCCTGCTGAACCAAACGACGATGCAATTGCGGTGAAACACGCAAGTTGAATCGTCCCGAGAAGGAACGCAGGGAGAACGGCTCGGGTGCCTCGCGGCCGTCTTCTTCAAGGATTTCGAGGGTATCGGCGACGACTTCTCGAATACCTGCGAATGCTTCGGTCGAGGTGGGTGCCAGGTATGAGAGGCTGGGGAATTCGGCGACGGTTCCGACAAATTCCTGGTCGTCTTCAGACCACTCGACGCGGTAGGTGTAGAGCTCTTGGCGGGGGAGAGTACTAGTCATCGTTATTCTCCAGTTTTCGAATGGCAGTTAGAACCTGCTTGACTTGGTATTTCTTTGCTTTACCGGAGTTTCCCTGTTGAATGTTGACAATAGGGTCACCATGCCAGGGGGTGCTGTAGTAGTGGTGAGAACCGCGGATACGCGGCGCTCCAAAGAAATGGGTGCATACCTTTTGAAGTTGAGTGAAAGTAACGTTTTGAGGGCTGGAGGCCATCTTCGCAACTAAATCTTCAATACTCGGCATACTTTATAGTACCACTTCTAGTACCATTCGGGCTGGTTTAAAACCATAGAGAAAAGCCCCGGATAGTCGAAACTATCCGGGGCTCCACTCTTTTGTTGATGCAGTTCAGAACCAGAACCTTACGGGCGGTTCTCAGGAGCCAGCGACTCCTCAGTAGCAAAAATCAGGGTCTGCTTCTTACCGCGCGCACCCACCGCCGGGGTCTCCAGCAGCAACTCCGCGTTCAGGTCCTCAGCGTCCAGCTTCGCGCCAGCCAGAAGGCGGCTGGTCGCGTCCTGCTTATCCTCACCGGTGATGAGGAAGAACACGTGACGCGAATTATTGATAATCGGCAGGGTCACCGACACGCGCTCAGCCGGCGGCTTCGGCGAATCAGAAACCATCACGGTCACAGCCTTACCGCCCTCAACCGGGTCCTCCGGCAGGCCGGTACCCAGCAGAACCTGCTTACGGCCCGGGAACAGGGAAGCAATATGACCGTCCGGGCCCATGCCCAGCAGGGTGATGTCAAAGACCGGCGCGGGCCACTGGCCGCCACCACCGCAGCCTCCGCCGCCGCATCCGCAACCACCTGCGGGCTCAGCAGCCTCAGCATCAAATTCATCCAGGGTGGTCTCTTCGATGGACTGCTCGGGTGCGGAAGAACCACAACCGCCGCCACCACAACCACAGCCACCGGAGCCGCCGTGCTCATGACCTGCGCCACCACCGTGACCGCCAGCCAGCGGCAATTCGGTTGCGCCCTCGGGCATCTGCACGCTCACAGCCGGTGCAGAACCGGCGTAGTCACGCATCTCAAAGGCGTAGTGCTCAGCTGCAGCTTCCAGGCCGGTAAAAATATCGGACGGACCCATGCGGTGCACATTGCCCACGACCAGGCCGTGCGACAGCAGGGGAGCGAGCAGCACCTCAATAGCCTGACCGTCATTACGTTCGGGGCTACGCTCGGGCACGTAACGCTCATCGGAGAACCAGAAGTGCACGCGGGACCAGTCGATATCCTTCACGCGCTCGTTCTCAGCCCACGCCTTCAAAGTGGCGATACCCATGGTGCCGCCGGTCAGCGAAATGTGGGCAATCGTGCGCTCAGAGAGCACGTGCTCAATGATGTCGAGGATGCGGGTCACCGCGTCCTCTGCGAGAGCGTCGCGGGTCGGGTGCGCCACCAGGGTGGGGGTGGATGCGCCCATGTTCTGAATCTTAGGCATCGAAAACCTCCGGGTATTCTTCGAGGTCCAGCATGTCTTCAGGCTGGCAGGTGTCATCGACGAGGGTTACGGTGCACAGCGCCTGCTTCAGCACGTCACCGTAGGTGTCGTCCGGGTCGAGGCGGCGCAACTCCTCAGAGATGCACTCGGCGAGGGTGCGCACCGGCAGTGCAATCTGCTGGTCGGGTGCGTACGGGGTGGAGATGGTCGCCACGGAAATGCCGGGGCGGAACATCGTCACCGAACCGTCTTCACGCTCAATGCTGACGCGGTACAGGCCACGGTTTGCCGCGCCGATGGTGGCGAGGTGCACGGGCGCTTCAAGCTTCCAACCGAGCCACGTACCGAGCAGCACCACGGACGGGGACTTGCTCGAACCCCACACAACCACGCGGCGCACGGGGGAGGAAGGCATCTGCTCCATGAGCGCTGCCAGCTGGGTGCGCCACAGGGTGAGGCGGGTCCATGCCAGGTCGGTGTCGCCTGCACGGAATACGTCGGTGAGCTTACGCAGCGCTTCCTTCGGGTCGTCGGCGCGTGCAGAGTCGGTAATGCGACGCTGCGCGATACGACCGATGGAGTGCTGTGCCGGGTTCTCGGGCACCGAGTGCGGCCACCAGACCACAATCGGGGAGTCCGGCAGCAGTAGACCGGAGATCAGTGCTTCGGTCGGGCGAGATGCGCTACCCCAGCCGCGCAGAACAATCATCTCGGATGCGCCGGTGTCGCCGCCGAGGTGGATTTCTGCATCCAGCTGGTCGGGGTCGAGCGGATCGTGGGAGATGTGCACAATAATGCGGCTCGGGTGTTCGTGGGAGGCACGAATCGCGGCGCGCATTGCTTCGCGGGAGTGGCCCTTTTCCGCGAGAACAACGAGGGTGAGAACTCGTCCGCTGCTGAGGCTACCGTTGGCGGCAGTCAGGTGGCTCAGTTCCTTGTTGATAGCGGAAACGGTGGTGTTATGCAGGTGCGAGATCACGGGCGCCTCCAAGCGCGGTTGTCACGCTCAAGCATCTCGTGTGCTGAACGCGGACCCCACGAACCGGACTCGTAGGGTTCAGGCTTAATGCGGTTTTCTTCCCAGTACTCTTCGAAGGGGTCGAGGATCTTCCAGGAGAGCTCAACTTCTTCGTGGCGGGGGAACAGCGGCGGCTCGCCGAGCAGAACGTCCAGGATGAGGCGTTCGTAGGCTTCGGGGGACTCTTCGGTGAAGGAGTGGCCGTAGCCGAAGTCCATGTTGACGTCGCGGATTTCCATCTGGGTGCCGGGCACCTTCGCGGAGAATCGGATGGTCATGCCTTCGTCGGGCTGCACGCGGATGACGATGGCGTTCTGGCCGACCTGCGGGTTTTCACGTTCGCCGAAGAGACGGTCGGAGGATTTCTTGAAGACCACGGCGATTTCGGTGACGCGGCGGCCCAGGCGCTTGCCGGCGCGCAGGTAGAAGGGGGTGCCTTCCCAGCGGCGGTTTGCGATGGACACCTTCAGCGCTGCGAAGGTTTCGGTGCGGGAGTCTGCGGGGATGTCGTTTTCGTCGAAGAAGCCGTTGACGTGCTCGCCGCCCTGGTAGCCTGCGGCGTACTGGCCGAGCGCGAAGGAGTTCGGCAGATCGTCAATGCGGAGCGCTTCGAGGACCTTAGCCTTTTCGGCGCGCAGGTGCTTGGCGTCGAGGCTGAGGGGCTCTTCCATGGCGGTGAGGGCGAGCAGCTGCAACAGGTGGTTCTGGATGACGTCGCGGGCTGCACCCACGCCGTCGTAGTAGCCTGCGCGGGAGCCGATGCCGATGTCTTCTGCCATGGTGATCTGGACGTGGTCAACGTAGTTGGAGTTCCAGAGCGGTTCGAACATCTGGTTGGAGAAACGCATCGCCAGGATGTTCTGCACGGTTTCCTTGCCCAGGTAGTGGTCGATTCGGAACACTGCGTCGGGTGGGAAGACTGCCTCCACGATGGAGTTCAGTTCGCGTGCGCTTTCAAGGTTGTGGCCGAAGGGCTTCTCAATGACCACGCGGCGCCAACCGTCTACGGGGTTGATGGTGTCGTTATCGCGGGATGCGAGGTCGTGTTCGGCGAGCTTGGTGAGGACCTGCTCGAATGCCTTCGGGGGGATGGAGAGGTAGAAGGCGTGGTTGCCGTGAGCGCCACGCTCGTCGAGTTCGGCGAGGGTGCTCTTGAGCTGTTCATAGGCTGCGTCGTCGTCAAAGGCACCTACGACGAATCGCATGCCCTGCTGGAACTGGTTCCATACGTCTTCGCGGAAGGGGGTACGGGCGTGTGCTTCAACGGATTCGCGTACGTAGGAACGGAAATCGTCATCGCTCCAGGGGCGGCGGCCGAAGCCGACAAGGCCGAAGCTCGGGGGGAGCAAACCGCGGTTCATGAGGTCATACACTGCCGGAAGCAGCTTCTTGCGGGCCAGGTCACCGGTTACGCCAAAGAAGACGAGCGCGGACGGCCCCGCAATGCGGGTAATGCGGCGGTCGCGAGTGTCCCTGAGGGGGTTCGCTTCATGACCGATAGTCACAATATATTCCTTTGATTGCCTTGGTTGGTTCGTGCGGCGCGCGGTTCGTACCTTGTCGCGCGGAGGCGATGCCGCATTCTGGAAGGTGTGTACCCTGTATTGTACCGGTTTTGACGGGATTGTCTCAGTGGCACCCTAATCCACCGAGATTCCCCGAACGGTGAAGCTCTGGCGGGAACCCCGGCGGATTAGGATGCGGTGCCGCGGTGCGCATCGGGCGGTGCACACCGACAGTGTTTAGTGCCGCGCTATATTTCAGCGGCTGCTGGGGTGCGGCTACTTAGCCTGCTCGAGTGCCTCGCGGACGGTCTGCAGCAGCTCTTCCCAGGAGACGTCGAACTTGGACAGGCCCTCAACCTCGAGCTTCTCCACGACCTCCGGGTAGGAGACGTAAGCGGAGATAGCGTCCAGAACGTTGTTGGACTCGGAGTAGTTCGGCACGATGGTGTTGCCGGTAACCTCGCCGTGGTCGGCAACAGCGTTCAGGGTTGCCTCGGGCATGGTGTTCACGGTGTTGGGTGCGACCAGGCCGGTGACGTACAGGGTGTCCGGCAGCGAGGGGTCCTTCACACCGGTGGATGCCCACAGCGGGCGCTGTACGTTTGCGCCGTGTGCCTGCAGGCGTGCCCAACGCTCGGAGGAGAACATTTCCTCGAACACCTCGTAGGCGAGGCGTGCGTTTGCCAGGCCTGCCTTGCCCTTGAGCTGCACAGCGTCGCCGCCGGCAGCTTCGAGGCGTGCATCGATTTCGGTGTCTACGCGGGAGACGAAGAAGGATGCGACCGAGTGGATGGTGGACAGGTCCTTACCGTTCTCCAGCGCCTGCTCCAGGCCGAGCATGTAGGCGTTGATGACCTCGCGGTAGCGGGTCAGGGAGAAGATCAGGGTTACGTTCACGCTGATGCCAGCAGCCAGGGTCTCCGCGATGGGGCGCAGGCCTTCCTGGGTTGCGGGGATCTTAATCATGACGTTTTCGCGGCCCACGCGCTCGTAGAGTTCACGTGCCATCTTGGCGGTGCCTTCGGCGTCGCGTGCCAGGCGGGGGTCAACCTCGATGGAGACGCGGCCGTCAAAACCGTTGGATGCCTTGTAGACGGGTGCGAACACGTCGCAGGCTGCGCGCACGTCGTCGCAGGTTGCGGCGAAGACTGCCTCTTCAACGCTTGCGCCGGCGGCGGCAAGCTCACGCATCTGCTCAGCGTATGCGGCGCCCTTGGAGAGCGCACCAGCGAAGATGGTGGGGTTGGTGGTCACACCGACGACGTTGTGGGTCTTGATGAGTTCGGCGAGGTTGCCGCTGGTCAGACGCTCACGGGAGAGGTCGTCAAGCCAGATGGAGACACCGGCGTCGGAAAGCTTCTGAGTGGACTCAGACATGTGAAAACCTTCGATTCTTTGTCGAAATTGAAATTTGAGATATCGGCGAAATCTTCTGGGCGGCGGGAGGCTCCGGGTGAGCGGTCAGCCGGAGCCTACCCGTTGCGTCCGCACCCCACCCGTACAGGGGGAGCGCAGTATGCGCGGCGGTTACCGCGGCGTTGTTATTGCCTACTTAGCGGCGTCGATGGATTCCATAGCGGCAGCCACGACAGCCTCCGCGGTGATACCGAATTCGCGGTACAGGGTCTTCGCATCGGCGGATGCACCGAAGTGCTCGATGGACACGGCGCGGCCGGCGGTGCCGAGCAGGTCGTACCAGCTCATCGCCAGGCCAGCCTCGACGGAGACGCGGGCTGCAACCGAGGAGGGCAGAACCGACTCGCGGTACTCTTCGCTCTGCTCGGCGAACCACTCACGCGAAGGCATGGAAACCACGCGGGCGGCGATGCCCTGCTCTGCGAGGGTTGCGCGAGCCTGAACGGCCAGCTCAACCTCGGAACCGGTAGCGATCAGGATGACGTCCGGGGTGCCCTCGGTGTCAGCCATGATGTAGCCGCCGCGTGCGGTGCCCTCAGCGGAAGCGAACTTCTCACCCTCAGCGTCTGCGTGCACGTCTTCACGAGCCCAGACGGGCAGGTTCTGGCGGGAGAGCACGATACCTGCGGGGCGGTCGGACTTCTCCAGGATGGTGCGCCATGCGACGGCGGTTTCGTTTGCGTCCGCGGGGCGAACCACGTCGAAGCCGGGGATAGCGCGCAGGGAGGAGAGGTGCTCGATCGGCTGGTGGGTGGGGCCGTCCTCGCCCACACCAATGGAGTCGTGGGTCCACACGTACAGTGCGGGAACGCCCATCAGCGCGGAGAGGCGAACAGCCGGGCGCTGGTAGTCGGAGAACACGAAGAAGGTGCCCGAGAACGCGCGGGTCGGGGAGGAGAGCACGATGCCGTTGACGATGGCTGCGGCAGCCTGCTCACGAATACCGAAGTGCAGCACGCGACCGTAGGGGTTCGCGGTCCAGTCTTCGGTGCTGTGCGATGCCGGGTTGAAGGACTCTGCACCCTTGATGGTGGTCAGGTTCGAGCCGGCGAGGTCAGCGGAGCCGCCCCACAGTTCGGGGAAGGTGTCAGCGATAGCGTTGATGACGGTGCCGGATGCCGCGCGGGTTGCCACGGAGGTGCCAGCCTCGAACACGGGGAAAGCAGCCTTGTAGTCTGCGGGCAGTTCGCCTGCGACGAGGCGCTTGTACAGTTCGGCGCGCTCGGGGTTAGCCTTGGCCCATGCCTCGAACTTCTCGTCCCATGCCTTGTGCGCTGCGGCGCCGCGCTCGACAAGCTGGCGGGTGTGCGCCAGGACGTTCTCCTCGATGAAGAAGCTCTTGGCGGGATCGAAGCCGAGCAGTTCCTTGGTTGCGGCAACCTCTTCAGCACCGAGCTTGGAGCCGTGCACTGCGCCGGTGTTCTGCTTGGTGGGGGCGGGGTAGCCGATGATGGTGCGTAGCTCAATGAAGGAGGGCTTGTCGGTGACAGCCTTCGCACGCTCAATAGCGGCGTACAGTTCTGCGACGTCCTCAACGTAGTCGCCGGTGCGGGTCCAGTCCACGCGCTGAACGTCCCAGCCGTAGGACTCGTAGCGCTTTGCCACGTCTTCGGTGAAGGCAACGTCGGTGTCTTCTTCAATGGAGATGTGGTTGCGGTCCCACACGACAATCAGGTTGCCGAGCTCCTGGTGACCTGCGAGCGCGCACGCCTCAGCGGTGACGCCTTCCTGCACGTCACCCTCGGAGGCGATGACGTAGACGTGGTGGTCGAAGGGGGAGGTGCCGGGGGCTGCTTCGGGGTCGAACATGCCGCGCATACGGCGCTGTGCGTAGGCGAAACCAACAGCGGATGCCAGGCCCTGGCCGAGCGGGCCGGTGGTGATTTCTACGCCCTTGGTGTGCTTGTATTCGGGGTGGCCGGGGGTGAGGGCACCCCAGGTGCGCAGGGCTTCCAGGTCGCTCATTTCGAGGCCGTAGCCGCCGAGGAACAGCTGAGTGTACAGGGTGAGGGAGGTGTGGCCGGGGGAGAGGATGAAGCGGTCACGGCCTTCCCAGCGGTCGTCGGAGGGATCCTGGTTCATGACCTTCTGGAAGAGCAGGTAGGCGACCGGCGCCAGGCTCATTGCGGTGCCGGGGTGGCCGGATCCGACCTTTTCTACGGCGTCTGCGGCGAGGATACGTGCGGTATCTACGGCGCGCTGGTCGGTTTCTGTCCACTGGAAGTTCTCTGCCACGTGGGTGTCCTTTCACAACGTGAGTGGATGCGCCAGCAGGCTTGTGCTAGCGCGCTGTCCGTCGGGTGTAACGTGCCTTCGGTGGCGCTTATTCCCGCGCCGGTAGGCACCCGGGTAGGTGCGGGGCACACGGGGTGCTGTGCGCGGGGCGTCCGGAGAGTTGTTTCGACCCTTTCGTTTTAACAGGATAGTTCACTGGGCGGAAGTATCCGGTGTGTGAATGCAGACATTCACAGGGTGATACGGGGCTGAGATGGAGAAAAAGCGACGCTACAACGCGGGCTCCGCGGATTTCGCGGTGCACGTTTGAGCTGTGTTTCTGAGCTATGCGCTGAATATTGTTCAGTAACGTAACAATTTTTGTGTAAGTGGTGAAGCTCATGTTAAGGTTGAGCAGGAAGGTTGCAGACCGAAACAGTGGTTGGGTCGGTCTGCATCTCGGTGATTGAAGCCCCTCCTCCGCGTAAGAACCGTCGATTATCTTACTGTGGTGGTGAGATAAAAGGTTCTGGAGGAGAGTGCTTTCTTTTAGTCTCTGACCGTGCACTTTGTGCATGATTGAGGCTAAAGGTTTGTGTTATATGAATGGGCGCCGGATATGGTCGGAAACATATCCGGCGCCCGCCTTTTTAACCTGCAGTTGCTTTAGCTGTATGCGCGAAAAGCGCTGCCTGCCAGGTTGATACTAGTCAGACCACTTGAACTTGCGCGAGGCAATAAACCCAATGACCACGGTCCACACGATGAGTACCCAGTGCGGGTCGGCGAGCCACTGATGCTGAATGAAGTTGCCGCGCAACGCGTCACCCAGAGCCGCCGAGGGCGACCACGCCACGATTCCGGCGTACCAGTCGGGGAAGGACTTGAGCGGGAACACCACGCCGCCGGCACCGGCAAGAATGACCCAGGCAATATTCACGATGGCGAGGGTCGCCTCCGCGCGCACCGTGCCTGCAATGAGTAGGCCTAGTGCTGTAAACGCGCCGGCACCCATGAGCATCGTGATGATGGAGCGAGAGACGGCGATAGCGTCCGGGCGCCAGCCCAGACCGTAGCCGAGCACCGCAACCAGCGTGAACTGAATCGCCACGACCACCAGCACCGCAATGCACTTGCCCATGATCAGACCGTTACGGCCCAGGGGAGTGGTCGCAAGGAATCGCAGCACGCCGTAGCGGCGATCAAAACCGGTGGCAATGCCCTGACCGGACAGCGCCGTAGAAATCACGCAGAGCGCCAGAACGCCGGGGACCGCCGCATCCATGCGGGATACACCGACTGAGTTTGCGTACTCATCAATCAGACCGGTGAACCGCAACGCAATGAGCGCCATGACGGGAAAAATAATGTTGAGCATCAGCTGCTCGCCGTTGCGGAGCATCGCCATGGTCTCGTAGCGGCCCTGCTCAATGACGCGCACGAGCGGGTAGTTCGCGCGCGGGGGAATGTACTCCTCATCTTCGTCAATAGAAGAGACCTTGGGGTGGGTGTCTACGGGGTGTTTTTCCATTCGGTTCCCTTCCGCTCGGTTCTCTTCTACTCGGTTCTCTTCTGCAGGCTTTTCTTCTACTTGGTTTTCTCCAGCCCAGTTGTTGTTAGTGCGTGCGGTGTTGCTCATCGGATATCACGTCCTGAAATGTCGAGGAAGACATCCTCAAGAGTCTTCGGTTCCATGGTGAGAGAAATCGGCATGAGGTAACGTTCGGCGAGCGCCGAGGTGAACGCCGCCAGATGCTCGGGTCGTAGCGCGCCGACCAGCTCATACGCGCCGGGCACGGAGGGTGCGCCGTCACGAGCCGGGGTGTAGGGCGCCTTCTCGATGAGCTCCACACCGGCACGCAGATGCGCGGGTAGCAGTTGCTCACGGGTGGGGGTGGGTGCATCCAGTGTGTACTGCAGGCGGTTTGTGCCGTCGCTGGCGATGAGCTCGGAGACGGTACCTTCCTGAACCGTGGCGCCGTTTTCAATGATGTAGACGTAATCGGCGAGCTTCTGCGCGTCGTCAATCAGGTGCGTGGTGAGCACGATTGCGGTGCCGAGTTCACGCTGTTCACGAATGATGTCGAAGACGACGTTGCGGGATTGCGGGTCCAGGCCCGCGGAGGGCTCGTCGAGGAAGAGCACGTCCGGGCGGCCAATGAGGGCGGCGGCGAGGGAGACGCGCTGCTTCTGACCACCCGAGAGGCGGCGAATCGTGGTGCCGTTGAAAGCATCAATGCCGAGGCGTTCTGCAAGCTCTTCGACCGGGTACGGGTCGGTGTACATGGTCGAAATATGCTCTAGTAGCGGAATGGGGTGCATGGCGTTGGGCAGGCCGCCGTCCTGGAGCATAATGCCGACCTTGGCGCGCAGCTCCGGGTCTGCCTGCAGCGGGTTTTCACCAAGGAGGCGCACGGTACCGCGGGTGGGCTTGAGCAGACCCTGGGCGCAGGCGAGGGTCGTGGTTTTGCCGGCACCGTTAGCTCCGAGCAGGACGACCACTTCACCGGGGAAGACGCGCAGGTTGACCTTGTTGACGGCGCGGTAGAGCCCGCTGGCGGTGAGCCGTTCGGGGTATTGGGTGCGGAATGCGCGTGAGGGTTTGAACTCTTTGATGAGGTCTTTAATGCTGAGCGCCGGTTCTTCGGCGACGATGCGTCGTCGTGCGGTGGGGGAGGCGCTGGGCTCCGTGTGGTGCTCAGTGTGTGCCGTTGGTACGGCGGATGCACGCCCAGGGTGGTCCTGCTGGCCCGCGGTGGTGGTCTCCATAGACAGTCACTTTCGATTTTTTCGCTGATGAGCGTGTGTACCCCTTCATCTTATGCCCTAACTCACGTTTAAAGCACACCCGTAACGACTCAAAAGTTCACCTTAAGGTAGAAAAGTTAGCAAGTAGGAGTACCTAACTAGCCAAAGGAAAACTAATTAGGACATACTTTATTTGTGTATTCCGTGAATAAGACCCCTCAGCGCGCCTCAACGAACGAGGCGCAGACCCGAAACGGCACCCGAACCGCCGCCTCGGGCTCTACTGGTGCTTCCAGTACAAAGTCCTCCGCGGCACGCACATCCAAGCGCAAAGCCGAGGCAGAAGAACGCACCAGGGACCGCGTCCTGCGCGAAGTCCTCAACAATGGCCCCGTATCCGCAGCAACCCTCGGTGAGCTCCTCAGCCTCACTCCCGCAGCGGTACGCCGCCACCTCGACGCCCTCGAATCCAACAACATGATTGAGGTCGCGCCCATCAAAAAGCACGGCGCCGGAGCTGGACGACCCGCCCGCCGCTACGTGATCGCCCCCCAGGGCCACGAACGCCTCGGCAACGACTACCTCATCATCGCCCGCGACGCCCTGCAAATGCTCCGCGACACGGTTGGGCAGGAAGCCCTCGAAGCTTTCGCCTCCGCCCGCGCCGCAGAAATGGAAGCCCGCTACCGACCCGTCGTAGAAGCCGCCGGTGATGACGTGGCAGCCAGAGCGCAGGCGCTCGCAGAGGCAATGAGCAAGGACGGTTTTGTGGCGACCGCTCAGGTCACCGCGCCTCCTGCAGGACGGACCGTTCCCGAGCATTTTCTGGCAAGTATTCAGCTTTGTCAGGGTCACTGCCCGGTACGTGACCTCGCTGGAGACTTCCAAGTGTTCTGCGAGCAGGAAACCGGGATTATTTCTGACCTGCTTGGCGTTGATGTCCGTAGGCTTTCAACCATGGCTTCGGGCGCTCACGTGTGTACCACGCACGTGCCCCTGAACCGCGTCACCGCCGAGGGTGAGAAGAACGCAGAAGAATCCTAGAGAAACCTATTCCTAGAGAAACCTTCCGCGTAACACTTACCGCAGTACCTCGCGGCGCACTCCGATGAACCCCTCAAAGGGTGCGACCCGCACGCTGGAACCCGCCCGCCCCACGCTACGTTAAACGCCGTGGTCGAGCGCGGCATCAGCCCCCTAAACTACCGCGCCTGCAACCGGCAGGTGGCGGAGAGAAATGTAATAACCATCGAAGAAAGGCCGTAATGACTGAGAAAGTTGGGCAGAACGCCAACGACACCGTCATTTCAGAGATCCTGGAGATGAACCCCGAACTCGAGGGCATTGGCAACTACGAGTACGGCTGGGCAGACTCCGACGAAGCAGGCCAGGTAGCAAAGCGCGGCCTGGACGAGGACGTCGTCCGTGACATCTCCGCGAAGAAGAACGAACCCCAGTGGATGCTGGATATGCGTCTGAAGGCGCTGAAGTTCTTCGAGCGTAAGCCCATGCCCACCTGGGGCGCGGATCTTTCCGAAATCGACTTCGACAACATCAAGTACTTCGTGCGCTCGACCGAGGGTCAGGCGGCTTCTTGGGACGAACTGCCCGAGGATATCCGCACCACCTACGAGCGTCTGGGCATTCCCGAGGCGGAGCGTAACTCCCTCGTCGCGGGTGTGGCTGCACAGTACGAGTCTGAGGTCGTGTACCACCAGATCCGTGAGGACCTGGAGAAGCAGGGCGTGATCTTTGTCGACACCGACACCGGTCTGCGCGAATACCCCGAACTGTTCAAGGAATACTTCGGCTCCATCATCCCGATTGGTGACAACAAGTTCTCCGCACTGAACACCGCCGTATGGTCCGGTGGCTCCTTCGTGTACGTTCCCCCGGGAGTTCACGTGGAGATCCCGCTGCAGGCATACTTCCGCATTAACACCGAGAACATGGGCCAGTTCGAACGCACCCTGATCATCGCTGACGAGGGCTCCTACGTTCACTACATTGAGGGTTGCACCGCCCCCATCTACAAGTCCGACTCCCTGCACTCCGCAGTGGTTGAGATTGTGCTGAAGAAGAACGCACGCGTTCGCTACACCACCATCCAGAACTGGTCGAACAATGTCTACAACCTGGTGACCAAGCGTGCGGTTGCGCACGAGGGCGCCACCATGGAATGGGTGGACGGCAACATCGGTTCGAAGGTCACCCAGAAGTACCCGGCTGTTTACATGGTTGGTGAGCACGCTAAGGGTGAGACCCTGTCCATCGCATTCGCGGGTGAGGGTCAGCACCAGGACACCGGTTCGAAGATGGTTCACATTGCACCGAACACCTCCTCGACCATTGTGTCCAAGTCCGTGGCACGTAACGGCGGCCGCAGTGCATACCGTGGCCTGGTTCAGGTTCGTGAGGGCGCTAAGCACTCCAAGTCCTCCGTGGTCTGTGACGCACTGCTGGTGGACACCATCTCCCGCTCCGACACCTACCCCTACGTGGATGTCCGCGAGGACGATGTGACCATGGGTCACGAGGCGACCGTTTCCCGCGTCTCCGAGGACCAGCTGTTCTACCTGATGCAGCGCGGCCTGAGCGAAGAAGAAGCAATGGCGATGATCGTCCGCGGCTTCGTTGAGCCTATCGCCCGTGAGCTGCCGATGGAGTACGCACTCGAACTGAACCGCCTGATCGAACTTCAGATGGAAGGATCTGTGGGCTAATGCCGACCAACGAAGAAACCCTGGGTTACCACTCCCCGATCATCCCCGGCATGGACCAGGAGGGCGAGAAGCTCGCCACCGAGTTCGCCCACGATGACACCCTGTACCGTGCCACCGAGGCACACCACCAGGGCTCCAACCCGAACAACATCCAGAAGGTACTCGAAGCATCCCGTGCAGAGCGTAAGACCTCCTACAACGTGGAGGACTTCGCGCCCCTGACCGGTCGCGAAGAGGACTGGCGCTTCACCCCGCTGAAGCGTCTGGGCGGCCTGCACCTGGAGAAGCTGACCGGCACCGCACCGGCACCGCAGATCACTGCACCCGAGCAGGTTCAGGTTGAGACCGTCTCCCGCGAGGATGCACGCATCGGCTCCGCAGGTATCCCCGAGGACCGTGTGGCAGCGAACGCGTGGTCCAGCTTCACCGAAGCAACCGTGGTGACCATCCCCGCCGAAGCTGAACTGGCTGAGCACGTGGAAATCGACATCACCGGCACCGGCAACGAGGCAGCCGCGCAGCACATCGTGATTGAGGCTAAGCCCTTCTCGAAGGCTGTCGTGGTTCTACGCCACACCGGCTCCACCGTCCTGGCACAGAACGTTGAGTTCGTGGTGAACGACGAGGCTGAGCTGAACGTTGTTTCCGTGCAGCAGTGGGCTGACGACGCAATCCACGCCTCCGCACACTACGCTAAGCTGGGCCGCAACGCACGCTTCAAGCACGTTGTGGTGTCCCTCGGCGGCGACCTGGTGCGCGTGACCCCCTCCACTAAGTTCACCGCTCCCGGCGCTGAGACTGAAATGTACGGCCTGTACTTCGTAGACGCAGGTCAGCACATTGAGTCCCGCCTGTTCGTGGACCACTCCGTACCCAACTGCAAGTCCCGCGTGACCTACAAGGGCGCGCTGCAGGGTAAGGGTGCGCACTCCGTATGGGTTGGTGACGTTCTGATTGGTAAGGATGCAGAAGGCACCGACACCTACGAGCTGAACCGTAACCTGCTGCTGGAAGTTGGCCCCCGCGCCGACTCCGTGCCGAACCTGGAGATTGAGACCGGCCTGATTGAGGGCGCCGGCCACGCATCCACCACCGGTCAGCTCGATGAGCAGCACCTGTGGTACCTGCAGGCTCGCGGTATTCCGGAGGCTGAGGCACGCCGTCTGGTCGTGCGCGGCTTCCTGAACGAGATCATTCAGCAGATTCGTGTTCCCGAACTTGAAGAGCAGCTCACCGAGGCCCTTGAGGCAGAGCTCGCCCTCAGCAACAACTAAGCTTTACCAGGAGAAATCAATGTCTACTCTTGAAATCAAGGACCTTCACGTCTCGGTTATCCTCGACGACGAAACCACCAAGCCCATCCTGAAGGGCGTTAACCTGACCATCAACTCGGGCGAGATTCACGCAATCATGGGCCCGAACGGTTCCGGTAAGTCCACCCTGGCTTCCACCATTGCTGGCCACCCCAAGTACCAGGTTGATTCCGGTCAGATCCTGCTCGACGGTGAGGACATCACCGAGATGAGCGTGGACGAGCGTGCCCGCGCAGGCCTGTTCCTGGCTATGCAGTACCCGGTTGAGATCCCCGGTGTGACCATGTCCAACTTCCTGCGTTCCGCTAAGACCGCTGTGGACGGTCAGGCTCCCTCCCTGCGTACCTGGACCAAGGACGTTAAGGAAGCCATGAAGAACCTGGAGATTGACCCCGCGTTCATCGCACGTAACGTGAATGAGGGCTTCTCCGGTGGTGAGAAGAAGCGCCACGAGATTCTTCAGCTTGAGCTGCTCAAGCCCAAGTTCGGCATCCTGGACGAGACCGACTCCGGTCTGGACGTTGACGCACTGAAGATCGTGTCTGAGGGCGTGAACCGTGCGCACGACGAGAACGACATGGGCGTTATGCTGATTACCCACTACACCCGCATTCTGCGCTACATCAAGCCGCAGTTCGTGCACGTGTTCGTGGACGGCAAGATGGTTGACCAGGGCGGCCCCGAGCTGGCTGACCGCCTGGAAGAAGAGGGCTACGTTTCTTACGTGGGTAAGAAGTAAGCTTCTTCTCCTTATCGGATTCTGATAGAAAGATAGAACTATGACTGAGACTGTGCAGGTTCGTGTTCCTCAGGAAGAAATTGAGGAAGCCCTCAAGGAGGTCATTGACCCGGAGCTCGGCGTCAATATTGTTGACCTTGGTCTGCTCTACGGTCTGCGCTGGGATGAGGATGGAACCCTCATTCTGGACCTGACTCTGACCACCGCGGCGTGCCCGCTGCAGGAGGTTATTGAGGAGCAGGTTCAGAGCAACCTGGAGAACCTGGTTGATTCTTGGCGTGTGAACTGGGTTTGGATGCCGCCGTGGGGCCCGGAGCGTATTACTGAGGACGGCCGCGATATGATGCGCGCGCTGGGCTTCAACATCTAAGCTCCTGACCGCAAATAAAGTACCCGCCCGGTGCGGAAGGTGTATGCCTTCGGCACCGGGCGGGTATTTTTGTGCGATATCAGATATGTGAGCAGTGGATGCTTGTTCTGAGCAACGCCAATTTTTGCCACTTTGACAATGGGGGGGGGGTCAAGTATATTTCCTTGTGAATCATACACTCACATCATATTTAGGCTCCTTATGCAATGGTTGCTTGAGGATGCCGAAAGGAAATCATGGCACAAAAGATTATTGCCGCGGACGGTTCTGTCTACGTTAAGAAGAAGCCTTTCTACCTCCGTTGGTGGTTTATCACTCTCGTTATTCTTGTTCTTCTTGGCGGTTGCGCTTCGATGATGGGCGGCGGCTCCAGCAAGTCTACGAGTGCGAGCGCTTCTTCATCTTCTGCAGCTGCTGATTCTTCTTCTGCTACTACTGAGGCTTCTCAGAAAACTGGTACTGAATCCTCTCCCGTAGCTGGGGCGGAATCCAACGCAAAGCAGAATGATAACAGCGTTCCCACTGAATATAAGTCTGCTTTGAAGAAGGCGGAGTCTTATTCTCGCACCATGCACATGTCCAAGCAGCGTATCTACGACCAGCTCACCAGTGAATTCGAAAAGTTCACTCCTGAAGCTGCTCAGTATGCTGTGGACAATATGAAGGCTGACTGGAACGCAAATGCCCTGGAGAGCGCAAAGAGCTACCAGAAGACGATGAACATGTCTCCTGAAGCAATCCGTTCTCAGCTGACTTCTTCCGTTGAAGGTTTCACCGAGGAAGAAGCTGATTACGCAGTCTCTCACCTGAGCTAATTCAATAGATGATTCATAGAAGCCGCCCGGCATGGAACACAATCCATACCGGGCGGCTTCTATTTTCGGTTAGCGCTGAACCTAGTCGTTCAGGTGTAGCAGCTTCAGCGAGTGCTCATACTTGATCATGAGGCAGGTACGAGTCGGTTCCTCCAGAAGCGCCAAACGCTGCGGGTCAGTATTATCCGCAATATCGGCAAGCTTCACCAGACGAGCCAAATCATTCACACGCACCCGGCTCAGATACGACTCACGCGACTCACCCGGGCGGCGGGTCAAGGCCTCAATCGCATCCACAATACGCGCCGAGAAGTGACGCGCCAAGAAAGCGAGAGAAACGCCGGTATCCTCCACCGTGTCATGCAGCAACGCCACAATCTGCGCTTCAGCCTTCAGCTCCTCCAAAGAGATATCAGGGTGAGTCGCGGCAGCCAACTCACACGCAAGCTTACGTACCCCAAGAGCCACACGGCGAGGGTGGGAGATATAGGGCCAGCCGTTACGGTCAGTCTGCCCCTCATGCGCCTTATCAGCGATGCTGTCTGCCAGGCGAACCATCTCTTTGTAGTAGTTATTCGACATGAGAACCTCCGTTGGTTTGAACTCCTGCGAGTTGATGGTCCCAGCGACGTTTTCCGCACCAACGCGGCACGGGTGGTAGCTGGTACCAACACTCTACGCCAGCTGTGGGGTGGCTGTGGCGGAACTCGCCCGAAACACCCTTAATACGTCAAATATGACGCGCAGAAGAAGAAAATAGGGTGCTTTATGGCTGTAAATCATGAACTTGGTGCCTGTTCTACCCGAGTTCTGCAGCGGATACCGACCTGCAGGAGGCGCCCCGCACCTCCGCGAAAGTGTCTGCCGAACCCTTTGACACCGCCCGGTGTAACTCGCCCAAAATCTCATATGGTGGCAAAAAAATTTCTAACTTTTTCTGGCGAAAACGGGTGCGCAAACCGCCCAACACAAAGGCAGTTTAAGCGTGTTTAGCACACACCGATACACACTCATCAAACGAAAAAATTACACGCCCTCCGCGCCCTGCTAAAACCTTCAAAAACCCGTATTTTTGTGCGAAAATACGCGATAAACTGGGGGCAACCAAACATCGGAGAACACCATGGCAGAGCTCTACGAGCGCTTCGTCGCTTTGTATCCCTACCCACACGAGCGAATCCGCCACGGCGCCCCACGAGCCGAACTTAACCGGCGATACCTCGAACACCTCTACGAGGGCAAGAACCGGGGAACAACCCCCATCGTGGTTGCCCTCGACCCGACCCTGCTCGGGACCATTGAGAATAACGTCTCCCTGCGCACCTCAACGCCCGTGCAGAACATCACCGCCGAAACCATCGAGCGGTACGCACACGACCTCATCACCGACCAGCAGCGTTACCTGGAACAAGTCGGTGTAGAAGTTGCCGCGCATGAGGCGTTCCGGCACCTGAACGAGAGCGCCTACCTGCAGACCTACCGCCGCCTCATGGAAAACGGTGAACTTGGCGAAGACGATATTGGTACGCCCCTGAAAGCGGAGTACCCCTTCGAACTGACCGCCGGCATCATCAATGAGAAGGTCAAAACCACCGACATCGACAGCGCCGCGGAACTGCTGATTATGGACCTGCCGCTGCGGGATGTATCCGGGGTGTTCGCCTACCTGCCCTTCGGCGGCTGGGATTCCAGCCCCAGCCCCGAGGCGATGCTGTCCATTGCCCGCTACTGGTTTGAACGCGATGACGCCTACCCGGCTGTTATCGCCTCAGACTTTATCGAGTTCTACACGCCGGTACCGGTCACGACCCGCCGCGACGCCGAGATTCTGGCGGTCGAGCACACGATGGTTTCCTCGGCGATGCCGGTGCGCGTCTACCGCGGCTTCGACAAGCTCGTGGAGGCGCTCTACGGTCAGCACGACTGGTACCTGTGGTGGGAGCAGCTCCCGGCGGCGCTCCTCATTGAAATGCCCTAAACCAGCCTAGCTGGGCGATTAAAGCGAAGGGGCGGGATGAACCTACAAGGTTCACCCCGCCCCTCTCGCGTGTCTGCGCTATTTCAGTTCGTCCACGTGCCGCGCCCGCAAAGCACGAGCGGTCGCCGTCGCGTAATCAACCGCCTGCACCACCCACGGAATCAGCAGCCGCCAATACATGCGCTTGGGCAGGTTACGCGCCACCGCCGCCCTGCGCAACGCACCCCAACGGTCCATGAGCGCCGGAATCGACCGGACCATCAACGCAATCAGCAGACCCAGACGCTCTGGGGAAAGACCAACGAAACGCAACGGCGAACACAGCCTCACAAAGCCGTCAATCAGAACCGGCAGGGGAGTGCTCACCAGCAGAGCGCGGGACGCATAAAAAGCCGTCAGCATAGTCGCGATAGCATCCGCGCCGGAGGCGTACTGACCCGTCAACACGTAATAGCCAACCATAATCAGTAGCAGCAGAGACAGCGCGCGAACCACCAACCACAGCTGGGAGGCAGGCACACCAGCCCACAACGCGCAGAACGTGGACGCCACCAAAGCCACCAGCGCCACCTGCCAGCCGGTCACCGCCAACAGCAGAAACAGCCCAAAGAAGAGCGTGCCCTTGAGCCATAGCGGCACCCGATGCACCGGCGTGTTCAACGGCTGGTAGAAACCCACCAGCAGAGTACCGGGGTTGAAATCCGAGCCCTGTGAGGCGGGGCGAGGATTCACGCGCGGCGTGTTAGCGCCCATGCGCGCCTCCTGCCGAATCCAGACCTTCGGTCGCACCCTCGTTGGGGAACCCCTCGGCACACCACGTGCGGTACTGCTGCACCAGCTGCGCAGCATCCCCCTGAGCGAGCAGGCGCCCGTCATGAATAATCACGGCTTCATCGCAGCCCGCCGCCAAATCCAGGTCGTGCGTGCTGAGCACCAGCATCTGATCCAGCGACTCCAAGTGCTTGAGTAGCCGCGCGCGATTGCGCAAATCCAGCAGGGTGGTCGGCTCATCGAGCAGAAGAATCTGCGGGCGCGCCGCCAGTACGCTGGTGAGAGCGACCAGCTGCTTTTCGCCTCCTGAGAGGGTGAAAACGCTCTGGTTTTCAAGGTGTTCGAGGCCGCGCTCGCGGAGCAGTTCACGAATCCGTTCGAGGC
Source organism: Rothia sp. HMSC062H08 (assembly GCF_001810775.1). NCBI lineage: Bacteria > Bacillati > Actinomycetota > Actinomycetes > Micrococcales > Micrococcaceae > Rothia > Rothia sp. HMSC062H08. The sequence continues at coordinate 193,424 of NZ_KV802665.1, forward strand.
GCTGCTCACCGCTGAGGGCACTACCTTCAACGGCGGCGGCACGGCGCAGGCTCAGGTCAATATCTTCGGCGACGGTGGGCATAATCAGCTGCGCCTCCGGCTGGGCAAAGAGCATGCCCACACCCTCAAAAGCGCCCTGCGAATTACCGCGAGCGCCATGGGAATTACCGCGAGTGCTCTGCGAGCCACGGCTCGGTGCCTCCAGGGTGTCGACGCCGTTCACGCGCACAATACCTTCATCCGGGTGGGTGAGCCCATTGAAAAGCCCCAGTAGGGTGGACTTGCCGCTACCGTTCAGACCCAGCACCGCGGTGCGCTTCGCCGTGAACTGCAGGCTCACATCCTTGAGGATACGGCGATGCCCACCTTCGGGCAGCTCAGTGAAAACACTCACCGATTCAAGCTCAAGGGCGGGCATGCTGGTAGAGGCGCTCACCGCCTGCTCGCCTTGCACCTGTTGCGGTGCAGGCTGGCGCGTGGAGCGGCGAAAAAACATAGTTATCCTCTCGTGTGGCACATCGTGTGCCTTTAACGCTGGGCAGAAGCCAGGGACGGGAAGGCGCGGCGTACCGACAAACCAACCAGAACCGCGATCGTGGACTTCACCAGATCCCAGGGAACGAATACCATTGCCGCGCTGAATGCGGCGTTAAAAGTCATGTGGGCGTTCACCATCATACCGGCGATACCGCAGGCGGTCAGAACCACAAAACCGCAGAAGTTCGCGACCAGAGCCATAAGGAAGGTCGCACCAACCGAACGGGTGTTGCGGGTGAACAGGTAGGCGAGGGTACCGGCAATAGCGGCGAAGGGCAGGAAGCCGAGCAGGTAGCCGGCACTCGGGGAGGCGAGCGTACCCAAACCGGCGCCGCCCTTAGCGAAGATGGGCAGGCCAGCGAAACCAACCAGCAGGTACAGCGCCACGGAGGCGGTGGCACGCTTGCCGCCGAGCACCTGAGCGGTGATGTAAATGCCGAGGGTCTGGAAGGTGAAGGGAACCGCAACGCCGCCCAAGCTGACGGCGGGCATGATGGCGAGCGCGGCGATGAAGCCCGCGAACACTGCGATGAGGGAAAGGTCGGTGGCGAGGGAGGTCTTTGCCGCTACGTTACGGCGCGGTGCCTGAGTTGCCTGGGGTGCCTGGGCTGATTCGCGTGCGGAATCGGTCATTGGGGTGGTACTCCTTTGATACGTATTGCTCTGCAGATTTTTCTACAGAGTTGAGGGTGGCGGTGGTTGACTGCTTGTCACAACCCAATTTTTGAACAATGTTCTACGAATAGTGTTCGGTATGTATCGTACACCGCATACCATGAAAACAAAAGGTGCCCCACATGCGCACTCGGCACACCTGCACTAAAATTGATGAGGTGCTCTGCGCGCTCGCCGCTTCTAACCCGGCGAATCCCGCCTACCGAGCACTATCAACCCACACACCAGACCGCCATCCGGAAAGGCACCCATGATTGCTGTACAGAACCTCGAATTGCGTGCAGGCGCGCGCCTGCTCATGGAAGAGGTCACCTTCCGCATCGATAAGGGCGACAAGATTGGTCTGGTGGGCCGTAACGGTGCCGGCAAGACCACTATGACTAAGGTGCTTGCCGGTCTGACCCTGCCCGCTGACGGTACGGTGACCCGCAGCGGCACTATCGGCTACCTTCCGCAGGACCCGAAGGTGGATGACATGAGCCAGCTGGCTCGTGACCGTATCCTTTCGGCGCGTGGCCTGGACGGCGTGGCGCGCAAGATGCGTCAGGCGCAGGAGGATATGGCGAGTGAGGATCCGGCGGTTCGCGCTAAGGGTATGCGCCGCTACGACCGTCTTGAGGCTGAGTTTATTGCCGGTGGCGGCTACGCGGCTGAGTCGGAGGCGGCGGTCATCACCTCCAACCTGGACCTGCCGGAGCGTGTGCTTGCCCAGCCGCTGTCTACTCTGTCGGGTGGTCAGCGTCGCCGCGTGGAGCTGGCGCGTATTCTCTTCTCCAATGCGGACACCATGCTGCTGGATGAGCCGACCAACCACCTGGACGCCGACTCGATTCTGTGGCTGCGTGACTTCTTGAAGAACTTCTCAGGCGGCCTGATGGTCATTAGCCACGATGTTGACCTGATGGAGCTGGTCGTCAACCGCGTCTTCTACCTGGACGCGAACCGCTGTGTGATTGACCAGTACAACATGGGCTGGAAGAACTACCTGACTCAGCGTGAGCAGGATGAGCACCGCCGCAAGCGTGAGCGTGCGAATGCGCAGAAGAAGGCGAATGCTCTGATGGAGCAGGCGAATAAGATGCGCGCGAAGGCGACGAAGGCTGTTGCTGCTCAGCAGATGATTAAGCGTGCTGAGAAGCTTCTGCGCGGCCTGGAGGATGAGCGTCAGAGCGATAAGGTTGCGGCGATTCGCTTCCCGGATCCGGCGCCGTGCGGTAAGACTCCGCTCTCTGCCCAGGGCCTGTCGAAGTCCTATGGCTCTCTGGAGATTTTCACGGACGTTGATTTGGCGATTGACCGCGGTTCGCGCGTGGTGGTGCTGGGTCTGAACGGTGCCGGTAAGACCACTCTGCTGCGCATGCTGGCTGGTTCCACCAAGCCTGATACGGGCGAGGTCGTGTACGGTCACGGCGCGAAGCTGGGCTATTTTGCGCAGGAACACGAAATTCTTGATGGTGACCGCACTGTCTTTGAGAACATGAAGTCTGCTGCGCCGGATCTGGATGACACCCGCGTGCGCACGATTCTGGGTTCGTTCCTGTTCTCCGGTGATGATGTGGATAAGCCTGCCGGTGTGCTTTCCGGCGGTGAGAAGACCCGTCTGTCCTTGGCGACCCTGGTTGCGTCGAGTGCGAATGTGCTGCTGCTCGATGAGCCGACCAACAACCTGGACCCCGCCTCGCGTGAGGAGATTCTGAACGCGTTGAAGGCGTACCAGGGCGCTATCGTGATGGTTTCTCACGATGAGGGTGCCGTGGAGGCGCTGGATCCTGAGCGTGTGCTGCTTCTGCCGGATGCGGTGGAGGACCTATGGTCGAAGGATTACCAGGATCTGATTTCGCTGGCGTAAGCAATATTCGCTGAACATCAAAGCATGGGGGAGGCTCCGGTGCCGTGTGGTGCCGGGGCCTCTTTGCGTGTATTGCGCGTTGTTTTATTGTCTGGGGCGTATTGTCCAGGGCGTATTTTTTGTGTTCTGAAAATGTGTTGCGGAGATGTTGTCGGTATTTTTCTCGTGAATAGTGCGGAAAAATGTGACCTGACCCGTGGGGTTGTATTGTTTTCTGATCATATGTGGTGTAATTGCGTTCCCGTGCATGTGATTTGTGGGTTCTGACACACGAAACTTGCGGCGTATTTGACGGGAAAAAATGTTGCCTTGTGGGTTTTTCTGCGGGAAAGAAAAGCTCTCAGGCTATATTTCAGGGGGTCTGTGTGGGCTTTTTGAATTTTTCATGTGTCTCTACATACATTGTGGGAAAAATGGTAGAAACACAACATGCGTGGGGCGTAGACTTGTAACTGTTCCCGCCATTGCGAGGACGCAAATGCGAAACATTAGGGCTCACTACCGATGGTGAGCTAACGCGGGGGAGAAGAGATTCCCGCCCGCTCACGAAGGAGAACTGCCAATGCACAACACTGAGTTCGAGAAGTACCCCACCTCCGGTGAAGAGAACGTTGAGGTTGACGTCTTCTGGCCCATCCAGGACGCTTAGTCTCTCACCCCGATAGGTCGGGATAAGGATTAGAAAGGCGCCCCGCCGCTTCCGTAGGGAAGTGACGGGGCGCCTTGCTGTCCTCAGTGAGAATTTAGTTATGGGGCACGTTATGCGGCGTGAATACCCAGTCCGAACATTTGCAGGGGGTATTCGGTAAAGCCCATCATGGCTGCCGCGTACCAGGCGATGTACCCGGTCAGTGCTAGAACGAGTGCCTTCTCGCGTACGCTGCCGGCATCGCCCAGAATAGGCAGTGCCATGTAGCCGCTCTTTTTCCATAGGGGGGACGCCACCAGGGGTTTGATAACAATGGGGTAGAGGGGCAGCAGTCCGCGAGTTGTCAGTAGGTCGCCAATGAGGTGAATGGTCGCGCCGACCGAAATAGCCCAGGGGAGTAGTGCCAGCGAATCAGTCGTGTAGGCGGCGTACCCGAGGGCGACGGCACCGATCCATCCACCCGGTGCGCCGAGCACGCGCAATGCCAGGCCGCCCGAGAATGCGGCAAGAAGCAGTGAAGCCCAGGGGATTCCGTTGTAGCTCAGGTTGGCACTGAAATAGGCAATTGCCCAGAAAGCTACCAGGCCCAAAATGGAGTGCGTTCCCTTGCGGTGTCCGCCGCTGACCGCCCCGACAATGCGTGCTACCCAGCGTGAAATGGGCGGGATGGAGTTGGCGATACTGCCGTTGTGGTGGTCAATATCCGGCAGCATGCCCGCACCGGCGCACGCCAGGGTGGTCACGATGAGGGTGGGGGTATCGGGAACCTGCACTACTCCCGTCTCGACGAGCACTAGCCAGCCAGCTGCGGCGCTGACGGTGTGCGAATAGCCCATCATGGGGAGGTGCCTCCTTGAATGTAATTGCCCTGCGAGTGTGGTTGCCCGGGTGCCGGGGTGTTCATTCGAACTAATTAGAACAAATATAGCATATATCGAAATTACTTTCGATAAGCGGGGTTATCCCTCAAGCGGAGCCACCTCAACCGGCATCACCTCTCAAGTGGCACTACCCTTCAAACGGAAGAGTCTGCTTCCAGAACTCACGCTCGCGCAGGTAATTCTCCAGCCAGCCCACGTGCTCGGAGCACGCCAACCAAATCTTGCGGCGCTCGGGGGTGTGCACCTTCGGGTTGTTCCAGAGCAGCTGAAATTCTGCCGCCTGCTGGCAGCCCTTGCGGGAGCACTTGGCGTACTCGGGCTGTGCATCCTGAGAAAGTGAACCGAGCAGATCCATGTTTTCTTGTCCTTACTATTGCGCCTCGACGTGCGGTGTTATTCCGTGCCCGCGCGACCGGGCAGAAAAGGGGTGCGGGCTGTTCCGCTTCAGCTAGTGTACGCGCCCGATGAGGCATGTAAAAGAAGGGGAGCAGGTGTTCAGTGTTCAAGAGTGGAGTGTAGCCTGCGGCACCTTTGCGCTAAAACGCGGTAAAATAGGGTTTGTCTGTCCATCCGTCCACACCCCAACCGAGTAGCCGCTGCATCGGCTCTGATCGTGAGGGGTCGACTCATCAAGGAAGCTCATGAGCGAGAACACTCCCAAGACCGTGCTGGTCACCGGCGGCAACCGAGGCATCGGCTACGAAATTGCCAAGGAATTCCAGGCAGCAGGACACAATGTCTGCATCACCTACCGTAGCGGTGAAGCCCCCGAAGAATTTTTCGCCGTCAAGGCAGATGTACGTGATGCCGACAGCATTAACGAAGCGTTCAAGGAAATTGAAGCAGAATTCGGCCCCGTGGAGGTGCTGGTCGCCAACGCAGGTATCACCCGCGACATGCTGCTGATGCGCATGAAGGAATCCGACTTCACCGACGTGGTCGACACCAACCTCACCGGTTCTTTCCGCGTGGTTCAGCGCGCCATCAAGGGCATGCTGAAGCTCAAGCGCGGCCGCATCATCTTGGTTTCCTCTGTGGTGGGTCTGTACGGTTCCCCCGGCCAGGTCAACTACTCCGCATCTAAGGCTGCACTGGTCGGTATGGCACGCTCCATCACCCGTGAGCTGGGCGGCCGTAACATCACCGCTAACGTGGTGGCACCGGGCTTCATCAACACCGCAATGACCGAGGTTCTGCCCGAAGAGACCAAGAAGAACTACCTGGCGTCCATCCCGGCTGGTCGTTTCGCGGAAGCGGAAGAGGTCGCTCGCGTGATTCGCTGGCTCGCATCCGATGAGGCTAGCTACATTTCTGGCGCGGTCATCCCCGTTGATGGCGGCCTGGGCATGGGTCACTAACCCCACCCCGTACGGACTGCACGAAGCACCCGAACGTGGGTGCACCCTTTCTAAACTTTAAGGACATAAAACTATGGCACAGCTGACCGGCAAGACCATCATCATTACCGGCTCCTCCCGCGGCGTTGGCGCAGACACCGCACAGATTCTCGCCGCTGAGGGCGCGAACATTGTGGTGAACTACCGCTCCAAGGCACCGCGCGCGAACAAGATCGTCAAGGCTATTGAAGAGGCTGGCGGCAAGGCAATCGCAGTGCAGGCTGACGTGACCAACAATGAGGACCTGCAGAACCTCGTCAACACCGCCGTGGAGACCTTCGGTTCCCTGGACTACCTGATCCTGAACGCGTCGGGCGGCATGGAAACCGGCATGGGCGAAGACTACGCAATGCGTCTGAACCGTGACGCACAGCTGAACCTGGCACGCCTGGCTGCAGAGAAGATGCCCGAAGGCGCACGCATCGTGTTCGTGACCAGCCACCAGGCGCACTTCATCCGCGAGGTTGAGACCATGGACGAGTACAAGCCCGTCGCAGAGTCCAAGCGCGCAGGCGAAGACGCACTGATCGCCGAGATCCCCGCACTTTCCGAGAAGGGTATCTCCCTGGTCGTCGTGTCCGCTGACATGATTGAAGGCACCGTCACCGCAACCCTGCTGAACCGCCTGCACCCCGGCGCTATTGAGCAGCGCCGCGAGACCGCCGGCAAGCTCTACACCGTCAACGAGTTCGCGCAGGAAATCGCGAAGATGGTCACCGCAGACGTTGAGACCGGCCACGTTGAGCTGGTCGGCGGCGCACGCGGCTTCATCGACTAATAACTTCAGCCGCTATAGGTGCCGTTGCGGATGCGCCCGCCCCTCTGACAAGGTACATTTGATGAGGCGCGCCGCCCCTGACGCGGCGGCACCTATAGCCCCTAAGACTTAGCGCGAGGAACCCAATGTGGGGTGCCCGCGCACTATGTGCGCCAACCGCTCCGATAACCCGGCACGGGTTGCGGGGTGGGGGGCGCATCCCATCCATCTAACTCACTGGAAGAAGAACCATGAGCACCGTACTCAACCTTCAGAATGTCTCCGTGATTCGCGGCGGCCGCAAGATTCTCAACGACGTTTCCTGGACTGTGAACGAAGGTGAACGCTGGGTTGTTCTGGGCCCCAACGGCGCCGGTAAGTCCACTCTGCTGTCGGTTGCGGCAGCCCGCCTGCACCCGACCAGCGGCGAGGTTGAAATCCTTGACGAGACCCTCGGCGCTGTTGACGTGTTCGACCTGCGCCCGCGCATTGGTCTGTCCTCCGGTGCTTCAGCAACCCAGATTCCCGCCAACGAGAAGGTTTCCGACGTTGTTGTGACCGCAGCGTACGCTGTGTCCGGCCGCTGGAAGGAAGAATACGACGTCATGGACGACGAGCGTGCCACCGAGCTGCTGGCTGAATGGGGTGTCGATACCCTCGCTGACCGCACCTTCGGCTCCCTCTCCGACGGCGAGCGTAAGCGTGCACTGATTGCCCGCGCCCTCATGACCGACCCCGAACTGCTGCTGCTGGACGAGCCCGGCGCAGGCATGGACATTTCCGGTCGTGAGGACCTGGTCGAGCGTCTGACCGCGCTTGCCGCTGACCCCTACGCACCGGCTACCGTGCTCATCACCCACCACCTCGAGGAAATCCCGGCGGGCTTCACCCACGCCCTGCTGGTCCGTGACGGTGGCGTGGTCGCCGCCGGCCCGATCCTGTCCACCATCACCGAGGCGAACCTCGCAGCAACCTACGACATGGATCTGGCTCTGACCGTCACCTCCGCGGGTCGTTACTCCGCGTTTAAGCGCGCATGAGTCGTGCCCCGAAGCAGCTGAGCGCCGAACAGATCGCTGAGCGTGCCGAGCGTGTCTACGCCATCGAGTCGGTCACAGCTCTGGCGCAGGCACCCGAGCAGGCTTTGCGCTACTACACGCAGCTGACCGATGTGAAGCTCCGTAGCGCCATGGAACCGCAGTGGGGCATCTACATAGCGGAATCTTCGAAGGTGATTCGTCGTGCGCTCGCTGCCGGTCATCAGCCCGTTTCTTTCCTGATGAGTGAGAAGTGGGCTGATGATTTGGCGGATGTTTTGCGCGCCCATCCTGACACTCCCGCGTATGTGGGCAGTGAGGAGCAACTGGAGCAGGTGACCGGTTTTCATCTGCATCGTGGTGCGTTGGCGGCGATGGCTCGTCCGGAGCCGCAGCCTCTGGAACGGTTGCTGCAGGGTGCCTCTCGCGTGGCGATCCTGGAAGATATTGTGGACCACACGAATGTGGGCGCTATTTTCCGTTCGGCTGCCGCGTTGGACGTGGATGCTGTGCTGGTGACTCCGCGATGCGCCGACCCGCTGTATCGCCGTTCGATTCGCGTGTCGATGGGCACTGTTTTTCAGGTGCCGTGGGCTCGATTGGAGTCGTGGCCTGCCGACCTGCAGACCCTGCACGAGCTGGGCTTTAAGAGCGCGGCGTTGGCGCTGGAAGAGGACTCGCTGACCCTGGAGGAGCTGTCTGCTCGTCGGGATGAGAAGCTGGCGCTGATTCTGGGTACGGAAGGGCACGGTCTGTCGCCGCGCACCCTGGCTGCGTGTGACGATACGGTGATGATTCCGATGTCGCACGGCGTGGATTCTTTGAACGTTGCGGCGGCAAGCGCCGTGGCGTTCTGGGAGACTCGCCCGCGTTCATAACCTGAGTTCCTAGCTTGATTCTTAACCCCCGTGAGCGCCTTCTTCGGGTGCTCTTGCGGCAGCTAGGTTGGTGCCTGTGAGGGAACGTACTGGGATTTAATCCGTGAAGGTGGTACCCTTAATGGGTTGTGCGCGCCCTATGCGTGCACAATGGTGATGCGCTCTGAGATTTTCTCGATAGCTGCACATCGAAAAACCTACTCCATCTATATAAGGGCTACTGGCAAAATCCAGTAGCAGAAGAAGGTAATCAATGAAGGCAGAAATCCACCCGGACTACAACCTGGTTCTGTTCCGCGACCTCGCATCCGGCAAGGTCTTCCTGACCCGTTCCACCATGACCTCGGACAAGACCGAGAAGTGGGAAGACGGCAACGAGTACCCGATCGTCGAGGTTGAAATCTCGTCCGAGTCGCACCCGTTCTACACCGGTAAGCAGCGCATCATGGACTCCGCAGGTCGCGTCGAGCGCTTCAACGCACGCTTCGGCAACTTCGGTAAGAAGTAAATCTTCTTTCCCAGTTTTGCTTTTTAGCGAAATCAATGCCCCGTTCTCCTTGGTTTTCAGGGAGGCGGGGCATTGTGCGTTCTGCGAACCATCGCAGAATAGCTCGCGCGAACGTGAGGAAAGTTGTAATGTAAAACCTTTCGTTCACTGGTGCGTAGACCCGCTGACGGCGTTACAATGGGAAAGTATTTTGCGAGCTGTGCATTTTCTGTGCCCTCCAGCACCGCCCTATATCGGCGGGTTATTTTCCGGCTCTCTGCACTCTAGAGACTTCGCTGGATGCGCCGCGCACCTCGCGTATCACCACCTCAAACAAAGGACAACTTAATGGGCGACGCTCACTCTGAACCGTCGCAGAAGAAGAAATGGGTCAAGCGTATTCTGCTGATTCTGCTGATTCTTCTGCTGGTTATTACCCTCGGTATTGGTTTCTTCATCTGGCGTGCTGGCCACACCTGGGATAGCAAGACCGAGAAGTTCGACTCCATCACTAAGGTGGATGAAGACCTCAGTAAAATTAAGGAGCAGCTTGGCGAGGCTAAGAAGCTCAATGTGACGGAGCTGAAGGCTCCGACCGTGACTAACTCGGATACTGGCAAGAACGGCACTAACGCTAACGGCTCCGATGCTGCCGCGGCTCTTGCAGCGAACGCCAGCGAGCACGATAAGGACGGCGACGGTATCCTGGATAACGGCTATAATTACGGCGTTATCAAGGGCCCCGGCAAGAATATCCTGCTGCTCGGTAGCGATACTCGTACCGGCGCTGATGCAGCTCTGGTGAGCGGTTCCCGTGCAGACACCATTATGCTCATGCACATCCCGGCTGACGGCAAGGGCGTGTACATCATCTCGATTATGCGAGATACCTGGGTTGATATTCCCGGATATGGTACGGCTAAGGTGAACGCAGCACTGAACTATGGCGGTGTTTCCCTGCAGGTTGCTACCATCGAGAACTTGGTGGGCGTCAAGATCGACCACGTGGCTGAGATTGAGTTTGAAGGCTTCAAGTCTCTCGTGAACGCTATTGGCGGCGTGGACGTTCAGGTTCCCTTCGCATTCACCAGTAATGTCTGGACTTTTACTCCGGGTCTGATGCACCTCAACGGTAGTGGCGCTCTGAGCTTTGTTCGTGAACGTTACTCTTTCGCTGATGGCGACTACCAGCGTGTCCGTAACCAGCGTGCGTTCCTGCGCGGTCTGTACAACACGATGAAGGCGAAGGGCGCGTTGAGCAACGTGGCATCTTTCCAGTCTTCTATCGAGTCTCTGACTGACTATATGCGCGTGGACCAGGGTCTAAACGCAGCGCAGATTGCTCAGATTGCGGCTCCGGTGCTGACTAGTGGTGACACCACGATGCGTATGACCACCCTGCCGAACGCGGGTCCGGGCTGGTCTTACGATGGTCAGTCAATCATTTTTGTAGACCAGGCTGCAAATGCGCAGCTGGCACATGCTCTGCAGAATGACACGATGGATCAGTTCATGGCGACTTACGGTCAGGACTAAGGTCTGACTCCTTGCGGGGGTGAAAGCTGATGAGGCTTTTACCCCCGCTGGTTTTAATCGGCTCTCCACGCGTAGCTCACGGCGCTCAGGATAGAGGGAGGGGCGCAGGATAAAGAGGCTCAGACTGGAGGGCACACGAGGCGCACGAAAGGGGCGGCTACCTCACCGCGGTGGTGGGGTAGCCGCCCCTTTTGTATCGTTGCGTTGTATCTTTACGCCCTGTAGCAGAGGAATTTATGCCTTCGAGTCTGCTTCTTCAGCCTCGTCAGTCTCTTCGTATTCTTCCTCGTACTCGTCGTATTCCTCGTAGTCGTCGTAGTGGGGCTGGCGACCAAAGTAGAACGCTACAGCCGCGACAGCGCCACCCAGGATAGCGATGAGGATGCCGAGCATCGGGGTCCACAGTATCGAGATCAGGCCGGCGACCAGAACGGCGAGGCCTGCACCCTTGATCAGGTTCAGCAGGCGGTCACGCTCGTTCGGCTCGTAGTACTCCTCTTCTTCCAGGCTGTATTCGATGGCAGGCTTCTCTGCGGCGGGTTCACTGCGGGTCGGCTCGGGGGCGGAGGAACCACCGGTCAGGGAGCTCATGAAACCGCGACGCTTCTTCGGCGCCTGCTGTGCGGAGGACTCCAGGTAGTGGCGTTCGCCTTCGGTGGGCACGAATGCCGGGGGCACCTCGTAGTCTTCACCAACGGGCAGTAGAGCCGGAACGTTGTTGGGCAGGGTCTCGTACCATTCCTGCGGAATATCGGCAGGGCGTGCAGCCTGAACGGTCAGGGACAGCTCGAGGGTGTTACCGCGAATAGTGCCCCATGCGCTGGTGAGGCGGTCGTTCTCGAACGCGTAGCGAATCACGGGTGCGAGCTGCTCAGACATCTGGGTGCTCAGGCGGCCCACGAGCTTACGGTCGTGGCGCACCTCCACGCTGTCAACAACGCGGCCGTCGGAGGTCTTCAGCTGGTTCGCTTCCAGAGTCAGGATCACGCGGCCTTCACCGCTGGGCGGCAGGATGCTGTGCAGGTATTCGGAGTGTTCCTTCTCGTCGAGCACCTTCATGGACGGGCCCTGGGGCAGCAGGGTTGCGCGGGTCGGTGCGTCGTTGAGGGGGAAGAGAGAACCGGGTGCGGACAGGGAGAGCACACCGGTGCTCTTCACGTGCATGCTGCCGCCTTCAGCGCGTACGGCAACAGCGGAGAGCTGCAGATGCGCGATAGGTTCGTAGCCGGAGGCGACCACGCGGGTAATGGAATCCCAGTACGCGGCGGAGTCCTCCACGCTCATGCGGCCTACCTTGAATTCGTCAATGTAGACGGCGATGCTATTGGGCTCGTAGGGGTTATCCGGTTCGGGAACCAGGCGCGCTTCACCGTACCAGATCCGTTCACGGTCGATGTGCAGTTCCTCGAAAATTTGGAGGGTTTCTGCTTCGTAGTAATCATCGGTGACGATGTCAACGCTACCGCGGTCACCGAGTGCGTAATCGACCACTGAAAACTCCTTCTGATATGTCTAAGCGAGCGGATACCTAGTCTATTCTCTCATGCTTTCAGAGCGGACAGCTCACAAAAACGGGTGACATTTATCTGTCTTTTAGCACCGGGTGCATATAGTTTTGCGTTTGGGGGAATCAGCCCCGGTAACGATGGCTCACGTCGCCGCACTAAAGGGCCGCGAACCCTCCGCGTGGAGCCTCCCGAAACAAAAATTTCGGCTGAGAAAGCCGCGAAAAAGACCACCGCTCGACACCACCCGGTTCACAACCGGGTAAGTGCCAAGCGGCGGTCTACATCAATCAGTTTGAGAACCTGGCGGGGGAGATCGGAACCTAGTCTAGGCACCGGTCCACACCCCGCCTCAGCTACTCAAACCATGCAGCTTAGTTCTGCAGGGAAGCGTTGAACTTCTGAGCCACAATCGAACGGTGGCCGTGGTCCTGAGCCTCCAGAACCAGACGACGCAGAGCCGAAGGAGCCTCGGGGTTCGCCTCCAGCCAACGCTGAGCCAGCGCCACGGAGGGGTTGCCCTCAACACCCAGACCCTCGGTGGAGCCGGTGTTGTACGGAGCCTTCGGGTACAGGCCACGTACAATGCGGGTCGCCATACCAATCGAACGAGACGCCCAGAGAGGCAACAGAGCCTCAAAGTAGGAGTCGTAGTAGGACTCACGCAGCTCAACCGGGCCACGAGCAAAACCGTTAATGGTCGAGGCCAGAGCGTCGTTCGACAGCGACTCGTCTTCCATGATGGTCTTGTACGCGGCAGCCTTACGCTCAGCAGAGGGCAGGGCAGCAATCGCGTACGCGTAACCATTCGAAGAGATCGAGGAGGGGCTGTACTTCGCCGCACGGTCCAGATCCTCAACGGTCACCAGGTCGCGGCTTGCGAGCGCACCCAGTGCACTCCAACCCAGGTTCTGGTCGTAAGGAATGCCGGTTGCGTCAGCAATATCGCCGGTGGTGTCTTCGAAAGCACCGCGGGCAATATCGCGGCAGAGCTCTTCACCCTTGGTCGCGTTGGTGGAGACCGAAATCAGGGCGCGCAGCAGAATCAGCTGTTCGTCGGAGCCGGGCTTAGCCTGCGCCAGTGCGGCTGCGAATGCGTCGTAGAGGCGCTCGCGGCCGGTGGGTGCGGAGAAGGTTGCGATAGCGACCTGTGCGTTGTTGACCATGGTGCCCAGCAGGGATGCGCTCGGTTCCTTGGAGACGTTGCGTACGACTGCGTCGACGTAGGTGGTGACGGGCAGGCGTGCATCGCGTACGTTCTCCCAGAGGGATCCCCAGATGAGACCGCGGGAGAGTGCGGATTCGAGGGTGGAGACACCTTCGATAGCTGCCAGCAGGCCGTCTTCGTCGGTCAGGGCAACCTTGGCGTAGGTGTGGTCCTCTGCGTTAAGCATGAGCAGGTCAGCTTCACCAACGAGCTTCTTCTGCTCCTCGGTGAGATCCACGCGGTGCTCGGAGACGGGCTCTGCCGGGTACTCGAGGGAGAGCAGGCCGGTGGAGGTGAGCTTGCCGTCGGTCAGCGCGAAGGTTTCCAGCTTTGCCACGTGGGGGCGGCCCAGACCTGCGGGCTGCTGTGCGGGCAGTTCCTGGGTGAGGATCAGGTCGGTGAGCTGGCCGTCTTCACCGTAGACGCGCTTGGTGCCCAGTGCGGACACGCCGGAGGTCTGCAGCCATGCGTTAGCCCATGCCTGCATGTCGCGGCCGGACACCTCGTTGAGTACCTGCAGGAAGTCGTTCAGAGAGGTGTTGCCCCACTCGAAGCGCTTGAAGTACACGCGTGCTGCCTCGATGAAGGTGTCGAAGCCGACGTAGGCGACCAGCTGCTTGAGCACGGATGCGCCCTTTGCGTAGGTGATGCCGTCGAAGTTCTGCGATGCTGCTTCCAGGTGGGGGATGTCAGCGACGATGGGGTGGGTGGTGGGCAGCTGGTCCTGCATGTATGCCCATGCCTTGCGGTTGTTCGCGAAGGTGACCCATGCGTCGTTGAAGTTGTTGGCTTCCTTAGCGCCGAGGGTGCCCATGAAGTCTGCGAAGGATTCCTTGAGCCACAGGTCGTCCCACCACTTCATGGTGACGAGGTCGCCGAACCACATGTGTGCCATTTCGTGGCAGATGGTGTTGGTGCGGCCTTCGAGGTCGTCCTCGGTTGCGCCGGAGACAAAGATGTAGTCTTCGGTGAAGGTGACCAGGCCGGGGTTCTCCATTGCGCCGATGTTGTATTCGGGTACGAATGCCTGCTCGTACTTGGGGTACGGGTAGGGGTAGTCGAAGAGGTCCTGGAAGAAGTCCAGGCCGTTTTCGGTGACCTTGAAGATGTGGTCGTAGTCGAAGTGCGGCTTGAGGGACTGGCGGCAGTATACGACCAGGGGGATGTCACCGCTGTTGACCTTGCTCTTGGGCTTGTAGGTGGTGGTTGCAGTGAAGTATTCGCCGGCAACGATTGCGGTGATGTAGGTGGAGATCTTTGCGGTGGGGGAGAAGACTCGCTTGGTGATGGAGTCGTCGGTGGGGTCTACGACCTGGGATTCGAGTACGCCGTTGGAGCTGACGACCCAGTCCTTGGGTGCGGTGATGCGGAAGTTGAAGACTGCCTTCAGGTCGGGCTGCTCGAAGTTCGGGAAGACTCGGCGGCAGTCGGAGGGCTCGTACTGGGTGTACAGGTAGACGCGACCGTCGGAGGGGTCGAAGTAGCGGTGCATACCTTCGCCGGAGCGGGAGTAGTAGGAGCGACCGTGGATGGTGAGCACGTTTTCTGCCTGCAGGTTGGGCAGGGTGATGCGTGCGCCGTTGACGACATCAGCCAGGGTCAGTTCGGTGCCGTTGAGCTTAACGGAGTCGACGCTGTGGTGGATGTAGTCGATGAAGGTTTCTGCACCGGGGGTGTTGCAGGAGAATCGGACGGTGGTGACGGTGGGGTAGGACTCGAATTCGGGGTCCTTGGCGTTAGTCAGGTCGACATGCACGTCGTAGGTGTCGACACTGATGAGAGCCGAACGTTCTGCGGCTTCTTCGCGGGAGAGGTTCTCATTATTCATGCTCTTTATTCTAGTCGTTATGACCGAAAATATGGCAGTTGAGTGGGCGTGCCGGTCATATTACTCAAGGTGCGAGAAGATCGCCGGGGGTGTGGGGAACCAGTCAACCTCGAATATGTGATGCAGAACATACTCTTTCGATTTGCGGAGTGTCCAGAAAGCCCGTATAGTATTACGTGTTGCTTCGAACGGCACCGAAAGGAAAACGTTCGAAAGTCACCTGCGCGGGTGGCGGAATAGGCAGACGCGCTAGCTTGAGGTGCTAGTCCTCGTATTAGAGGGTGGGGGTTCAAGTCCCCCCTCGCGCACAGATAATCCCCGGTTCTTCGGAACCGGGGATTTTTGTATGCTCGGTTGTATGTCCGGTAAAAGCACGCAAAAAATAGTGGGGTGAGGCTCCTTGAAAGAACCTCACCCCACACTAGCTGCGCTAAGGAAGCTAGAAGAACAGCTGCATCAGCTGAAACTGAACGAATCAGTATTACTCAGCCAGACGCTCCGGGTCGGTGGTGACCAGAATCTTCACAGCGGTCTCGTTGTGGTGGATCAGGGTGTCGAAGCCCTTGTCAATCAAGTCTTCCACAGCGATCTTGCCGGTGATGAAGGGCTTGAGGTCAATCTTGCCGGACTCAACCAGCTTGATGGTCTCCGGGTGGGAGTTCACGTATGCGATGGTGCCGCGGATATCGAGCTCCTTGAGCACAATCTTCTGAACATCCAGGGAAGCGGGCTTACCCCAAATGGAGACGATGACGACCTTACCGGTGGGCTTGAGGGCATCCAGGATCAGGTCCAGTGCGGGCTGAACGGAGGTGCACTCGAACGCGATGTCGGTGCCACGGCCGTCGGTCAGCTTGTGAATCTCAGCCAGAACGTCGGTCTCTGCGGGGGAGAAAGCGTAGTCAGCAACACCGGAGTCCAGAGCCTTCTGGCGGCGCAGCGGGGACAGCTCAGAGATGATGACCTTAGCACCCTTAGCCTTCAGAACTGCGGAGGTCAGCAGACCGATGGGGCCAGCACCGGTCACCAGTGCAAATGCGCCCTCTTCGAACTCGCCTGCACGCTCAACAGCGTGGTAGCCAACGCTCAGGGGCTCAATCAGTGCAGCCTCGTCCAGGGGAATGGTGTTAGGGATCTTGTGAACCCAGCGGCGCTTGACAGCAACCTTCTCGGACAGACCGCCACCGCGACCTGCCAGACCAATGAAGTTCATGTCCTTAGACAGGTGGTAGTCCTTGGAGTCGGGGCCGGTGTAGACGTCATCACGAATGATGTAGGGCTCGACGACAACGTGGTCGCCAACCTCAAGGTCGTCTACGCCTTCGCCCAGTGCCTCAACAACACCGGAGAATTCGTGACCGAGGGTGACGGGGGAGTCCTCGCCAGAAATGGGGTGGGGGTGACCGTGCTGGGGGCAGAAGATGGGGCCGTCCAGGTATTCGTGCAGGTCGGTACCGCAAATACCGCACCATGCGACCTTGATCAGAACCTCGCCCGCAGCGGCTTCGGGTGCGGGGATGTCTTCAATGCGGATGTCGTTACGGTCGTAGAAGCGTGCTGCCTTCATGGGATGGAGCTCCTTAGCGTGGTTATGGCGCTCACTGCGGTGTGTGCTTGCCGGTACGGTTCGCATCCATGGGTCTGTCACAGCGTTGACAGAGGCCCAAACGACATGGTTTGGACCGGTTGTGAACTGTCCTGCCGGCATTCGCATCGCTAGCGCCGGATGGTGACGGGTGCGGCTGGATTGTCGCTCCCATGTGCTTAACGCTACTCCAATGAATCAAAGATTCCTAGGATATATACAAAATTTCTTTTATGTGACACAAATTTCTTTTTGGGTGTTTTCGACTCCATCACGCCCGACCCTCTAGCGCCCGGCGAGCGCAGACGGTAGCGTAGAAGCATGACTGACGCGAACGCACAGGGCACCGCCGCCCACACCCAGCCCACTTCCGACAACTCCGGTCGAACGGTACCGAACCGACCCGCCGCAACAACCCGCCACTACGACGCACCCGATGCCGATTGCGTGCGCGGTAGCGAGTATTCCGAGATCCTTGCCCTTGAAACTGAGCAGCGTAAGCGTGCCGCTGAGCACCGCCGCAAGCGCGGACACAAGCACCCCGACCATGCGCATCCCGAGCAGGAACGTAGTCACGGCAAGCATCACGGGCACCGCCTCGACGATGACAGCGGACTGGCGCATATTCGCCGCGACCTCGCCGAATCAGTCGCCACTCGCGCGGATTCTCTGACCGCAATTCTCAAGGCGATTCACGCGCATCCCGAGACTGCCTACGAGGAGTATTTTGCCTCCCGCACGCTCGTTGACGCCGTCCGCGAAGCCCACCCGAACCTTAGCGTCGAGTACCCCGCCTTCGGGCTGGATACTGCCTTTAAGGTGGAGCTCGCCAGCGCCGACTACGACCCCGCCAAGCACCGCACCATCGCGATTCTCTCCGAATATGACGCGCTGCCGGGCATCGGTCACGGCTGCGGTCACAACGTCATTGCGGTATCCGGCCTGGGCGCTTTCCTTGCCCTGGCGGATGCGCTCGCCACCGGCCCCGAGGCGTTTAGCGGTAGGGTCCTCTATTACGGCACGCCTGCCGAAGAGTCCGATGCCGGTAAGGAGCTGATGGCGCGTGCCGGCGCGTTCGAGCAGGTGGATGCCGCCATTATGGTGCACCCCTACTTTATCGATGTGGCTGATCAGGCGTGGTTGGGTCGCCGTGAATGTCGCGTGACCTACACGGGCGTGAGCGCGCATGCTTCCTCGCACCCGTTTATGGGTCGTAACGCCCTGGACGCGGCGAATCTGGCGTATCAGGGTTTGGGTTTGTTGCGTCAGCAGATTCCCGGTTCTGACCGTATTCACGCGATTATTGACCACGGTGGGGACGCCCCGAACCTGATTCCTGCTTCCGCGAGCCTGCACATTAATATCCGTTCTAAGCACGCGCCGACTTTGCGTGCGCTGTCGCGACGGGTTGAGGAGGTGCTGCGCGGTGCGGCGCTTATGGCTGGTGTGAGTGCGGAGGTGACGTGGGATTCTTCGCCGATGACCATGCCAGTGCGCACGAACCGTCCGCTGTTGAAGCGTTGGGTTTCGGCTCAGCGTTCGGTGGGTCGCCACCCGTACCCGCCTGGCACGGTCAGTGACACCCTGGCGGCTTCTACTGATTTCGGTAATGTGAGCCTGCGCGTGCCCGGTATTCACCCGCTGATTCAGATTGCGCCCGAAGGTACCGGTATGCACACGGTGGAGTTCGCGCACTGTGCGGACACTCCGGCGGCGGTGGATGCTGCCCTGGATGCGGCGTTCGGTTTGGCGTCTGTGGCTTTGGATTTCCTGATTGACGACAAGTTGGCGCAGGCGGTTCGTGCTGATTTTGAGGCTTCCGGCGGTGCCGTGGATGTTGAGGGCTACTTTAGTGATATGTGAGAGCGACATGTGAGCTTGCTCAAAAGGTCAGAAGGTCATTATTTGGTTTTATGAGTGAAAAACACCCCTAATAGCCCATAAAGTCACCAGCACCCATCGAAAAAAGCAAAATAACCCAACACAAAACGCAGAATCTGCGGCATAATAGAAAGTAACGAAGCAAGCTCACCGGGGAAGGACGCCCATCCAAGGAAATTCAACCCCGAGGCACACACCCGCTTCCTAATAAACCCCGCGAGAATCCTCTCGCACCACACGGATAACTCTCACGAAAAGAGGGCATACAGCAATGAACGGTGTCAACAACCCCACCAAGCTCGGCGTCATCGGTGCAGGCGGCGTCGGTAGCGCAACCGCATACGCAGCTATGGTCCGCGGCTCCGCAGACGAAATCGTCCTGTACGACATCGACGGCAAGCGTGCACACGCTGAAGCACTGGACATCGCACACGGTGCAATGTTCGCACACGAAGCAACCGTAACCGGTGGCGACGACATCGAGCTGTTGCGCGACTGCGACATGGTCATCATCACCGCTGGTGCTCGCCAGAAGCCGGGTCAGCCCCGCCTCGAACTGGCAGGCGCAAACGTCGCAATCCTCGAGAAGCTGCTGCCGAACATTCTGTCCGTAGCACCCAACGCGATTATCATGCTCGTCACCAACCCCTGTGACGTTCTCACCGTTGTGGCCCAGAAGATTACCGGCCTGCCCGCAAACCGCGTGCTGTCCTCCGGTACCGTTCTGGACTCCTCCCGCCTGCGTTGGCTGATTGCTAACAAGGCTGGCGTCTCCATCAAGAGCGTTCACGCAAACGTTGTTGGCGAGCACGGCGACTCCGAGTTCCCCGTCTGGTCCGCAGCAAACATCGGTATGGTTCCCCTGACCGAGTGGGAGCAGGACGGCAAGCCCGTCTTCACCGAAGAGGTCCGTGCAGAACTGGCAACCGAAGCTATGCGCGCAGCATACAAGGTTATCGAGGGCAAGGGCTCCACCAACTACGCCATCGGTATCTCCGGTGCACGTATCGCCGAGGCATTCCTCGGCGGCCAGAACGCAGTGCTGCCCGTCTCCACCACCATTGCAGGCGAGCTGTACGGCTTCAAGGACGTTGCACTGTCCCTGCCCACCATCGTCAACCGTGAGGGCATCCAGCGCGTGCTCGAGGTTCCCATGAACGAGGCTGAGCTGGCACAGCTGAAGGCATCCGCTGAGGCAATCCGCGCATCCGCAGCTTCCCTGGGCTTCTAAAAACCCGGCTTCTAATTCTCTCGGGCTCATAACCCGCAAGAAGCAAACATTCAGTAGGCGTAGCGTCAAGCTGAGCTAACCGACAGAAGAACCCGCCGCACCCGGCACCCGCTCCCTTGAGGAGTGGGGAAGCTGGGGACGGCGGGTTCGCTGTGTCTGTGAGGTTTTTATGCGGGGCTTGATGTGCCGCGTGCATGCTTCGCTTGCCCAATCTGGCTTTATCGACCTGGCTTGCCGAGCCTGGCTTGACTAACCGGGCTTACCGCTCTGGCTTTGGTGTTCTCTTCACGGCACCGAATTTACCTGCCGATTCACCTGTCGCGCCCGTTCATAGTTTCGCGTTTAAACCGCCGTATGACCGCCCGGCGCACACCATCGGCCTGTAGGTAGTAGAATAAATGGCATGAGCATTGATCCTCGCACCGAACTCACCCGCCTCCTTGACGCGCTGGAGGCGCACCTGACCGCCGTCGTAAACCGAACCGGCGAGCACGACCCCGCCGTCGATGAGGCGTACGTAGAAATCGCCAACGCCTTCGAAGCCTACGAAGATGCCCTCTTCGAGGCTCACAACGAGGTCACCCCCCTGAGCGTCTACGGTGATGAAGACGAGGACGACCTCGATGAACTGGTCGACGACGAAGAAGATGACGACGACGATATCGAGTACGAGGACTAAATAGCGCCTCGCCCATACGTTACGAACCGACCCCTGACCGGTACCCCCTATGCGGGGTAATACGGCAGGGGTCGAACCGTACCCGCAACACCCGTGCAGCCCCTGCACTCAGCGCTTACTGCCTTCAGCGCCCGCCTGATACCCACCGAGCATGTACCGAGAACGGAGACACCCGTGAGCGAACCCCGCACCTGGCGCGATGCCGCCCTCATCCTCCGTACCCAAAAACTCGGCGAAACCGACCGCATCATCATCATGCTCACCCGCGACGGCGGCATCACCCACGCCGTCGCCAAAGCCGTACGCAAACCCACCTCCAAATTCGGTGGACGACTCGAACCGTTCATGCACACCGACCTGTCCTTCAGCCGCGGCAGAACCAACCTGCACACCATCACCCAGGCGGCAACCCTGCACGCCTACACCGCACCCATCATGGCTAACTACGATGCGTACACGTGCGCCTCCACCATCGCTGAACTTGCAGAAGCACTCACCAAAGACACTGACAGCACCGCCGATATTTACACTCTCACCCATGGGGCGCTTGCCGCGCTCGCGCACGGGCAACACGTGCCGCAGAGGATTCTGACCCGCTACCTGGCGCGTAGCATGAACGCCGCCGGCTGGCCGCTCATCGGTGAGAACTGCACCCGATGCGGAAACCCGCTCGTGAACGCCGATAGCCGGGGCGATAACGGGGCAGGCAGTAATGCCCCCGTCGCCACAGGCGGAAGCGGCAGGTACATTGCCTTCCACACCGCCCACACCTACGGGCACCACACGGTCCTCTGCCCCCAATGCGCACCCGCCACCGACACACCCCTAACCGGCCTGCGTGCCGAAGAGCTCGGCTATGCGCTCGCTACCGCATCGGCGGATCCGCGCGCCTGGGCGACTATTGACGCAGCACCGGTGCCGGTCGCCTCCAAAATTCTGGGTCTCTACCTGAAAACCACCCAGAACCTGCTCGAACACCCTCTGAAAACGGCGAGCGCCCTCGAAGCAGAAATTCCTGCATCGTAAAAGATGCACGCCGATGCGTCAAACATGGGCCAACCAGGACGCAAAATAACCCCCGAAGCACCCGCCCATGCGCGCTGTGTCACGGTAAAATAGCTAACAGCACGCCAGGTTTATATCTGGCGCATATTTAGGCAAACGACCCCGGGGGAGAACCCGCCAGGGAAGAAAGGCACACATGGCACGCACCCAGCCCGTACCCCCGCCCGCACACCCCACCGGGGCAACCCCGCCGCCGATTCCGAAGAAGTTCATTCCACAGCACGTCGCCGTCGTCATGGACGGTAACGGACGCTGGGCAAACGAACGCGGCCTGCCCCGCACCGAGGGCCACCGCGCCGGCGAGGCGGCACTGCTGGACGTTGTCGCGGGCGCTATCGAAATGGGCATCCCGTACGTGACCGCCTATGCGTTCTCCACCGAAAACTGGAAGCGCTCACCCAGCGAAGTCGCGTTCATCATGCGTTTCTCCACCGAGGTGCTGCAGCGTCAGCTGGCAACCCTCAAGACCTGGGGTGTGCGCATCCGCTGGGCTGGCCGCCGACCCAAGCTGTGGAAGAACGTCATCGAAGAGCTCGAACACTGCGAGCGCGAAACCATCGACAACACCGTCTGCACCCTCACCATGTGCGTGAACTACGGCGGCCGCGCAGAAATTGCTGACGCGGCGGCAGCTATCGCAGCGGACGCTGTGGCGGGCAAGATTAAGCCCGGCAACATTACCGAAAAGACCATCCAGAAGTACCTGGACGAGCCCGACCTGCCCGACGTTGACCTGTTCCTGCGTTCCTCCGGTGAGCAGCGCATCTCGAACTTCCTGCTGTGGCAGAGCGCCTACGCCGAGATGATTTTCATGAACGTGCTCTGGCCCGACGTTGACCGCCGCACCCTCTGGGAAGCTGTCGAAGAGTATGCGCGCCGCGACCGCCGCTACGGTGGCGCTGTCGACGCCGTCGCCAACGACAAGTAGCAGCCCGGCATACAGTCCCGGCTCATAGCCCCATAAACCACCCATACCCTCCAACACTAGGGAGAACAAATGCGCATCTACCCGACCTTCTTCAACATCTTCTTCAAGGGCATGGACCCCGAGAAGGCACACCACGTCGGCTTCTGGGGCGTTCAGACCCTGCGCAACGTCGGCATCACCCGCGCGCTACGCAAGTACTTCCAGCCCGCCCCCGAACTGGCAACCACCGTCATGGGCATTACTTTCCCCTCGCCGTTCGGCCTGGCTGCAGGCTTCGACAAGGGCGGTAAGGGCATTGCCGCGCTGGCTGGTATCGGCTTCGGCCACGTCGAGATCGGTACTATTACCGGTCAGGCGCAGCCCGGCAACCCCCAGCCGCGCCTCTTCCGCCTCGTGGAAGATAAGGCGGTCATCAACCGTATGGGCTTCAACAACGACGGTGCCGCAGCGGCAGGTCCGCGTGTTGCTGCTGCCCGCGCAGACCTCGAAACCGAATACCGCGGCGCCGTACGCCCGGTCATCGGCGTGAACATCGGCAAGACCAAGGTCGTTGAGCTTGAGAACGCTATCGAGGACTACCTGATTTCTACCCGCACCCTGGCACCGCAGGCAGACTACCTGGTCGTCAACGTTTCTTCCCCGAACACCCCCGGCCTGCGCACCCTGCAGGCTATCGAGTCGCTGCGCCCGCTGCTTGCCGCAGTGCGTGAAGAGGCAGACCGCGTATGCCCCAACCGCCACGTACCGCTGACCGTGAAGATCGCACCCGACCTGGTCGATGAGGACGTTATCGAGGTGGCAGCCCTCGCTAAGGAGCTGAAGCTGGACGGCATTATCGCCACCAACACCACCATCGCCCGCGACGGTCTGGGCCTGACCAGCGACATGACCAAGGTCAAGGAAATTGGTGCAGGCGGCCTCTCCGGCGCACCGCTGAAGCCCCGCTCCCTCGAGGTGCTGCGCCTGCTCAAGCGCGAAATCGGCGACGACCTCGCCATCATCTCCGTTGGCGGCGTGACCACCGCTGAGGATGTGCAGGAGCGCCTGGACGCTGGCGCTGACCTGGTGCAGGGCTACACCGCGTTCCTGTATGAGGGTCCGCTCTGGGCGGCACACATTAACCGTGGCCTGGTGAAGCTGCGCCGCGCTCGCCGCTAAAAGGTTTACGGGCGGGAGCTTTATGCTCCCTGTCGTACTGAAAGGGGCACCGTTCTCTACCCTAGGGGGTGGAGGCGGTGCCCCTTTTTTGCGTGCCCTCTCAACGTGTAAGGGGTGGTTGTGCTGGTATCTGAGGGAGGGGGGCTGAATTTTTACCTGAGATTCTGTTAGCGTTTTGTGTGTTGTGGATTGCACCCTGACCTGGAGCGATAGTACTATCAGAGTGGTGTAGCACCGACGATTGCACCACTCACGATAATCCAAAGGAGAATAAAAGTGACAGCTACCGAAGTGACAGCTACCGAACGATATGAAAAAAGTACTTTACTAAAGAGCGCTGTTAATCAAATTATTGATAAATTTAAAATTACTGAATCAAATGAAGATAAATTATTTGAATATTTTACAGGATATCTACTGTCTGCCATGCATAGCATAGATAACCGGCTGGATCCAATAAGTGTTCATAGTGGGGGAGGGGATGATCAAGGAGTAGATGCAATATCAATTATTGTCAATGGAGTTGTAGTAAATGATGAAATTGATGTCCGTAGTTTAAAATACAGTGACGATGAATTTGATGTAAAGTATATTTTTGTTCAGGCAAAAAATATTCTTGATAACAAAAATTTTATTGCAAATTTCGCGTCATTTACATCGGGAATAGATGCCATTCTTAATGAAGATGAAAAGCATCTAGATAAGTTTTCTCAGCGGATTCAAAAATTCATTGAATTGAAGAATATGGTTGAGGAAATTCTAAAGCCAAAAAATAAGCCCAAAATATATGCATACTATGTT
The DNA here is from genome assembly GCF_001810775.1 of Rothia sp. HMSC062H08. Lineage (NCBI taxonomy): Bacteria > Bacillati > Actinomycetota > Actinomycetes > Micrococcales > Micrococcaceae > Rothia > Rothia sp. HMSC062H08. Next base: position 217,975 of record NZ_KV802665.1, read on the forward strand.
TCTGCGGCGGATAGCTTCACTGATGATACTGTGGATAAGAGGGCTCTTCCTAGGTATGAATCTGCTAAGAAGGTGTTACGTAATATTCATAGTTGTGAGTATGGCGAATCTAAAATAATTGATGGTGAACATCTTCTGTCTATATATAGAAAAGTAACACAAGATAAAAAGAGTACAAAGTTCAAATATGATGGACTTTATCAAGTGTCAACCGGAGGTGGGGGAGTTGATGAAGTTTATATTGGTTACCTTCCATTAGGTGAGTATCTAAAGATAATCCATGACGATGAGGATAACATTAATATTAATGTTTTCCACAAGAATGTGCGTAGCTTCCAAGGAAACACAAATGTCAATTCATCAATTAAAGAAGCCTTGGATTCTGACAGTGGAAGGCGGAACTTCTTTGCAAAAAATAATGGTGTTACAGTTACTGCGAATCGAGCAGAAGTGAATAAGGATGAGGGTCTCATGTCCATATATGATTATAATATTGTTAATGGATGCCAAACTAGCTATATATTAAGTGACTACTACCGTGCCGCATTGGATGAAAAGAAGAAAATTGAAGATAGTGTTCCGCTGGATGCTCGAGGAAAAACAGACTCTCAATTATTTGAAATGTTTTGCAATAATGAGATTAGTGGCGACAAATATAAAAAATATAAGAAGGCTAATGACGCATGTCTGAAAGAAATTAATGCCATATTAAAAGAAATTGAAGATATTAAGGAATTGATTCATGTACCTTTGAGGATTGTAGTTAGTGAAGATGATGAATTAGTTCTTGATATTGTTAGATCAACTAATACCCAAAATCCAGTTAAGGCTATCCAGTTTGAGTCAAGAGGGGAATTCCATAAAAACCTGGAAGAGTATTTTAAGGGAATTAGTGCCGGCAAGCTTCTTTATGAGAGTCTATCTGGTGAGTCTAGGCACTACGCTCCTAATACTAAATATGTTGATGCAAATATTCTGTTAAAGTCATTCAGTTCTGTGTACCTTAAAGTTCCACATATGGCAGCTCGTAACTTTGGGCGCCTAACGACAAGTAAAATTAATCAGATTGATTCAATTGATAAACATCGAGACATATTTTCGGAATATCATAATAGGGCGGCATATTTTTTGGTTGCAAAGATGTATGTTGATCTAATTGGTTATGTAAAGCCAGAAAATATTCCCAGTAGGGAGGAGCGTGGCAAGCATGAAAGATATCTGTGGCATATCATATATGCTATGTTTATCGAACTGATTGAGTTAATGCCTCCAAGTTATAAGAAAAAGTATTTGCCCAAAGAAAAGAAGGAAGAAGAAAAGAAGGAAGAGAAGAATAAGTTGAAAAATATAGCTGAACGTCGAAATTCGAAGGATGCTAGAGAGATTCTAGATATGTATCTAGATATGTATCAGGAGCAGAATTTTAAGGACTTGTACGAGAGGTCGTACAGGAGATTTAATAGGGCATTGCAAGAATTTAAAGAAAATAATAAAGATATTGAGAATAATGAAATCAATAAGAATAGTGGTCTTGTGAACTATATCTCTAAAAAATAAGTATTGTGGAAGGGGTCTCGATGTTTGAACCGGAAAATCGAGACCCCTATATTTTTCCATTAACATTAGTTTTAAATTAAGCATTTAAATGGATGATGTGTATTAATAAGGAAATTATTCAATTGCTGACAGTGCACCCTGGTGTGAGGATGGGGAAACCTATGCTTGGCGTGTTTATCGTGATTGGCATTATGCGATGTACGTTCAGCCGGATGGTAGTTGGGAAACCCGGGAAAATAGCGAGCAAAATAACAATATGTGGGATTTTAAGTTGCGTCATAATGGCGAGCGATGGTTGATTGAATCAACCACCAAAGTGAAGTCCTCGTAATCTTTCCACAAGATAGAAAGCCACACACCCAGAGGGTAAGAACAATGACAGGTTCCCAGCGCGCGCTCGCGCATAATGGAGATAAGTGGGAGACCATGCACTACAACGATGTGGAGGACTAACCATGAACCCCAACACGCTGAACCGCCGCTCAATGCTGACCGGCGGCACACTCATCAGCCTCAGCACCCTCCTCGCCGCCTGCGCCCCACACGACATCACAACTGCAGGAGACGGATCCACCGCATCCGGCGCAGCCGCGGCCAACAGTAGCCCAAGCAGTAGCGCCGGCAACAATGCCGGTAGCGGCGAATACCGCAAAGCAGACGCCAAAGGCCCCGCCCAAAACGTCCCCAAGCCCAACGCGCCCGACGACGGCTACCGTGCAAAGACCGCCGACGGCCTCCTCAAAACCATGGACGCCTGGAACCAGTGGATTAACTACGGCGTCCAAACCGGCGACTACAGCAAAGCACGCGAATTCCTCTCCACCTCAAACGACGGAGAACTCAAAATCTACAAGGAAGTAGAAGCGCTCTACCAGCGCGGCGGTTGGGTCATCGACGGCATCGAATACTTCAAACCCGCCGGCATACCCAGGACTGACGACCATCAAACCTACTACCTGGAAACCCTCCACGAATGGGACAAACACACCGAGGTGGAACCCGACGGCCGCCAAGAAACCTGGAGCAGCGACAAGGAAGAAGAAATCTACACGTTCGCCCTCGAACACCGCGACGGTAAATGGCAGATTCTCTACTCTCGAATCGAAGCCTAGTCGTACCGGTATCCAGCCGCGACATATATGTCCAGAAGCCACATGTGTTTCGAAAAGCCACCAAAGAAGTGGCTTCTCGAAACACATGTGGCTTTTCGCGTATGGAGGATTAGCGGGCATAAAAAATAGGGGAGAGGCCCGAGAATACTCAGGACCTCTCCCCACACCCAACAAGCGCAACCCCCAGAGCCACAGAGCCACCAGGGAGCCACACTACAGGGCACAAACGACTTAGTGCGGGTACTCGCCGTACTTCACCATCGGAACCGGGCGGCGCATACGACGCGGAACCATCACACGGTTATACGTATACATACCGGAACGAGGCTCCATCTCGCCGAACTTCGCAATTACCTTCTTCTTCAGGCCACGCCACAGAATCCAGGAATCACCAATCCACAGCAGCAGCAGACCCCAAAGGACGTACGTAGTAATACGCTGGAAACCATCCGCAGCCTCAGCAGAACCAAAGAAACCGGGGATAAACAGGGTAAAAATAAAGAACGCCAGCATGACAAACAACATGACGTCACCAATATTGCGGCGCGCATCCACATAATCACGGATATAACGGCGCTGCGAACCACGGTCCACGGCGGGCAGGTAACGCTGATCGCCACCCATCAACGCATCATTCTGACGCTCACGAGCCTTCGCCATCGCCTCACGTTCACGAGCCTTCGCCTCCTTACGGTCACTAACAACCAGAGGCTGACGACGAGCCGCCTGCTGCTCCTTACGCGAAGGAGTAGGACGGCCCTTCTTCGGGGTGAACTTCGGATTAACCGGAGCCTGAGGCTCCTCTACAACCTGCGGCTGAACAGCTTCCGCTTCAGCCTTCTCTTTCTTACGACCAAACACCCTCCCATCATACCCGAACGGCACACACCAAACCCGCCCCCCACAAGCCCACACCAACCACTGAAACAACCCCAACCACCCGACGGTTAGGGCCAAGGCAGGGTCAAGGTGGGGGTAAGGTAGAAACATGACTACTGAATTCACCCACCACAGCGCCCTACGCGACGCCGTCACCAAAAACTTCGAAGCAACCCTGCAGACCCTCACCGAGCTCGTTGCCATCCCCTCCATCGCCTGGGAATCGCACGACCTCACCCAGGTAGACCGCAGCGCCGAGGCAGTCGCCGCGCTCGCAACCAAGGCAGGCTTCAACAACGTACGTATCGAACGCGCCACCTACACCACCGCCGACGGCACCGAAAAGCAGGGCATGCCCGCCGTCATCGCCTCCCGCCCCGCCGCAGAAGGCTACCCGACCATCCTGCTCTACGCCCACCACGACGTACAGCCCGCCGGCAACCTCGACCTGTGGGACACCGACCCCTTCGTCGCAACCCGCAAGGGCGACCGCCTCTACGGCCGCGGCGCCGCAGACGACAAGGCAGGCATCCTCGTGCACCTCGCCGCGCTCGCAGCCCTCAACGAAACCCTCGGCGAGGACTTCAAGCTCGGCGTGAAGCTCTTCATCGAAGGCGAAGAAGAAGCTGGCTCGCCCTCCTTCGTCTCCTTCCTCAACACCTACCGTGAGGAACTGTCCGCCGACTACATTGTCGTCGCAGACTCCGCCAACTGGCGTGCCGGCGTACCCGCACTGACCACCAGCCTGCGCGGCGTCGCATCCGGCGACATCGAAGTGCGCGTCGGTAGCCACGCCATCCACTCCGGCATGTTCGGCGGCCCCATGCTCGACGCACACACCCTCATGGCACAGCTCCTCGCAACCCTGCACGACGCCACCGGCGCCGTAGCCGTCGAAGGCCTGCACCGCGCCCCCGAACCCGAACTCGAATACGCCGAAGCAGACTTCCGCAACGACTCCGGCATCCTCGACACCGTACCCCTGGCAGGCACCGGTAGCGTTGCCTCCCGCCTGTGGACCCAACCGGCAATCTCCGTCATCGGCATGGACATCCCCTCCATCGCAACCTCCTCCAACACCCTCGCCGTCGTATCCCGCGCACGCATCAGCACCCGCCTAGCACCCGGCGACAACCCCGAAAACGCACACCGCGCCCTCGCCGAACACATCAAGGCACACGCACCCCACGGCGCCCAGGCGAACTACACCGCCGTCGACTCCGGCATGCCCTTCGCCACCGAAGTCGACGCAGACGGCGCACAGACCGCCCTCGACGCAATGCGCGCCGCCTGGGACGTAGAACCCGTACAGACCGGCATGGGCGGCTCCATCCCGTTCATCTCCGACCTGAAGGACCTCTTCCCGCAGGCACAGATCCTCGTCACCGGCGTAGAAGACCCCGACACCCGCGCACACAGCGCCAACGAGTCCCTCTACATCCCGGACTTCAAGAACGCAATCCTCGCGGAGGCGCTACTGCTCAGCGCACTCGGCGCTCGCTAGAAACATCCACAAAAAGTGGGGGAGAAGGGTCACAAACCCCAACCCCCACTTTTTCGGTATCCTAGAAGCAGAATTACATGTCAAGCCCCCACACCAAGACTCACGCCCCCGGCGAACTATGCACACCCTAGGTTGTACATCAAACACCCAGGCGCGTATCGTGAAGGCTAAAACGCCCACACGCACCCACACGCGGCGCACACGGGCAACCAACAAAACAAAAGGACAACACCAATGAGTGAAACCACCACCGAACTGCCGACCCACGGCGTCAACCTCACCGAAGTAGCACAGACCAAGGTCCGCACCCTCCTCGAACAGGAAGGCCGCACCGACCTGCGCCTGCGCATCGCCGTCCAGCCCGGCGGCTGCTCCGGCCTCATCTACCAGCTCTACTTCGACGAGCGCGTCCTCGACGGCGACGCAGTCCGCAACTTCGACGGCGTAGAAGTCATCGTCGACAAGATGAGCGCGCCCTACCTCGAAGGCTCCACCATCGACTTCGAAGACACCATCGAAAAGCAGGGCTTCTCCATCGACAACCCCAACGCAGCAGGCTCCTGCGCATGCGGTGACTCCTTCCACTAAACCGAAGGCACCCACCACTAAAGCGCAACGCGCCTCACAAACCCCCGTCTCGCATACTGCACCCAACCATGCAGATACGCGGCGGGGGTTTTACACTTAACACATGACTACGCACGAAATCACCTGGAAATACATCCTCAACCAGCTCGTCAAACACCAAAACCTCACCGACACCGAAGTCGCCTGGGCAATGGACCACATCATGACCGGCCAAACCGAACAGCCGATCCTCGCATCCTTCCTCACCGCGCTGCACTCCAAAGGCGAAACCCCCGAAGAACTCGGCGCACTCGCAGCCGGCATGATTGCCAAAGCCGAAACCGTCGACATCGACCCCCACGCCGTAGACATCGTCGGCACCGGCGGCGACCAACAAAACACCGTCAACATCTCCACCATGGCAGCCCTCGTCATCGCAGGCACCGGCGCCACCGTCGTCAAACACGGCAACCGCGCCTCCACCTCCAAATCCGGCTCCGCAGACGTCCTCGAAGCCCTCGGAATCCGCCTCGACATGCCCATTCCCGCAGTCGCCGAATGCGCTCGCGAGACCGGCATCACGTTCCTGTTTGCGATGACTTTCCACCCGGCAATGCGCCACGTGGGCCCGACCCGCCGTCTGCTAGGCATTCCGACCGCGTTCAACTACCTGGGCCCCATGACGAACCCGGCTCGCGTGAAGTCCTCGGCTATCGGCGTTGCTAACCCGGTCATGGCTGAGAAGATGGCTCACGTCTTTGCGGAGCGCGGCGATCACGCCCTGATTTTCCGCGGTGATGACGGCCTGGACGAGCTGACCATCGCGACTACGAGCCGCCTGTGGGAGGCTGTCGACGGCGAACTGACCGAGTACCGTTTTGACCCGACCGAGTATGGTCTGCAGAATGCACCGCTGGAGCAGCTGCGAGGCGGCGACGCCGAGTACAACGCGGGCATTTTCCGTGCAATTTTGGCGGGGGAGGGCGAGTCCCCGAAGAGCCCGCTGCGCGCCATTCACGACGCTGTGGTGATGAACGCTGCGGCTGGCCTGGTCGCGTACCGCCCGGTCAACGGGGAGAGCTTTGAGACCCGTTTCACCCAGGCTTTGGCTGATGCACGCGAATCCATTGCATCCGGCGCAGCGGAGCGCGTGCTCAACGCCTGGGTAGAGTTCAGCTCCAAGCACGCAGAATAAAGAAGCTCAGAATAAAGAAGCTCAGTAGCTGATGATAGGCACCCGAGATGGGGCGCACCGAATGGTGTGAGCTCGTCTCGGGTGTTTGTCGTTTACCGGGAGATACTGAGGAACCTGAGGTTCGGAGCATGTGAGCGTACTGCTAGCTGAGGTGCGCGGAGCGCAGAGAAAGGTGTGAGGCGTGCGGAGCTCAGAACCGCGGATGGAACAGTGTAGTCGCACTGCGAGGAGCGCAGGTTTGACCCGTGCCAGCCTGAGCGTAGAAAGCACCGGTGAGCAGCCGGTGGGGTAGTGAAAAATAGGTCTACTTTACATAATGTATATTATCGGCTTTTTAGGGAGGTCTAGAATGAACCAAAGATTCCCCGTATCTAAATAAAGTCTTAACAGTTCATGTATTAACCTCACTCAGTCACCAGAACTGTCGCCAGCACTCAATCCACCTGAAATAATGGATATACCCCGCATCACGAAGGTGCTGTCGCCTCGTGTGCAGATCCAACGTCAACCACGCCGGTTGATGTACACCAAAGGAGAAAACTCGTGGATTGGCTCTTTGAGACACCCTGGACACTCTGGGTTGCACTCGCCCTCGTTTTCGCCGTCATAGAAATGCTCAGCCTCGACCTGTTCTTTCTCATGCTGGCGATCAGCGCAGGCATCACCGCAGCAATATCGCCCTTCGTGGATAACATGCTGATTCGAACCGTTATTTTCGTGGTGATCTGCCTGATTTTAGTTCTTGGCCTGCGCCCGCCGCTGCTGAAGAAACTCAATAAAACAGCCACCGGAGCTATCACTAATGCAGAAGCACTCGTTGGCGCTGAGGTGCGCGTCACTCAAGATGTGACTAGTGAAACTGGTTTGGTTGTACTAGCTGGCGACACCTGGACGGCGCGCACCGCCTCCGGAACGCTCGTAGCAGGATCACACGCGAGGGTACGAGCCATTGAGGGTGCTACCGCAATCGTAGAGCCTCTCCCCCATGACTAAGACCAACAAACTAAGACCCATCTGAATACCGGCTCCAAATGCCAATTCAGATGCCCTAGAACACACCATATAACTCACCGATAAGGAGAAACAATGCCTATCAGCCTTATTCTGACGGTTCTACTCATCCTCTTCGTGCTGACGATGCTCGCAAAGACCGTGCGCGTCATCCCGCAGGGACGAGCCGGCATCGTCGAACGACTGGGTAAGTTCCACGCCGTTCTCAACCCCGGCCTGCACATCGTCATCCCCGTAGTTGACCGCGTGCTGCCCCTCATCGACCTGCGTGAACAGGTCGTTTCCTTCCCCTCGCAGTCCGTGATCACCGAAGATAACCTCGTGGTCGGCATCGACACCGTCGTGTACTTCCAGGTCACCGACCCCCAGGCCGCAACCTACGAAATCACCAACTACATTCGCGCCGTAGACGAACTGACCAGCGCAACCCTGCGTAACGTCGTCGGTGGCCTGAACCTGGAGCAGACCCTCACCTCCCGCGACCAGATCAACGCGGAGCTGCGAGGCGTACTCGACTCCACCACTGGCCGCTGGGGCCTGCGCGTCTCCCGCGTGGACATCAAGGAAATCCAGCCCCCGGTATCCATCCAGGACTCCATGGAGAAGCAGATGCGTGCAGAGCGTGACCGCCGCGCCGCAATCCTCACCGCAGAAGGCCAGAAGCAGTCCGACATTCTGACCGCAGAAGGTGAATCCCGCGCAGCCATCCTGCGTGCAGAGGGTGAAAAGCAGGCACAGATCCTTCGTGCAGAAGGTGACGCACAGTCCGCAATCCTGCGCGCAAACGGTGAAGCAGAAGCCGTGCAGAAGGTCTTCGCAGCAATCCACGAATCCAACCCCAGCCAGCAGCTACTCACCTACCAGTACCTGCAGACCCTGCCCAAGCTCGCCGAAGGCGACGCCAACAAGCTCTGGTTCATCCCGACCGAACTCGGCGATGCACTGCGCGGCCTCGGCAACGCATTCGGCACCCTGCCCGCATCCGACCTTGCGGACGCACCGAAGAAGCCCGCAGCAGAGGCACCCAAGAGCGCCCCGCAGGCACCCGGAAGCTACGGCATCAACGGCTAAACGCGAAATCTAACGCATAAAAAAGCGTGAATCACCAAAAATCACGCCGAATAAACACCACCACGTTGGGCGGGTGGAGACTATTACCGATATAATGGATGTTTTGTAAACGTTCGAGGGAATAGCTCTCCCCCGCCCAACGTTATGCCTAAAGCGCCAAAGAGCGCACCCGACGACACTGGAGGAAAAATGAGCGATCGTAGCCTGCGCGGTATGCGCCTGGGTTCCCAGTCGATGGAAACCGAATCGAACGTACAGCCCGCGCCCCGCCAGCGCGTCGAATACCGTACCGCTGACGGTGACCGCGTTTTCGTGACCTTCGCGGCAGAAGCAGAAATCCCCTCGGTATGGACCGCAAAGTCCGGTAAGGAAGCATACCTCGTCAACGGCGACTCCACCGCAGACGCCGAAGAAGAGAAGCCCGCACGTACCCACTGGGATATGCTCATGGAACGCCGCAGCATCGAAGAGCTGGAAAAGACTCTGGAAGACCGCCTGGAATACTACCGCAAGCACTACGCGCTCTAAAAGCACCGTAGAGGCTCCGTAGAAACGCTGTAGAAGCCCGCGCTGTAAAGAAAAGCCCGCTAAGCACCACTCGTGCTCTTAGCGGGCCTTTTCTTTGTTGTGGTACTGGCTTCCGTCGGTGCATGAGTCAGGATCAGTACGTGAGCCAGGCGTGAGTCAGGAAAGAGCGCTACAGAAAGCATAAAAAGACCGGGGCAGATACGTTACGTATCCGCCCCGGTCTTTCGTATAAATCTCAGGTACGAGAATCGTCTGAGCAAGAAAAGAAGTTGCGGGCTTACTTGCCCAGAGCCTTCCTCAGCTTCTGAATGCGGTTAGCCATACCCCAGCGGGTCACCTTAGACATGGAGTCAAAGATAATGTTGCCGTCCATCTTCGAAGCGCCAATCTCACGCTCAACGAAGGTAATCGGAACCTCAACAATATTCAGGCCGGCCTGCTCAGAACGCCACGCCAAATCAACCTGGAACACGTAGCCCTTCGAGTCAATACCGTCCAGGTTCAGGCGCTGCAGAGCGTCACGACGGTATGCACGGAAACCAGCGGTAATGTCCTTAATGGAGGTGCCCAGAATCAGGCGGGTGTACAGGTTGGCGCCGCGAGAGAGAACCTGGCGGTGAGCCGGCCAGTTCTTGGTCTTGCCGCCGGGAACGTAACGCGAACCAATAGCCAGGTCAGCGCCCGCCTCCACAGCACGAACTAGAGAAGGAAGCTGCTCAGGCTGGTGCGAGCAGTCAGCGTCCATCTCAATCAGAACGTCGTAGCCTGCCTCAAGGCCCCAATCGAAGCCAGCGAGGTATGCGCCGCCCAGGCCGTCCTTAACGGTGCGGTGCAGAACGTGAATCTGGGAATCCTTAGCCGACAGCTCATCAGCAATCTGGCCGGTGCCGTCGGGGCTGTTATCATCCACCACGAGAATGTCCACCTCGGGAGCTGCCTTACGAAGACGCTCAACCACGATGGGCAGGTTCTCCTTCTCGTTATACGTCGGGATGACAGTTAGAACGCGCATATTACTCCCTCACAGGTGCATATAAAACAAGGCCGGTAGATATCCAGTATACCGGGTAAACATTCAGATTGATGAATTATTGAGGGGTTTTATCCCCATAAAAAGCCTCTGACAAGCTAAAAAATTAGTTACTTTCAGTGTAAACAGATTCCAGGATGGGCAGAGGCGAATCCTCATCCAGCACCGGAAGTAGCGGAATGCGAGCGCGGGGGTCGGTGCTCCACGATGCAACGCGGGAGTCGGGTGCTTGAACCATGAGGGCTTCGACGCGCCATTGTGCTACGTATGCGGGGGTGTCGGGGGTGAGCTGACCGGTGAAGGGGTTTTCTTCGTGTGCTAGGCGGTATACGCCGCGGGTGAGGGCGGCGAAGGCGCTGCGTGCGGAGATGCCGTGTTCGTCGTTGACGAGTTCGCGGATGAGGGACCAGGCGCCGGGTGCGTAGAGTTGGGTGTCGGAGCCGAGGGCGATGGAGGTGCCGGTTGCGTTTGCGCGGCGGGCGACTGAGGCAACAGACTCACGCGCTTCTCCCCCGGCGTGTGCGAGGAGTGCCTGGACGGTGTCGTTGGTGGCTTCGTCTTCTTCGGGTTCGCAGACGCTCAGGCCGAGGTTGATGCGTGCTTCTGCTAGTTGGATGAGGTGTTCGTCGGTGATGGGGTCTTGCGGGGTGCTGGTTGCTGCGTCGAGGCGGATGGGCAGCCAGGGGCGGTTTTTGCGTGCGGTGAGTGCTGCGTCGGCTGCGTCGGCAAAGCTGGTGGATGCGTCGATGGAGAGCAGGAGTGCTGCGTCTTCGGCTACCTGTGCTGCTGCGGGTGCCTCGGTGGGTGCGACGGAGATACCGACTAGCTGCAGGCCTTTGATGGCGCGTTCGCCTTCGGTGAGGGGGCGTAGTGCCTTGATGGCGCTGATTAGTTCGTCGGTTTCTACGCCGGTGGCGTTGAGGATGAGGCGGATGTCGGGTACGCCGTGTTCGGCGTTGTAGTAGCTGAGTGCGGAGACGAGGTCGGGTACGTCTTCCATGCCGGCGAGTAGGGTGTGCGTGTGGTAGCCGGCGGCGCGGTATGCCTGCAGGTAGTCGAGGATTTCGGGTGCTTCTTTTCCTGCTACCGGTGCCAGTGCGCGCGCAAAGGCGGGGGTCAGCAGGGCGCCGTCGAGTTCGGTGATGGTGGCTGATTCGTCGGCAATTGAACGTGCCCCGGAGTCGGAACCAACCCAGCGGACGAAGCCGTCTTCGACGAGCATTGCGGTTGCGTACGGGTCGACCGGGCTGTACACGCTACCATCTACAAAAATACGGGTAGACATTAGATTCCTTTCACCTTTGAGGCGCGCCGAGGCGCACACGGGGCGGGCACTTCAATTGTGCTCGCGTAGCTTAGCTGAGCGTCTCATTTGAGTATAGAAGCACCCCCGCTGCCTGTGGTAGTTCGTTCGTCCTTAGATGAGGCGGAACTTAGATGGTACAGAACAATACACAGTCGCGGGGGTGGTGGCCCGAGCTGGTCGGGTGCGGTGTAGCACTATGTACGGTGTAGCACTACGGTGCGGGTTAGACGTCGAGTGCGACTACGCCGCGGCGTACCGCCTCGATTGCTTCTTCACAGCGGGCGCGGATGACCGGGTCCAGTGAACGGATGTGCGCGATCTGGTCCAGGGCGTCCAGTACCTGCTTTGCCCAGCGTACGAAGTCGCCGGCGGCAAGGCCGGTGTCCTCGATTGCCTTTGCGAGGTGTGCGCCGTTCGCCCAGGCGTACATGGGTTCGACCAGGCCGAAGTCGCATGCGGGGGTCGGGTTGACCTTGAACTGTTCTTCGGCTGCGTTCAGGTCGGCGAGGCGCTGCGTAATTGTCGCGATGGGTGCGCGCAGGGACGGGTGCGGGTAGTGCGCCAGGTATTCTACGGCGTCGCGCTTGCCCTGGTAGGTTAGTGCGGCGACGGTTGCTGCGATGGCGGCGGGTTCCAGTCCGTCGAGGAAGTGCGCGTCCAGGCACAGAGCGGTCAGTAGGTCGCGCTCGCCGTAGATGCGGCGTAGAGCCTGTCCGCCGGTGGTTAGCGACAGTTCGTTATCCTCGGTGCGTTCGACGTAGCCGTAGCTCTCCAGCAGACGCGCAATGCGGTTGAAGACCTGCGCAATCGTGTTGGTGCGGCGGGCAATCTGGCGGCGCAACCCTTCCGTCTCGGAGTTGAGCTTCTGCCAGCGCTCAGCCCAACGCATGTGGTTCGCGCGGTCGGAGCAGCCGTGGCACGGGTGGTTACGCAACTGAGCCTGCAGCGCCTCCAGCTGCGCGTCAATGCTGTTCTGACGAGCCGGGATGTTCTGCTGTGCGAGCGCACGCGGGGCGCGGCCGTCGTAGAGTGCCTGGCGCATGCGGCTTGCGGTGTCGCGGCGTTCCTTGGCGGTTTTGAGGCTTAGGCGCTTGGGGATTTTGATGCGTGAGACCGGTTCGACGGCGCCTTCGAAATCGCGGGTTGAGGCGGTGCGCTGGTGCGCGTCCTCGGTGACGATGCCGATGCGCGGGTCGGCGTGCGAATCGGAGCGGGTGATGACGACTGCGTAGCCGCGGGAGCGGCCGTGCGGAATGTAGATGATGTCGCCGGGCAGTAGCTGTTGGATGCTGTGGTGTGCCTGCGCGCGGGCGTGGCGTTCGTTGCTCTTGGATGCTTTCTTTTCCAGTTCGGTGATTTGGCGGCTGAGCTGGACGTATTCGGTGAAGTCGCCCAGGTGGCATGCCATTGCTTCGCGGTAGCCTTCTAGGGCGCTTTCGTTTTTGCGTACGCGGGAGGCGACGCCGACGACCGATTTGTCTGCCTGGAACTGTGCGAAGGAGGATTCCAGGATTTTGCGGGTGCGTTCGGCGCCGTAGGAGGCGATGAGGTTTGCCGCCATGTTGTAGGTGGGGCGGAATGAGGAGTTCAGCGGGTAGGTGCGGGTTGAGGCGAGGGTTGCCACGTGTTCTGGGGACATGCCGGGGCGCCACATGACGACGGCGTGGCCTTCGATGTCGATGCCGCGGCGGCCTGCGCGTCCGGTTAGCTGGGTGTACTCGCCGGGGGTGATGTCCACGTGGGATTCGCCGTTGTACTTGGTGAGCTTTTCCAGGATGACGGTGCGGGCGGGCATGTTGATGCCCAGTGCGAGGGTTTCGGTGGCGAAGACCAGCTTAATCAGGCCCTGGGCGAAGAGGGTTTCGACGACCTCCTTGAATAGGGGTAGTAGGCCGGCGTGGTGCGCGGCGATACCGCGAATCAGGCCGTCACGCCATTCGTAGTAGCCGAGGGTGTTCAGGTCGCGGGTGTCCAGGTGAGCGGTCGCTTCCGCAATGTAGGCGCGGATGGTCTGCTGCTGTTCGGGGGTGGTCAGCGTAATATCGGCGGATACGCAGTGGCTGACTGCGCCGTCGCAACCGGCACGGGAAAAGATAAAGCAAATAGCCGGTAGCAGGCCCTGCTTGTCGAGGGCGCGCACCATCTCCGGGCGGGTAATGCGCTGCGGATGCAGGGGCTTCTGCTCACCGCGCGCATCAAAGTCCCGGTCGTTGCTGAAACGGTCACGACGGTCCGAGCGGCCGCGCTCGCCGCTGCTGAACGTCTCATTGAGCCAGCCTTCACGGCGGTGACGGAAACGTTCACGCTTGCCGCCGTAGCGTCCGCGGCCCGGGCTCGAACGGAAGCCGGGGCGTAGCGCCTTCAGCTGCGGGTTCAGACGCAGACCGGCAAGCAGAGGGTTAGCGCCCGCCTCCACGGATGCGCCGCGCTGCTTAGCCTTCTGTGCCTTCTTCGCCTGCTTGCGGGAGAGCTTCTCCTCCGGCTCCTGGTTCTTGCCCTGGGTGTGGTTTTTGCCCTGTGCGGAGTTGTCCTCGGGTACGAACAGGTCCACCACGCGGTGACCGACCATCATGTGCTGCCACAGCGGCACCGGGCGGTGCTCCGAAACAATAATGTCCGTGCCGCCGCGCACCGTATCCAGCCACGCGCCGAACTCCTCAACGTTCGACACCGTAGCCGACAGGGAAATGACGTTCACATGCTCGGGAAGGTGAATAATCGCCTCTTCCCACACCGCGCCACGGAAACGGTCCGCCAGGTAGTGCACCTCATCCATGACCACATAGCCCAGGCCGGTCAGCGTGGTCGAGTTGGCGTAGAGCATGTTGCGCAGCACCTCGGTGGTCATGACGACCACGGGTGCTTCCGTGTTAATGCTCGTATCGCCGGTGAGCAGACCCACGTAATCCTCACCGTACGCGCGCACAAAGTCGTGGTATTTCTGGTTGCTCAGCGCCTTAATAGGGGTCGTGTAGAACGCCTTCATGCCGCGGCGCAACGCCAGGTAGATACCGAACTCACCCACAATGGTCTTACCGGCACCCGTAGGCGCGGCAACGAGGACGGAGCGGTTCGCCTCCACAGCGGCACACGCCTGACGCTGAAAATCATCCAGCGGAAAATCAAGGGACGCCTCAAAAGCCCCGAGGACGGTCTTCGCGTATGCGGCGCGTTCTCGGGATGCGGCGTAGGCGGCAGCGTAGTCGGTGCCGGTCTGCTCCGCCGGGGTCTGTGCGTTAGAAGCGTTAGAAGTGTGTGTGTCAGAAGTGTGCTGTGCGTGGTGCTTGCTCATAGTATGTCCAGTGTAACGGTTCGCCCGCCGCGAGCCTTCAGAAAGCATCCTGCACGGGCACTAATCCGGTATGGGCGAACAGCGAGCGCATCGGCTGCGCGGTTTCGGCGCAGTTTATGCTCAGTTTCTGCCGGGATGTACCGGCGGGCGTTGTAAAAATTCGTCTGTGCGCCTCGAGACGCTTTTGCGGAACATACGAAAGGGGCGGGGTACAGGTTCTCTGTACCCCGCCCCTTTCGGCTAGGTTGATCAAAGCGAGCTATTCAATTTAGGAAGTCTTCTCGTCCTCGAAGTAACCCATCTTCGCCAGGTCTTCACTGCTGGTTGCGGTGTTCAGGCTTGCTTCATCCGAACCCTCCGCCAGCTTGGCAAGCTTGCGGTCGCGGCGCTTGTCGTTGATCATGCAGATGCCGATTGCTGCGAAGAAGAAAATCAGCAGCGGCGCCATGAGCACGAACATCATCATGATGTCGCTACCGGGTGCAGTCAGCGCTGCGATAACCGCAACGAGCACAACAACCCAACGCCAAGACTTCAGGATGGTCTTACCGCGAATCAGGCCCAGCATGTTAATGCCGACCAGAATCACAGGGATGATGAACGCGCAGGAGAACGTCACAACGAACTTCAGGATGAAGGAGATGTACACGCCCGCGTCAATGTAGTTACTTTCGTTGACGGGGGTGAACTTCAGCAGTGCGTAGACCACGCCGGGGAGGGTGAAGTACGAAATGGCGACACCGCAGGCAAACGCGAAAATAGATGCGGTGAGGAAGCCGAAGAGATACTTCTTCTCCTTGGTGTGCAGTGCCGGAAGCAGGAATCGCAGCGCCTGGTAGAGCCAGACGGGAGAGGCGATCACCAGGCCGATGTACATACCGACCTTCAGCAGCTGGTCGAAAGGAGATGCGACGCTACCGTAGTTCAGGTTTGCGTTGCGGCCGGTTTCTGCGTTGATCTGCTGCAGGGGTGCAGAGATCATTTCGATGAAAGGCTGGTAGAGGAAGACCGTACCGATGATGGCTGCGATGATGGTTGCGATAGCCGCTTTGATGAGGCGGTCGCGGAATTCGCGCAGGTGTTCCTTGAGTTCCATGCGTGCTTCAGGATTGATTTTGCGGTTGCGCACGTCCTGGTCGGGTGTTGCCACGTGGTGTCCTCTGGGTGTCGGTGCCGTGTGTGATTCGGCTGAGGGGGTCTGGTGGGGTGTTTATGGGGTGGTGCCGCAAAACCCGTGCCGGCCGGTGGGCTGGCACGGGTTTGGTGCATCGGTGGCGGGACCGTTACTTGGTTTCGGTCTTGCCGTCCTTGCCGTTGTCTACGACCTCAGCGGTGACGACCTCTTCGCCGTCCTTCTCGCGGGGGTCCTTCTTGGAGTCGTTCTTCAGACCCTCAACTTCGGTCTTGAAGATGCGCATGGACTGGCCGAGGCTGCGTGCCATGCCGGGCAGCTTGGGTGCGCCGAAGAGCAGGACGATGAGGAGGATAACGACGATGATGGTCGCGGGGTGGCTGAAAATCTGGCCCATGGTGGTGTGCCTTTCTGTTAGAGCAGGTCTCCGATGTTTTGAGGTTGGCCGAGTCGATCTCGTCGGGAGACCCGTCGCTTGATCCGCTCAGACCTGCGTGTCTGCTTACCTTGTTCGTAGTTATTGTATGCCTCGGTGATGGGTGTGAATACCCCGAGGGTGGTGTCTCGTGGGAGTTTTCGGTTTGCGTTCGCTTGCGCTGCGTCGAATTGTCCCTCGATTGACTCGACCCAGGTTACGGTTTCGTCAAGGAGTGTGAAACCGCGAGTGAGTGCTTTGTAGGTGAACCATGCCAAATAGAGGAGCGAGCAGATGATGAGCGCGCCCCATAGCAAAATCCAGAACCACCAAGACATGAGCACCATTATACAAGTTTTAGGTTAATGTTTTGGCGCCTTAGATGGGTTTTTAGGGTGTTTTTGCTTGTGGGTGAAGTTCTATTTTTCTGCGGGCACACCCCTGCGGCTGCTCGCGTTGAGGGTTTGCAACTGGTCAAGCAACGCCGCGCGCAGGTGCGCAGGACCGACCAGTTCGAGGGCACCTCGGTGCGCAATGACGGTGTCGAGAATGTTCTTATCGCCAGCACCGTGGGCGTTGTTGTAGTAGTGGATGCGCACGTACTGGGTGCGTGAAGCTTTCTTCACGTGGTGGGTGCTGCGGCGCATGTACGTTGCGGTGAGCGTATCGAGCGGCTCACCGCTGGGAATATGCTCGGTCGGGTGAATCCGCAACTCAGCGAACGGGTTGGTCTGAGTGCTGTGCTGCTGCGCGTGCCAATGCGGGACGGTGTCACCGGTGACCGGGTGGGCGCGACCCGCGCCCGCCTCGTGAATGTGATTGATGCGGGTGAGGCGGAAGTTACGCCAGAAAGTGGGGGTCTTCTCCCCTGCCTCATTGTCCGCCGCCTCGCTGTCTGCAACTTCGCTGTTCTCTGCCTCGCCGGTGGTGGGGTGAGCAAAAGCCTCGGGCACATACTCGGGCACCTCTTCACCGCGCGCGGCATAGTAGCGTTCCTCAGCGGTACGGCACCACGCATGCAGATACATGTGGTCGCGGTGCAGCACCAACGCATACGGGTCCACCAGGCGGTCCGCGGCACGCTCACCGTAACCAATGGTCACGGCGTTGCCGCTGCTCAGGGCGGCAGTCGCCTCCTGCAGTAGGGGCTCCTCCGGGGCGAAGCACAGATGCTGCGTATAGATAGGCGCGTTCGGGTACGCGGCGGCGAGCGCCGCACGGATACTGCCCAGGCGCGCATCCGCCGGGTGCAGAATATCTGCGGCAGAGAGGGTGAAGACGAGAATGGCGAGCTCAGTGTCAGTAAGGCGCGCGTAGTTCAGCAGCGTGTTCGGGGTGGCGCCGCCAAAGTCCGGCAGCAGGTTAATGTAGGTGGGCTTGAGGGCGTCCGGGTCCTTGGGATCAGACTCGAAGGGTACGGTGTCTACCTGCGCGAAAATCTCGGCAATGGTTTTGCCGAGGGCACGGTTCTTCTCGGTGTCCACGCTGTAGAGGGCGTTGAGCTGGTTCAACGGCATGGGCGCCTCATCGTGGGCGCTCGCCCAGCGGTCGGCACGGTGCAGACCCAGGAGCAGGTCCACAAGGTCGTCGAGGGAGTTGTTACGGTTGCGCTGGTTGATATCCGCCCAGGTGCCGGGGTCTTCAACTGCGCCACTGTGCAGGTCGGTGAGGGTGCGCAACAGCTGCTGCTGGGCGGCGTAGCTGTCACGCTGGCGGGTAGAGGCAGCCTCCGATTCCTCGGGCGGCTCGATCACGCAGCTGTAGCTGGTCGCCGCCACAGCGCTATCAATCGTGCCGTACGAGGGCACGGTGAAGGGCTCCGACAACGTCGAATCGGCGTTGACCTCGGCAACAATCAGGCTCTCTTCGTAGCCCTTAATGTCTTCAAGCCAGTTCTTGGCGTTAAACGTCGCGTTGATGGGGGTCGAATCGATACGTGAGAGCATCGTGAGCTTCTGAATACGGCTGGCACGGAACGTGTACTCCTTACGCTCCGAGCTCTCAGTGTAGTAGCCGACAAAATACCAGGTGCCGTAACGGTACCCAATACCGGCAACACTGACCTTCTCCTGCGTGCGGGTCGCACCGGCAGCCGTCTGATAGGTGAACGTGACCGTCTTACGCTCCGCATAGGCAGTGAACAGCTCATTCAGGTGCGGGTTATCGCTAAAGTAAATGCGCTGAAGGGGCTCGCGGTAGGTGTACAGGTTCTTCGCGCGCTGACGCTTGCCGGTCTTCGGCTCCAGGATCTTCGCGGCGGCGAGCGCCTCATCGGTGAGGTTCTCGCTGGTCAGCGCAATCTTACGCAGAATGCGGTAGGCATCATCCTGCAGTTCGGTGCCTTCCCAGCCGCGCAGGATGGTGTTGATGAGGCGGAACTCCTCGGCGGTGGGGTTCCAGGCGGGCAGCTTAGCGGCGTTGCTGGTCTCAAGGCGGTAGCGCTCACCCAGGTCCGTGGTCACGTGGGTGATGCGCGCGCCGGCATCACGCAGGGTCTGCTTGGCTCGTTCAAAGGCGCGTTCCTGGGACTCGCTGAGGGAGCCGTTAGCGCGCGTGCTAATACCGAGCAGGGTCAGTAGCTCGTTGCGGCTGATGCCCTGGGTTCGGGTGGCGGCATCGGGTGCCTCGGCGGCGGTGGAGAGGCGGTGAAGAGTCATGTAAAGCTGGGCTGCGGTGGACATGATTCCATCATACCGTGTGTGTTCCGCGGCACTTACTTGCGTGTGGGGTGGCTGCGAGAAGAATGCGCGGGTATAAAATTTCGCGGACGCGCCGATAGCCCAGTACAAAAAAGCCCAGTACAAAAACTTGATACACAAAAGCCCGGCGCCCCTCCCACAATCGGGAGAAAGCACCGGGCTGCGCGTCTCTGCGCGTCTTACGTGAGAAGCGCGAAAAACGCGAGAACCTTGCTAATCCTTAGCGGACGTCCAGCAGGTCCACCACGAAAATCAGGGACTCGCCGGGCTTAATGACCGAACCAGCGCCGCGGTCACCGTACGCCATGTCGGCGGGAATCTCCAGGCGACGACGGCCGCCGACCTTCATGCCGAGCAGACCCTCATCCCAACCGCGGATAACCTGGCCAACGCCCACCTGGAACGGCAGCGGCTCGCCACGGTTCCAGGACGCGTCAAACTCTTCACCGGTGGAGAATGCCACACCAACGTAGTGGGTGAGCACGCGGGAGCCGGGAACAACCTCAGCGCCTGCACCCTCGATCAGGTCGGTGATGACCAGCTCGGTGGGGGCGTCGCCCTCGGGGAAATCGATTTCGGGCTTTTCGCGGTCGAGGTTACGCTGACCGAAAGACATGGGTGTCTCCTTTGATTGGTTCGAAATGAATCGAAATAGTGGGTGCGCTCGCCGCCCATACAGGATAAGCGGCGAGCGCTGTATAAAACACTATATAAAAATGTGGTTGCCGGGCTACTGTGCGGTAGCCGAAGCGGTAGCCGCCGGGGTCGCAGTCGCAGAAGCCTCAGCGGTTGCCGAAGCGGACGCCTCCGCAGCAGCTGCGCTAGAAGCCGCCTGAGCACGCTGCAGGGTCTGCGGGTTCTCCTCCGCGCCCAGAATATCAACAACGAACACCAGAGTGCCCGAAGGCTTGGAACCGCCGGTGTCGTTACCGTACGCCAAATCCGCCGGGATGACTAGCTCAACGCGGGAGCCGACCTTCTTGCCCTTCAGACCCTGAGTCCAGCCCTTGATAACGCCCTGCAGGGAGAGGCCCATCGGGGTGGAAGCGTCATAGTTGCCGTCGAAGACCTTACCGTCGGAGTACTGCACGCCAATGTAACGCACGTACACGGTATCGGTTTCCTTGACCTCGGCGCCCTCGCCCTCAATGAGGTTCTTCGAGACGAGCTCAGTGTATTCCTGCTTGGTGTCGGGCAGCTTAATATCAGCCTTGCCGGTGGACTCATCCAGAGTGAAGGACGGCAGCGACGGGTCAGCCTCAACAGCCTTACCGGTTGCGTACTTGGGCAGCTTCGTCTTCACGGTGTACACCTCAACGTTAGTTGCGGCACCGGGCGAAGCGGTCGTAGTGGTCACGCCCGCAGTGCTGCGCTGCTGCAGAACGTTGGTGGTGTACGAGAAAGAACCGCCAACCTTAATCTTCTTCAGGGTTTCGTACACCTGCGGTGCAGCCTGCTTCAGCTGATCGTTAATCGGCAGCAGAATCGGCTCGCTGGAGTAAGTGGAACCGTTAAGCTTGCCGTCGGTGCCGTTGAACACGGCAGCCTCAACGAGCACGTAGTCACCATCATTGATGGAGTCGCCGTTGCCTTCCTCAATCACGTACGCGGAGGGGCTAGAAGCGGCGAAGGGAGTCGCGAAGGACGCCTCAGGCTCAGCGGTCGCGTTCTTCAGGGTGTACTGCACCTTAGACAGGTCGCCGCTGGACTGCGCGCCACATGCAGACAGTGCGAGCGCAAGAGCTGCCGCGCTGGCACCGAAAATAGCGAGCTTAGAGCGTTTGGTCATAGTGTTATCCTCTGGGTTTTCTGTGAGAGTGGGGCGTGTGAGTGCCCGTGTGTCACAGAACAGTTTACAGGTATAGGTTTAGCTGTTTTATGCTACGGTACGTAGCTGTGTTCAGGCTGTGTCGCGGCGCGGGGTGAGCTGGGGTTTTAGCAGGGCGGCGGGAATGCCGCCTCCTGATGCTGACGCGCCTTAGACGCCAACAGGCTCAGCACCTCCTCCAGCTCCTCGCTACCGGTAGCAAACGGGTCCTTACACACCAGCGTGTGCTGCGGGTAGGCGTTGAGCTTCAAATGCACCCAATCCACGGTGAACTGCTCCCCCGCCGCAACCGCCGCATTAATGAAACGCGAACGCTGCAGAGCGCGAGTGTTCGGCGGCTGAGTCTTCGCCGCCTTCGCAGCCCCCTCAGGCAGGATGCGCTTGACCGCACCGCGACGAACCAGCGCATGGAAAACACTACGCTCCGGGTCGATGTCGTGGTACGCCAAATCCAGCTGACGGATGCGGGCGCTCGCATAATCGGCAGGCTGACCAGCCGCGCGGGCGCGGGCAATATACGCATCCAGAAGCTTCTTCTTAATCGCCCAGTCAATCTCAGTATCGATGCTGCTGTAGTCGCCGGACTCGATAGCGTCCAGGGTGCGCTGCCACAGGTCCAGGGCGTATTCCACATGATGGTGGTGCGCGCCGTACTGCTGCACGTACTGGCGTGCCGCATCTAGGTAGTGACGCTGAACGCTCAACGCCGTGTAGTGCTTACCGTCCGTGGTTTCGAAGGTCGCGGTGCCGGTCAGGTCGTGGCTGATAGCGCGCAGAGCCGCCGGAACAGACACAATATCCAGGCTTGTCACCGGGAAGCGGTCCTCCAGCATGCGCAGCACCAGGTCAGTGCTGGCAATCTTCAGCAGGGTCGTCGGCTCCGCCATATTCGAGTCGCCATTAATGACGTGCATGCGGCGGAACTTCGACGCGTCCGCATGCGGCTCATCGCGGGTGTTAATGAGCGGGCGAGCGCGCGAGGTTGAGGTGGATGCCGCCTCCCAAATATGGTCGGCACGCTGCGAGAACGAATACGAAGGCACACCCGTGCAGGACGCCGGGTCGGTCGAACCGGGCACCGGGCCACCCTTCGGGTGGGTCTTACCGGCACCAACCAGAATCTGGCGGGTCACCAGGAACGGCACGAGCTGCTTAATCAGGTCGTTGAACTGCAATTTGCGGCTGATCAGGTAGTTCTCGTGGCTGCCGTAGGAGTTGCCCGCCGAATCCACGTTGTTCTTGAACAGGTACAGTTCACCGTCGAGGGGGCGGCCCTCCGCGCCTGCGAGCAGGCGCTTGCGGGCGGTACGCGCCAGATCAGCGAAAAGCAGCTCACCGGCGCGTTCCTGCGCGAGTAGTTCGTCAATGTTGCCGCATTCGGCGGAGGCGTACTCGGGGTGCGAACCCACGTCAAGGTAGAGCCTACCGCCGTTGGGCAGGAAGACGTTCGTTGAACGCCACTGATCCAGGACGGGCTTGAAAAGGGTGGCGGCGGACTCTTCGATGCTCAGCCGACCGAGCCCGTGCGGGACGTAGCTGAGCCCGAATTCGCTTTCAATGCCGAAAATACGGTGTTCCATGATGCTGACCCGGCGCGCAGGTGCGCCGGTTACTCGCCGCCCTTCTGGACGAAGCCGGTGACGAAGTCTTCAGCGTTCTCAGCGAGCAGGCCGTCAATTTCGTCGAGCAGGTCGTCGACCTCGCTCACGTCAGAGACAACGTGGGAGGCGGCGAGGGTCAGTTCCTGCTCCTGCTCGGCTGCGGTGGTTTCGGTCTGCTGTGCGCTGATGCGTTCGCGGCTCATGGTTCTCTCCTCAAGGGGTTTTCGGTTGTGGACAAATAAGTTTTTAGTGGGGTCGGGTGCGGGGTGTAAGGGTTTTGGTACCCGGATTCTCCTGCACCCTAACTGTGGGTTATGTGGTTTTTACTCTTCCGAATGGGGGTATTCACCCCGGGGAAGAATATGAGTTTATGTGGGTTTAGGGGTGGTGAGGTGCCACTAGCGCAGGCGGTTCAGCAGCTCATCCGAATGGTTCACCTCATCCAGCAGCGGCTCCACCTGGGCGGCACCGTACCGGGTCGGCTCCATCATCGTAAAACGAGTCAGATCCTTCGAATACCTGCCACGGCAGGACACCGTATCCCAGTTAATACCCAGAATCTCCTCCGGCCAACGCGCCATCAACGTGCCACGCAAAAACGCGCGCGTCTCACGCGGCGGCTCGGTCGTCGCACGCTCAATCTGCTCCGCAGAGAACAGCGTGCGCATGCGGCCACGCGACACCAGACGGTGATACAGGCTCTTCGACGGGTCAATATCAGCGTACTGCAAATCCAACGCCTTCAACTTCGGATTCGCATAATCTACGCCCTGAGCGACATAACCGCGCACCAGCGCATACTTCGCCACCCAGTCCAGACGATCCGCCAGCGAGAGCGGGTTGGTTTCCAGGGCGTCCAGAACCTCACCCCACAGATCAAGAATCTGCGCGGTCGCAGCATCCACACCCGCCGGGTTCGACTCCTCGTGCGCACGGGAGGCCTCATAGTAGGCGCGCTGAATCTGCAGGGCACTCGCCGAACCACTCGTGGACACCGGGTTCGGCAGGGTCGCCGAAGACGGCGCCAACGGCAACTGAACTGACAGCGACAAATCGTGGCTGACCGCGTGCATCGCCGCCACCGGATCAGACAGGCGCACACCCGGCAGCACGGGGTGCTGCTCGCTATGCGACTCAATCAGGTTCATCACCAGCGCCGCCGTACCAAACTTCAACAGGTTCGAATAGTGCGACATGTTCGCATCCGCCGGAATCACGTGCAGGCGGCGGTACTTCGACTCATCCGCATGCGGCTCATCGCGCGTATTCACAATCGGGCGGCGAATCGTGGTCTCCAAACCAATCGTGCGCTCAAAGAAATCAGCGCGCGAACTAATCTGAAAACCCGGAACCTCACCGTGCGTACCAATACCCACACGGCCCGCACCCGTAAAAATAGCGCGGGTCGCAAAGAACGGCAGGAGCGCATCCGCAACCTGCTCAAACGGAACATCACGGCTAATCAGGTAGTTTTCGTGGGCGCCGTACGACTGGCCCTTCGAATCGGTGTTGTTCTTGTACAGCTTCACCTGCGGCAAATCCTGCGCGTGGTTGCCCAACTCCACTAGCGACTCGTACGCCAGCGCGTCACCGGCAGCGTCATAGAGCACCGCGTCGGCGGGGGTCAGAACCTCCGGCGAGGAATACTCCGGATGCGCGTGATCCACATACAGGCGCGCACCGTTGGGCAGGATCGCGTTCATCGTCACGCGGTCCCAATCCAGACGCTCCGGGAAGCCGCCGCGGCCGTGCACGCCGGCGAGCGCATCCAGGGCGCTGCGCGGCTCGGCGGGTTCGCCCGGTGCCTGCACGCCCGCCTCGCGCATAATCTCCAGGGCGATGTCCTGGCTGGTCAGCTCGGTGCGGGTGTGGGTCATCTGGCTTGAGTGCGCGGTGGAGGCGTCCTGCACCCGGCCGAAGGCGTCGCGCAGGGGCGACTCGGACTCCCCCAGCCACTGGCCCTCGGGGGTTGCGGTCGAGTAGTTCTCTGCCTGGCGTGCCTGCTCGGCGGTCAGCTCATCAGCCAGGGCGCGGCGCTGCAGCTGCTCGCGGAAGGCGGCGCCGCGGCGGAAGGCGAGCTTGGCGTAGGTGTTGACCACCAGTGCGGACAGCACGGTCGGGTTGGTGCCCGGCGCGGAGGGCGCGATGACGCCGTACTCGGTTTCGGCACCCATAATGCGGTGCACGCCGTAGCTGGGGGTGGAGTTCATGGGGTTCTCCTGAAAAAATCTATACCATCTAAAGGCTTTGGACCTGCGGTAATGCTGAGTTTATGCGGGATAAGCGCGGGGTGTGGGCTGAGCGCACAGCTTAGTGAGTGTGCGCCGTCCGACTCATGGCGCGGGCGCGGGGTTTAGCGCGGCGGCTCCACCGACACCAGGCGGCCACGCACACCGGCAACGGTGAGCGCATCCTCAATATCGGGCAGCGGCGGCAAGTCCACCTGATCCTCAAACTCGGCGCGTACCGCCTCCAGCAGGTGGCGGGTACCAATACCCACACTCGAAGCGTCCGCACCGGCGGTCAGCGCCTGCAGCTGCTCCTTAATCGCGGCCTTCTTCGCGCGGTCCACAATATTGCGAATCACCGCACCCGAAGCGAAATCGCCGCGGTACAGCGTGTGCGTGGACAGGTTCGCGCTCGCACCAGAACCAACGACCATGGAAGAATCCACGGTCGCCACAGCGTACGCCGTGGAGGGGGTGCGTGCGTACAGCTGACCTGCCGCCGCCGCAATCATCGCGGTCAGGGCGGCGCGGGTCGAACCGGCGGTTGCCACCTCCGCAGCGTCCAGGGGCAGGTCCTCGGTCAGGTACAGGCCGAAAATCTCTGCCGCACCGGCAGCGTCCGGGCGGTTAATGCGGATTTTCAGGTCGAGTCGGCCCGGGCGCATCACGGCGGCATCAATCAGGTCTTCACGGTTGGTCGCGCCAATAACGATGACGTTCTGCAGCGACTCCACACCGTCAATTTCAGCAAGCAGCTGCGGCACGATGGTCGTCTCAATATCGGAGGAACGACCCGAACCGCGCATACGGAACAGCGACTCCATCTCGTCGAAGAACACGACGACCGGGTGGCCCGCCTCCGCCTTCTCACGGGCGGCAACAAAAATATCGCGAATCTGACGTTCGGTCTCACCAACGAACTTATCCAGCAGCTCGGGGCCCTTAATGTTCAAGAAGTAGCCGCGAGTAGCCGAACCCGGGTTCAGCGCAGCCGCACGAGCCGCCAGGGAGTTCGCCACAGCCTTAGCAATCATGGTCTTACCGTTACCGGGAGGACCGTACAGCAGAATGCCCTTGGGCGGCGCCAGGTGGTAGCGCTCAAAAATCTCGGGGTGCAGGTACGGCAGCTCCACCGCGTCGCGAATCTGCTCGATCTGCGCGCCCAGGCCACCAATCTGCTCGTAGGTGACGTCCGGGATCTCTTCCAGAACCAGCTCCTGCGAACGGGAGGCGGGAACCTGCGAGGTCAGCATGCGGGTGCGGGTGTCGAGCGTGACCGCGTCACCGGTGCGTAGCTGCTCAATGTCGAGGGAACCAGCCACGCGCGCCACCTGCTGAGCACCCGAGGACGTATCAACCAGCACGCGCTGCTCATCCAGCACCTCGCGCACGGTCACCACGTCACCGAAGGGTTCGGTGTCTAGGGCAACGACCGCCTCGGTCTTATCGTTGAGCAGCACGGTCATGCCGGGGGTCAGCGTGGACAGGTCAATGAGCGGGGACACGGGAATACGCATCATGCGCCCGCTCACCTGAACATCCAGGTAGGTGTCAATCTCGGCGGGAGTCTTATCGTCGGCAACCTGCTCGTAGGTCATGGTCTGGCCCTCATGCACCGCCAGCACAATCGCCGAATTCAGCGGCGGCATAACATTCTGCGACAGGGACGCGCGCAGACGCTCCACCTGGTAGCGCATGCTGGTGATTGCTTCAACGAGCTTGCGGTTCTTCTCCCCCGCACCACGAATCTGTCGGCTCATATTGTCGCGAGTTGCCTCCGCCGCGGAGAGTCGACGCAGCACGGCGTCATACTCCTGCGCGCTGACGGGCTGACTGCCGGGCAGGGAGGTCGACCCGAAAGCAGCCGAGTAGTGCGGTGCCGCGCTGGCTGCACTGTGGGCGGTGCCGTACTGGGGGGTTCCTACCTGATCTGCAGATTCGTGGGTGGACACGGTAGCTCCTTTAGCTGTTCGTCCTTGTCGGCGGCTACTCGATGCGGGTGGTCGGGTAAGGCGAGTAGCCTGGTGGGTGCACTGCGGGGGCTCCAGGCAACGCCCGTGCCCCCGCAGGTCAGTGGTTCAAATTATTCGGCGGACTCAGTCGCCGCAGAGTCAGTTTCAGCAGCTGCGTCGTTTTGCGCGGTACCGTTCTGTTCCAGCGCAATCTCGTTCGCGCGTGCGGCGTGAGCGGCGAGGTTCTTCGCATCGCGGGCTGCGCGGCGGATCTTCTTATCGGTCACCTCACGCTCGCCCACATTCATGGGAATCCACGCGTTCATATCTTCTTCAGAGAAGTCAGTCTTGGACGCGCGACGCTTCGGTGCCAGGCGCACCGCACCGTCAGCCAGGCGACGGGCAACCACCAGGAACGCGGTGTGCGCAACCATGCGGTGGTCGGGGCGGACCGCCAGACCCTCCACGTGCCAGCCGCGAACAATGGTCTCGTCACATTCGGGTTCGGTGAAGCGGCCGTCCAGGCGCATGCCCTCAACCAGGCGGGACATCTGGGTCACGGTCGCAACGTAGCAGATGAGCACGCCGCCGGGTGCGAGCGCCTCCGCCACAGCGTCCAGGCACTCCCAGGGTGCGAGCATGTCGAGGACGACGCGGTCGACGCTGCCGGGCTCTTCAACCTGCGGCAGGGTGTCCTGCAGGTCGCCGATGCTCAGCTTCCACGCCGGGTGCGGGCCACCGAACATAGTCTCAATGTTGCCGCGGGCGACGTCTGCGAACTCTTCGCGACGTTCGAAGGAGTGCACGCAACCGTAGTCGCCGACCGCACGTAGCAGGGCGATGGACAGCGCACCGGAACCGACGCCTGCCTCGACGACGCGCGCGCCGGGGAAGATGTCAGCCTTGACGATAATCTGGGCGGCGTCCTTGGGGTAGACGACGGCTGCGCCGCGCGGCATGGAGAGCACGAAGTCCTTGTAGAGGGGGCGCAGCGCCTGGTAGAGGATGCCGTGAGTGTTGGGGATGACGGTGCCTTCGGGTGCGCCGATGAGGTCGTCGTGCTTGAGGAAGCCCTTGTGGGAGTGGTATTCGCCGCCTTCGGCGAGGGTGATGGTGGTGATGCGGCCGCGTTCGTCAGTGATTTGGACGCGCTCGCCGGGGCGGAAGGGGCCGCGGCGGTTGATTGCGCCGGTGGGGGTGTGGGTGCCGCTGCTCACGGGGTGGTTCTCCTCGGGTTTGGGTCAGTCTGTGCTGTTCGCGCTTTGCGGCGAACTGCGGACGGAAAAAGTCCTTTTCTATTTTAGCGGAGTCTGCAAATCGGCTGTGGCGCATTACCCCGCGGGCGTGATAACCGGGAAGCTGGTTTCTTGTGCGGTCAGCCGGCGGTGCGGTAGAAAGCGGGCGCATCACGTGCAGGCGCAGAAAAGCGCAGGGCGGCAGCCACGGCTTTCACACCGTAGCGCCGCTCCTGCGCTTCAACGTTTCGTGGGGTGTTATCCCTAGAGGACCACGCCCAGGCGTGCCGCCAGGATGTCACGCACCAGCGCGCCACCGCCGACGGTGGTGTCCGCCAGAGCCTTCACAGCCCACGCATCCACAGCCGCCAACGCCGCCGGAGCGTTCAGGTCCTCGCCAAGTGCCTCACGCACAGTGGTCAGCAGCTCAACAGCCGCCTCATCGGTGACACCTTCGGAACCCTCACGGCCCTCAGCCACCGACACCGCATGACGGTAGGTGTCCAGGCGAGCCTTCGCGTGTTCCAGGAGCTCATCAGTCCAGAACCAATCCGAACGGTAATGCTGACCCATAATCGCCAGACGCACCGCGTTCGCATCCTCACCGGCTGCACGCAGACGCGAAACCAGCACCAGGTTACCGCGGGACTTGCTCATCTTGTGGCCATCCAAACCGACCATGCCGGTGTGCGCGTAATGCTTAGCGTGCGGGCGTGCAGACACAGCCCACGAATGGCCCGCACCCAAATCATGGTGCGGGAACGTTAAGTCGTTACCGCCAGCCTGAACGGTCAGCGAACCATCCACAAAACGGCGGGCAATCATCGTGCACTCGATGTGCCAGCCGGGGCGGCCCGCGCCCAGCTCGCCGGCATCCCAGCTCGGCTCGCCCTCACGCTCAACACGCCACAGCAGCGGATCCAGTGCATCACGCTTACCGGCACGGTTCGGGTCGCCGCCGCGCTCAGCGAAAATCTCCAGCATCTCATCACGGGTCAAGTGGCAGACCTCGCCCGGTGCCCACGAGTAGCCCTCAGCGTTCGCGGGCAGCTCACGCACAGCCTTCAGATCCAGGTACACGTCACCGTCAGGATGCACCACACCCTGCTCGTCCGTGAAACCGGGCACGCGGTACGCCAGGCCGCGGCGGAACAGGTCCTCAATCAGCGGGAACAGCCACTCAATGGACTCCACCACACCCACATAGTGCGCCGGCGGAATCACGTTCAGCGCCTTCATATCGGTGCGGAACAGCTCCGTCTGATCCTCAGCCAGCTCACGCCAATCAACATTCGTCGCGGTCGCACGCTCCAGCAGCGGGTCGTCCACATCGGTCACGTTCTGCACGTAGGTGACCGGCACGCCCGCATCCAGCCAGGCGCGGTGCAGCAAGTCAAAAGCAACATAGGTGGAGGCGTGACCCATATGCGTCGCGTCGTACGGGGTGATACCGCAAACGTACAGGCTCGCCGCCTTATCCTCCTGAACCTGAACAATCTCACCAGCCGCGGTATCAAAAATACGCGGCAGCGCAGCCTGACCGGGCAGAGTCACAGAGGCGGGGGCATCCCAAGCTCGCATGGGTTTCCTTTCCGTAAAAACGCCCACAACCGGTGGACGCGCCACACCCGCCGCCCAACCTCAAGGCATGCGGGTGCCAAAAAATCTACTCCAATAAGAATACCCGCCCGTGAGAAACTCACGGACGGGTATGTCATATCACGCTGAGGGCTAAAGCCTTAGAACGCCGAAGAAGTAGCGTTCAGAACGCCAGTGCCCAGACCAACGAAAATCAGGATACCGAGCGCAATACGGTACCAGATGAAAATGCCGTAGGACTTCGACGACACGTACTTCAGGAACCAGCCAATCATCAGGTAACCCACCACAAACGCAACCAGAGTAGCCACGATAGTCGAGGGAATACCGTAGAAGCCGGTAGCTTCCTCGCCGGTGACCACCTTGAAGGTCTTGTACAGGCCAGACATGAACACGGCGGGCATGGCCAGCAGGAACGAGTAACGTGCCGCAGCCTCACGGGTGTAACCCATGAACAGACCCGCAGTAATCGTACCGCCCGAACGGGAAACACCCGGGATCAGTGCCAGCGCCTGTGCGCAACCGTACAGCAGGCCGTGACGGAACGTCAGGTCCTTCAGCTCACGCTGCTCGCGGCCAAAACGGTCCGCAAGACCCAGGAACACAGCGAAGACAATCAGCATAGTCGCCACAATCCACAGGCTACGGAACTGGGTGTCAATGTAGTCTTCCAGCAGCAGGCCCAGAACGCCGATGGGCAGGGAGCCAATAATAATCAGCCAACCCATGCGGGCATCCGGGTCATTGCGCGGTACACGACCGGTAAGAGCGCCAAACCACGCCTTCACAATGCGCACAATATCGCGCCAGAAAAAAATCAAGACCGCGGTCTCAGTACCCAGCTGGGTGATTGCGGTAAACGCGGCGCCCGGGTCAGCCTTCTCCGGCAGAATCTGGCCAACAATGTTCAGATGCGCCGATGACGAAATCGGCAGAAATTCGGTCAGGCCCTGAACAAAGCCCAAAATAATTGCTTGAATCCATTCCACGCATTCAAGGATACAGGAGGTGCACCCGCCCGGGGCGGTTCGCCGAAGGTGATGTGGAACTTCCGCAAACCGCCCCGTCCACACTGTGAAACGCTCAGGGTGCCGTTTCAGGAGGTACACCGCGGTGCATCCGGGGCTCATCCACAGCTCAAGGACGCCGCGCAAACCGCCAATGCGCACACCACCTGCGCACATTAAACGCGTAAGGGGCGGGATACATACTCCCAGTATGCATCCCGCCCCCACATCATGCACGGCTAACGGTCACCCGCCAACCCCGCGCGAAATATGTACGGCTATCGCCTACGCCTGACGCTCATCACGCAGCGCACGGTTCACAGCCGAAATCATCGCCTTCAAAGCCGCACGAGTCGTCGAGCTGTCCACACCAATACCCCACAGCACGCGAGAACCAACAGCAGCCTCAACGTAGCAGGCAGCGTTAGCAGTCGACGAAGACGACATGGTGTGCTCCGAATAATCCATCACGCGAATATCCACGCCCTCGCCCGAAAGGATGTTCTGCAGAGCATCCACCGGACCGGTACCCGAAGCGGAACGAGTGTAGGTGTGGCCATCAATGTTCAGACCAACACGCAGAGTAGTCGCACCAGTATCAGCCGAATCAATATTAATCGACTCAATACGGTACTTACCCCAACGCTTCTCAGGATCCGTAGCGGGCAGGTACTCATCCGCGAAGATGTTCCACAGCTTCTGGCTGGTCATCTCGCCACCCTCAGCGTCAGTACGAGCCTGAACAATCTTCGAGAACTCAACCTGAGCACGACGCGGCAAATCCAGACCGTGATCCTGCTTCAGCAGGTACGCCATACCGCCCTTACCAGACTGCGAATTCACACGAATAATCGCCTCATAGGTACGACCCAGATCGCGAGGATCAATCGGCAGGTACGGAACCTCCCAGTAAACCTCATCCACGGTCTTACCCGCCTCAGCAGCAGTACGCTCCAGAGCCTCAAAGCCCTTCTTAATAGCGTCCTGGTGAGAACCAGAGAACGCAGTGAACACCAGGTCGCCACCGTACGGCGAACGCTCGTGCACCTTCAACTGGTTGCAGTACTCAACAGTCTTACGGATACCGTCAATATCAGAGAAATCAATCTGCGGATCAATACCCTGGGTGTACATGTTCAGACCCAAAGTCACCAGGTCAACGTTACCGGTGCGCTCGCCATTACCGAAAAGGCAACCCTCAATACGGTCAGCGCCCGCCAGGTAACCCAGCTCAGCAGCAGCCACGCCGGTACCGCGGTCATTATGCGGGTGCAGCGACAGCACAATGTGCTCGCGGTGGTTCAGGTTGCGGTGCATCCACTCGACAGAGTCGGCGTACACGTTCGGGGTAGCCATCTCAACGGTAGCGGGCAGGTTCACAATCAGCTCGCGGCCGTTCTGACCAACCTCCAGCTCCTCAGCCACAGCGTTCACCACGCGAGCCGCGTACTCCAGCTCAGTGCCGGTGAAAGACTCGGGCGAGTACTCGTAGATGACCTTAGTGTCAGAGATCATCTGCTCTTCGTACTTGCGGCACAGGCGCGCACCCTGCAGGGCGATATCCAGCACGCCCTCCTGATCCTGGTTGAACACCACGCGACGCTGCAGAACGGAGGTCGAGTTGTAGAAGTGCACAATCGCCTGCGGTGCACCCTCAATCGCCTCAAAAGTGCGGGCAATCAGGTGCTCACGAGCCTGCACCAGAACCTGAATGGTCACGTCCGAAGGAATGTGGCCGTCCTCAACGAGAGTGCGCACAAAATCAAAGTCAGTCTGCGACGCCGAAGGGAAACCAACCTCAATTTCCTTGTAACCCATCTTCACCAGCAGCTTGAACATCGCAAGCTTACGGTCGGTGTCCATGGGGTCAATCAGCGCCTGGTTGCCGTCACGCAGATCCACTGCGCACCAGCGCGGAGCCTTCTCAATGACCTTATCCGGCCAGGTGCGGTCCGGCAGGTCAACAACAATCTGCTCGTGGAAAGGGCGGTACTTGTGTACCGGCATGGGGCTGGGCTTCTGGTGGTTTTTCATGATGAATTTCCTGTTGGTTGGTCCGTCTCGCTCTACCCCAATTGTGGGGCTCGTACCGTGCCGGGTATCGGTCCCCGGCAGCCGTGGTCAAGGCGGTGCGCATCAGAAAGGATGCAAAGGTGAGATGCCGCGTCAAAAAGCCGGAACGGTCGCGGCAGATTCTAGTGTGCCCCGTTCCGGCGAATAAGCAGCAGGTTCACTGCCTGGCGAGTAACCCCGCGCATGCTCTCACCGTCAATAGTCATGCCTCCACGCTATCACAGGGGTCGGAGGCGGCGGCAGGGCACACGGGAAGCCGTCCATCATCTGGAAAGAATTAACGGCAAAGGGGCGCAGCCACCATTTCTGGCGCTACGCCCCCTCACTCAAAATTCACGCATCTGCGCTATGCCCTAGCTACAACCTAGTAGGCGAAAGCAGTCTGACACTTGTTCTGATCAGCAGTCTGACCGGTCGCGTTACCCGCAATCGCAGCCTCCTGCTTCTCCATCGCCTCACCGGACGGGAAGTCAG
The DNA here is from genome assembly GCF_001810775.1 of Rothia sp. HMSC062H08. NCBI lineage: Bacteria > Bacillati > Actinomycetota > Actinomycetes > Micrococcales > Micrococcaceae > Rothia > Rothia sp. HMSC062H08. The sequence continues at coordinate 251,270 of NZ_KV802665.1, forward strand.
TACCGATAGTCACCGACACGCCCTGAACCTCTTCGGTCGCCACCACGCGGGTCACGTTCAGCTTCGCGGCGATTTCCTTCGCCTCCGCCTCGTAACCGGTCGAGTAGAACACCGTGGTGAAGTTCGTCGGGTTAGCCGAAGTACCCGGAGTAACATTCGTGTAGCCCAGGCCCTCAATCACCGAGGCGATCGTAGCCGAACGGCCATCCAGACCGGTCGCGTTGTACACGCTCACCGGAACCGTACGATCCAGCTGAACCGGAGCGGCAGAAGTAGCCGGCGCCTCCGGAGCCTTCTCTTCCTTCAGCGACTTATCGTCACGCAGACGCTGGAATACGTTCGCAGCATCCGCAGAAACCTGCAGGCGGTTCTCATCCTGGCTCCACGGCTCAGTCGGCACCGTCGCAAACACAACGTTCGACAAATCCACGCCACCAAGAGTCGCACCAACACCCACCAGAGTGCTGATATTACCCAGGTTCTTATCCACCGTCACGTTCTGAGTAATCGCCTCAGCAATGTTAATCAGACGGCCCGGATTCGACAGAGTACCCTCGCTCTTCACCTTACGCAGCAGCGAAGACATGAAGCCCTGCTGAGCCTGAATACGACCAATATCGGAACCATCCGAGAAGCCGTGGCGGCTACGCAAGAACGCAAGAGCCTGCTCACCCTCAACAGTAGAAGTACCGGCAGGAAGCTTCAGACCGCTGTACTCGTCATCAATCGGAGCGTCCACACACACCTGAACGCCGCCAACAACCTTCGACAGCTCCTTCACAGCGTTAAAGTCCACCAACATGAAGTGGTCAATATTCACACCGGTCAGCTTGCTAATGGTCGCCACAGTACAACCGGCACCACCGCGAGACAGAGACTCGTTAATCTGAACGTTCTCCTCAGCCGGGTACACGGTGCCGCTCTCAGGATCAGTACACTGCGGCACATTAACCATCAAGTCACGCGGGAACGACAGCACGCTCACATTCTTACGGTCCTTGCTGATTTGCAGCAGCATCATCACGTCCGCGCGAGCCTCAGAATTGCGGTCATCCTCATCACCGTACGCACCGTTATTGCCCTTACGGGTATCGGAGCCAATCACGAGAATGTCCAAGGCGCCGTTCTCCAGGCCGTCCTTGTAATTGCTGATGTTCAGCTCCTGAGTATGCAGATTATTGCGCATACGCAGAGCCAACACGCCACCAAAGCCAACAACAATGACGAGCATGCAAGCAGTAAGCAGAGCAATCCACTTATTGCGGTTTGAAGTCATCACCGTCGTGCGCATATGACGACCGGTGCTTCGTAAACGAGGTGCCTGGGGCATACCTTTTCTCTTTCTGCCGGTGAGCAAGTGCTTTCTCAGAGTAACACTCTTCCCTATGAGCGCCGAATGAGTAGGAAAACTACTAGAATCCCAGGCGATTCAACGCACGCGCGTCAGACTGCCATTCCTTCGCAACCTTCACATGAATATTCAGGTAAATGCGGGTACCGAGCATCGCCTCAATCTGCTCACGAGCCTTCGTACCAATCTTGCGCAGGTTCGAGCCGCCCTTACCGATAATGATGTACTTCTGCGACTCACGCTCCACATACAGGTTCACGTGCACATCCAGCAGCGGGTTATCCGCCGGGCGGCCCTCGCGGAACTCCATCTCCTCAACCGTCACAGCAATCGAGTGGGGCAGCTCCTCACGCGCACCCTCCAAGGCAGCCTCACGCACCAGCTCCGCGATGAGGGTTGCCTCCGGCTCATCGGTCAGCTCACCGTCCGGGTACAGCGGCGGCGACAGCGGAGTGTACTGCGCCAGCAGGTCAGCAACCGCATCCACCTGGAAATGCTTCACAGCAGACACCGGGATAATCGCAGCCCAGCCGCCCTTACCGTCAACCGGCATCGGCTCAGCAACCTCACCGGCACGGCGCTTAGCCGCAGGACCCGAACCTTTCGCGAAAGGCACAGCATCATTCTTGCCGTCCTTACCCTTGGGGCCCTTACCCTTCTGCTTCGCACGATGCGCGGCACGCTTAGCACGAGCCGCACGCTCAGCGCTCATGACCTCCTCGCCGAGCGCCTCAACAGCCAGCAGCTGCTCACGCAGCTCCTCAGAGCTCACAGTGTCAGCCTTCGTCACAATAGCAACCACCGGCTTATTGCTCGACGCCACCAGCTGCGACGCAATGTAACGGTCACCCGGACCAATCTTCTCATTCGCCGGAATGCAGAAGCCCAGCACATCCACCTGCGAAAGGGTGCTCGCCACCAGGTCGTTCAGACGCTCACCCAGCAGAGTGCGGGGGCGGTGAATACCCGGGGTGTCCACCAGAATCAGCTGGTACTCGTCCTTGTGCACAATACCGCGGATCGTGTGGCGGGTCGTCTGCGGACGGTTCGAGGTGATAGCCACCTTCTGACCGACCATAGCGTTCGTCAAAGTAGACTTACCCGCATTCGGGCGGCCCACCAGCGACGCGAAGCCCGAACGGAAATCCGCCGGGTAGGTCGGCAGCGGGGTGCTCAAGTCCAGAGTGCTCAAATCGAGCGGGGTGTACTCCTGGTCCATTGTGTTTCTCCTTATCAAACCCCGTGCGGGGTGTATGGGGTGCCAGCCTCATCTGCCTGCGCCTTCCGGGGCGGGGCGGCCGACTCAAAGTGTGTTAGGGAAAATGCGGCGTCTATGTTCGATATCTAGCGGTTGCCGTGCTGATCGGTTGCCGGTTCAGCCTCTGCAATATCTCCCGGAAGATCAGGATGCGCATGCGGCTCAGCCACAACGGGAGGCTCGGTATCCACGGTGAGGATGTCAGCAACCTCCGCGGAATTAGGCTCCGAGGAAGACGCCGCGGAACCTTCAGCGTTCTGCTGCTCATCACGAGGCGGCTCGTACCATGCCTGCAACATATCCACCTGGTGGCGGCGGCCCGACGAACCAATCGCACGAATATGAATACCGTCAATCTCAATCTCAGAACCAACAATCGGCACCATGCCCAGATGCTTAGCGAGCAGACCGCCCACCGTATCAACATCTTCATCCTCGAGTTCACGACCGAAAATCTCGCCCAGCTCATCAATACCCAGACGGGCAGAGAGACGGAACGTGCCGTCATCGTTTAGCGTGTAATCGGGGCGCTCATGGTCGTACTCATCAGAAATGTCACCGACCAGCTCCTCGATCAGGTCCTCAAGCGTGATCAGACCGGCGGTGCCGCCGTACTCATCAACAATGATTGCCACGTGCGTGGACTCACGCTGCATCTCACGCAGCAGGTCCATGGCGCGCTTCGACTCGGGCTCAAAACGAGCCGGGCGCATCAGCTCAACCACGGTCGGCAGGGCGGTACCTTCGGGAGCCTCGCCGTGCAGGATGAAGGCGCGCATCGCGTCCTTCAGGTAGAGCACACCCAGAATCTCATCGCTCGAATCACCAATCACCGGCATACGCGAATAACCCGAACGCAGGAACAGGCTCAGCGCCTCACGCAGAGGGGTGTCACGGCTAGCGGTGAGCATGTCGGTGCGCGGAACCATGAGCGAACGGATGCGGGTATCGTCCATCTCAAAGACGGACTGCACCATCTGCGCCTCGTCGTCCTCGATGGTTTCAGCGTCGGAGGCGCGGTCCAGGAACTCGCGCAGCTCCTCCTCATCGAACACGCCCACCGGGGCCTCAGCCGAACGTTCCGGCGCCAGGCGCACACTGAGCTTATCGAGCAGACCGGTCGCCGGGCTCAGCAGAACCGACAGGTAGTGCACCGGGCGAGCCAGCACACGAATCGACGCGACCGGACGGTTACGTCCCAGAGCACGCGCCAGCACATGCAGAATCGGGTAGCCCACCAGCGCAACGATCACGAGGGTCAACACGACGGCGAGCGCGTGCACCTCGACCAGGTTCAGCAGGCAGGTCATGGTGGCGAGCACCGCGGCGGCTGCGGCAATGAGGCGGGTCAGGCGCAGCGGGTGCGTGTACGCCTCGGAGTCACCGTCGAGGGTGCGCTGCAGGACGCGGGCGCCGAGGGTGTCCGGGTGTGCCTCCACCGCTTCCTCAGCCTCGTTGTGCGGCAGGTAGGTGAATGCGGTTTCGGCGATTGCCGCGACCACGGTCAGGCAGAGCGCGAGAACGGCGAGGAGGGCTGTGAGTAGAATGTCCACGCCGCTCCCCTAGTGTCGGGTTTCGACCGGTGCCGGGCGGCCCAGGAACTCTTCGAGGATGGAGCGCTGAATGCCGAACATTTCAGCTTCCTCTTCGGCGGTGCCGTGGTCGTAGCCCAGGCAGTGCAGAATACCGTGGGTGGTGAGCAGGCACAGCTCATCCAGGGTGCTGTGGCCCGCATCCGCGCCCTGACGTGCGGCAACGGGCGGGCAGAGAACGATGTCGCCGAGCATACCACTGGAGGGGTTTTCGGGGGTTCCCGGTTCCAGCTCGTCCATGGGGAAGCTCATCACGTCGGTGGGGCCGGGCAGGTCCATCCACTCGATGTGCACGCGCTCCATCTCGTCTTCGTTCACGATGGCGATGGACAGGTAGGTGTCATCGGCAAGGTGCATGCGCTTGAAAGCGTGCTCGACGAGGCGGGTGAGCACCTCGGTGTCTACCGCCTCGAAGGATTCGCGGACGAACGCGTCGGTTGCCGGGTCAGCACCGGTTGCGGGCTCTTCGCAGTCGAATTCAATCTCTGCCACCGTTTAGCGTCCTTCCGGGGTGGTCTGTGCGTTATCGGAGTTTGCCTGGTTCTGCGCGGCGTTCTTTTCAACGTTCTTTTCGGAGCCGCCGTTAATACCAGCGCGGTCCAGCAGCTTCTCAGCTGCGGCCTCGATGGTGGCGCGCTTGACCTTGCGGTTGCGCTTGCGTTCCATTGCCTTCTGGTCTTCGCCCCACTGATCGTAGGCGGACACAATATTCGAGACCAGGGTGTGGCGCACCACGTCGGAGGATTCCAGGATGCTGAAGTGAATGTCCTCCACGCCCTGCAGAATGTTGCGCACCTGCTTCAGGCCGGAGGCGGCGCCACCGGGCAGGTCGATCTGGGTGATGTCACCGGTAATGACCATCTTCGAGCCGAAGCCCAGGCGGGTCAGGAACATCTTCATCTGCTCGGCGGTGGTGTTCTGCGCCTCGTCGAGGATGATGAATGCGTCGTTGAGGGTGCGGCCGCGCATGTACGCCAGCGGTGCGACCTCGATGGTGCCCGCCTCCATGAGCTTGGGGATGGTTTCGGGCTCGAGCATGTCGTGCAGCGCGTCGTAGAGCGGGCGCAGGTACGGGTCGATCTTCTCGTTGAGGGTGCCGGGCAGGAAGCCCAGACGCTCGCCAGCCTCCACGGCGGGGCGGGTGAGGATAATGCGGTTCACTTCGTGGCTCTGCAGCGCCTGCACAGCCTTCGCCATGGCGAGGTAGGTCTTACCGGTACCCGCCGGGCCGATGCCGAAGATGACGGTGTTCGCGTCGATAGCGTCCACGTACTTCTTCTGGTTAATGGTCTTGGGGCGAATCGTGGTGCCGCGGGTGGAGAGGATGCTGGTGGACAGCGAGTGCGCCGGGTTGCTCAGTTCGTCGCCGAGCATGCCCATGAGGCGGTGAATGACCTGCACGGTAATCTGCGTGTCGTGGCTGGAGAGTACGCGCAGCTCGTTCAGCAGCTTTGCGGCGGTGTTGACGGCCTCGGAGGGGCCGGTGATGAGCACGTCCAGGTCCTTGGGACGCAGGCTAATCTGCTCGAAGTAGTCCTCGATAATCGCCAGGTGCGCGTCCTGCGGGCCGAGCACGGCGATCATTTCTGCGGCGCTCTTGAAGGATACGGTGCGTGCGGTCGATAGAGGTCGGGAGGTAGTCATATGGGCTCCTTGGCTAGTGATGTATTTACAAGTATAGATGCGCGTGATGCACCACGCCCTGATGGATGCCTGTCAGCTGGGTTCTAGCAGATGGGTGCTACCGGAGGGAATCCAGTAGCGGGCGCTCTACCAGCGGCCCAGCACCACGTTCAGGGTGCACATGGCGGCAGAACCGGCGGTGGAGGAACGCAGCACCTCATCACCGAGCAGTGCCAGCTGCGCGCCGGCGTCGGTGAAAAGCTGCACTTCGCGGTCGCTGATGCCGCCTTCGGGGCCAACGAGCAGGTAGATTTCGTCGGGCAGGTTCTCCGCCTCTACAAGCTTGCGTGCCAGGGCACTGAGGCGTTCGGTCGCCTGCTCATGCAGGATGAACACGGCGGCGGACTGCTCAGAGCCGGCTACTTCTTCAATGAGCTCCACCAGGTCGGCGGTGTTGTACAGGTCGTACACCTCGGGAATGAGTGCGCGGCGCGACTGCTTCGCGGCGGCGGTGACGGTGTTCTGCCACTTGGTGTGTGCCTTGGAGGCGCGCTCCCCCTTCCAGCGCACGATGGAGCGGTCCGCACTCCACGGAAGCACACCGTACACGCCCAGCTCGGTCGCAGTTTCGATGGCGAGCAGGTCGCGGCCGTCCTTCGCGAGCGCCTGCACCAGGTAGATGGAGGGCACGCTGCGTTCCTCGCACAGCTCCTGCACCTGCACGCTCACGCCGTCCGCGTTGATGGAGGCGACCGTACCGAGTGCGCGGCGGCCGGTGCCGTCACCCAGGTCGATGCGTTCGCCGAGCTCAAGGCGCTTGACGAGGGCGTGCTTGCCTTCGGAGCCGCCGAGCGCGCAGGTGGCGCCGGGGGTGAGTGCGTCGTATTCTTCCGTGCTGATGTAGAAGATGGGGGCGCTCATGGTTCTCCTTGAGGGTGCGGTTTGAAAGCGTGGGTAGTGTGCGGGTGGCGTGTGAAATAGGTGCGCAGCTTAGCGCGGGCGCGTACAGCGCAGTGCTGACAGGAATGCGGCGGGTGCGGTACTCAACCCGCACCCGCCGCATCCTCAGCTTGGTGTAGGGATCCTACTTGAACTGGTCCTTCAGGCGGGAGAAGAGACCACCGCGGTGCTTGACCTGCGAACCTTCGGTGAGAGATTCACCGCGCAGGGCGGCGAACTGGCGCAGCAGTTCACGCTGCTCTTCGGTCATGTCGGTGGGGGTGACCACCTGAATACGCACCAGCAGGTCGCCACGACGCTCGGTGCCGAGCACGGTTGCGCCCAGGCCGTTGAGGGTGATCACGTCACCGCTCTGAGTGCCTGCGGGGATAGCAACTTCTTGGTCGCCGTCGAAGGTCTTCAGCGGGATGGTGGTGCCCAGCGCCGCCGCGACCATGGGGATGTTCACGGTGGTGACCAGGTTGTCGCCCTCGCGGCTGAAGTACTTGTCACGCTTAACGTTCAGGTCAATGTACAGGTCGCCGTTGGGGCCACCGTACAGGCCTGCCTCGCCCTTGCCGCGCAGGCGGATACGCGCCTGGTCGTGCACGCCGGCGGGAACGTTGAAGGTCAGCGGCACGTCTTCACGTACGCGGCCCTGACCGTGACATTCAGGGCAGGGGGTCTTGATGACGGTGCCGTAGCCGTGGCAGTCGGGGCATTCGACCTGCTGCATGACGGTACCGAGGATGGACTGCACGCGGCGCTGCATGAAACCGTGACCAGAGCAGGTGGTGCAGGTTTCGGGCTGGGTGCCCTCTGCGGTGCCTTCACCGTTACAGGACTTGCAGGTCACGGCGGAGCGACGCTCAATGGTCTTCTCAACACCGAACACGGCGTCCTGCAGGCTGATGGAGACGGTAATCAGGTCGTCCTGGCCCTGACGCATGCGGGATGCGGGGCCGCGGGCACCTGCCGCGCCGCCGGTGAACATGTTCAGCAGGTCCTCGAAACCGCCGAAGCCGCTGAATCCGCCGCCCGGGTAGCCGCCGCCTCCGGGGTAGCCTGCGCGGCCCTGTTCGTCGCCGGTGGTGTCATAGTTGCGGCGCTTTTCGGGGTCGGAGAGCACCTCGTAGGCGAGGGTGACGCGCTTGAATTCTTCGGCTGCGTCCTCGGAGGGGTTCACGTCCGGGTGCAGCTGGCGTGCCTTCTTTCGGTACGCCTTCTTGATCTCTTCAGCGTTGGCGTCGTTCGATACGCCGAGAGTATCGTAGTGGCTCATGCGTTTCCTTCCTCTCGAGACGATGGCGGTGCTCGATGAGTGCACCGCCAATAATGGTCGTATCAATTCTAGGGGATACTACCCCCGACCCGATACAATGGCTAGGCTGAATGGGGGTCACTCCCGCTATCCGCTTAATCTGCGGTGCGTGTGCCCCTGGAATCGGCTCCGTAGTCCTACCGTATCTGTGCCCCTACCGCCTGCGAAGATTGCCCCGAAGGAGAATACGTTGAGTACCCACCACTCCCCCTACGGCTGGGGTGCCCAGGATCTAAACGCCGCCCGCATGAACCGCCAGGCGCCGGCCCCGCGTAAGGTGCCGCTGCGCCGCGGCCTGCTGATTGAGGATATTAACGGCTGGGTGGGTGAGGTCGTGAAGGCTGAACGCATCGGCGGTGCCCTGTTCTTCGGACTCGAAGACGCGAAGGGTCGCGTAAAGAATTTTCCGTTGGGTCCGGGCTACCTGATTGAGGGTGAGCCTGTTGAGATTGTCGCCCCGGTGGCTGCGAAGGAGCCGAAGCGCACGATTTCTCGCTCCGGTTCAATTGCGGTGAAGAACGCCCCGGCTAAGGTGGCGCGCGCCTCCCGCATCTGGGTTGAGGGTCTGCACGACGCCGAGCTGGTGGAGAAGGTCTGGGGTCACGATCTGCGTGTTGAGGGCATTGTCGTGGAGCCGCTGCACGGCGTGGATGATCTTGCCGGTGCTATTCGTGAGTTCGCGCCGGGCCCAGGCCGCCGCCTGGGTATTCTGGTTGACCACCTCATCGAGGGTACGAAAGAGCAGCGTATCGTTGCGGAGGCGCTTGCCGTGCCGGGCGCCGCCGGGCACGTGAAGATTGTGGGCCACCCGTTCATTGATATTTGGCAGGCGGTCAAGCCCTCAGTGCTGGGTTTGAAGGCGTGGCCGCAGGTGCCGCGCGGTGAGGACTTCAAGAAGGGCACGCTACGTCGTCTGGGTCAGCCGCACGAAACGCAGGCGGATGTGGCGCAGGCGTGGAAGCATATTCTCTCCCGCGTTGACTCCTACGCTGACCTGGATCCGACGCTGCTCGGTCCGGTTGAATCGCTCATTGATTTTCTCACCGAGCCGGGTGCCTAGCCGCACCCGAGACCCGCTATTGCGCCCCCGTATGCGGGCGCAGGTGTGAATTTGCTCAGAACCTTTCCCTCCAGGGCATTATCCTGTGGGTTTTGCCAGCTAAAGCGGTACAATGGTTGAGCGTGTGGCATTGCCCCTGTGGGTTTTGCCGCAACATCACTACACTCTTAGGTCACCACCGCTCAAACGATTCACCTCCTCGGAGGGCAGATCCACCGGCTTAGGTGATCACCACAAGAAACTTCTATCGAACCAGGATTTTCGTGACTAACGATGTTCGCCCGGCAACCGGGCCTCAGAAAACCCGTAAGATTAGCGTGATTCAGGACCGCAACCGTGCGACTCTCGCGCATTTCGGCGGTATTCTCGGCATCATCCCTTCCGCTGCGGTTTTCTACGTCAGCCGCAATAACGCACCCTTCGCTGAGCAGGAAGCTCGCGAGGCGATGAACTTCACCCTCCTGCCCTCCATTGCTCTGGTGGCGCTGTGGGTACTGTCCTTCCTGCCCGGCATGGGCAACACTGCCATGGTTCTGGGCGCGCTCGTGTGGCTGTTCATGGCGGTTGCATCTGTCCGAGCCGGTATTGAGGTGAACCGCGGTGAGCCGTACAGCTACCGCATTAACCCGCGCCTGCTGGACCGCTTCTACTCCACCGAGAACGCAGAATCCGCAGAATCCTAAGAACTGCCGGTCCTAAACCGCGCTGATAGCTTTTACATTTGAACGCCCCGCACGTTGTGTGTGGGGCGTTCTACGTTTAAGTACTGCTGTTCTAAAGCCTACTGGCGGAGGCGCTGGCACGTTGGGTTGTGCCTGCTGCTGTATTCGTAGGTTTATGTTGCCGGTTGGGGCTGTAGCTGCCCTGCCGGGGCTTTTCTGTCGGATACTTTTCTTTCGGGGCTTCTTTGCCTAGTGCGCGTGAATTACTGCAAACTCTACCGAATGGCGCTGTAGATAATCGTTGTTAAACGATCGTGGGCCCCTGTTACCAGGAGCCCACAACCGTATTCACTCAACTTCAGCAAAGACGAGAACACGCTGTTAGACATATACCGTCCTGCCATGACCTATTATGACACAGCGTAACCTTCAACCACAACTTGAAATTGGGTGTTTTGGAGAATTTTTTCTAAGGAAAGTAATCGAAAAATACGCATCCCAAAAGCGGCATGAAGGAGTGGAAAATTCTTTCGGCTAGTCCAGCACAAATGCGAACAATTAGCACACCGGTGTAAGGTGTGATGCTCCCCAAAATCCCTCCAAACAGCCCCGAAAAATTTTTTTAAAAGTTTTTCTGAACCCACAAAAACACCCCGAAATCACCGAAATATTACGGCAATACCGGGGTGCACGCCGCGTGCAGGCGGCGGCAGGGGTGGCGCCCAAGTGGAGCTGTAGCAGACCTGCACCAGCATGTCGCTCAGACTGAAAAGCCCCTTATCACGCAGGTATTTCTTAGTGCTCCTCGCGCTCTTCAGAGACTTCCGGGAGCAGCTCACGGGTGACCGCATCGCCCAGCAGGCGGCCCTTGAGGGTTAGTCGCACGTGGGCTTCAGGGTCAGGTTCAGCTTGAGAATTCAAAGCATCAGGCTCAATCAGAGCTTGAGAAACCAGCCAACGCAGCGAGGCGCCCAGCTGTGCCTCATCGTGCACGGTGAGCAGCTCGCGCATCGCCAAGCCCTCACGCACACGGATCATGAGCATAATCGTCTCAAAAGCACGGGTGGCGGTGTCCAGCACCTCACGTGCTGCCGCCGGGGACTCCCCCGCACGCACTTTCTGCGCGTACGGTACCGGGTGCTTCACGTTCCACCAGCGGGTACCGTTCACGTGCGAGTGCGCGCCGGGGCCAATGCCCCACCAGTCCTGGTTGCGCCAGTAGGCGAGGTTGTGGTCGCTGCGGGTGTCCTCGCTGCGCGAGTAGTTGGAGACCTCGTACCAGTTGTAGCCGGCTTCGGTGAGTAGCTCCTCGGCGAGCAGGTACATGTCCGCCATGAGGTCCTCATCGGGTATGGTGTATTCGCCGCGGCGGATCTGCGCGGCAAGCTTGGTGCCGTCCTCCACGATGAGCGAGTACGCCGAAATGTGGTCCGGCTCGTAGGAGATTGCGGCGCGAACACTTTGCTCCCACTGCTGCAGGCTCTCCCCCGGCGAACCGTAAATCAGGTCCACGGACACCTGCAGGCCAACCTCCTTGGCCCAGGCGACGACCTTCGGCACGTTGGAAGGCGTGTGGGTGCGGTCGAGTACCTGTAGCACCTCGGGGACGACGGACTGCATGCCGAAGGATACGCGGGTGAAGCCGCCGTCCTTGAGGGTTTGCAGGTCTTCGCGGGTGACGGAGTCGGGGTTTGCTTCGGTAGTGACTTCTGCGCCTTCGACGAGGCCGAATACGTCGATGGCTGCCTGTAGGATGCGTACGAGGTCGCGGGCGGGCAGTTTGGTGGGGGTGCCGCCTCCGAAGAAGACGGTGTGCATGGGGCGTTTTGCGACGCCGGATGCCTCGAGGGTGCGGGCGGCGAAGAGGATTTCTGCGATGGCGTCGTCGGCGTAGGTGCCGAGGCCGATGCCGTCGCCGAAGTCTTCGGTGGCGTAGGTGTTGAAGTCGCAGTAGCCGCAGCGTACGGAGCAGAAGGGGATGTGTACGTAGAGGCTGAAGTCGCGGGTTTCGCATCCTGCCGCGCTGATGGCGGGGATGCGCCCGTCGCGGGGTGCGGGGGCGCCGGTGGGCTGGGCGGGCATTCTGCCTCCTGGAACTAGGTGTGGCGGTTGGGGGAATCAAATATGGGCACCGCGCATGCGGCTACGCGGTTAGCATCAACGGGCGGTATATCAACAGACAGCGTGCAGAGAACCCGGCGGTACACGAGGCACCAGCCGGGTTCTCATATGTCTAACTTTCGTAGGGCCCCATAAATCGTGAGCCATTGAAATGAATCATATGAGTCGGGTCGCTCTCCAGCCAGACTTCTGTCTCCCAAGCAATATCCATTAGGTGAGAGCGGAGTACTTGTCGGTTCGGGAAACAGGAAACATACACGATTCCAACTTTCGAACCTTTAAAAAGTGATTCCAAATCTTTCTTACGGAGAGGATTTACTGGACCATGAGTTGTTACTGCTTCCATTAAAAAGAGCCAGTTTTTATCCTTCTGATACACAACCAAGTCAGGCATCTTTCCGTGCATATCAAGATTAATACCAAGAGAGGAAAGTAGCTCTTCGTTATAATTTGATGTTTTACTATCCGCGTCACCTATATACAGAACCTGGCCCCCTGGCGCAAAACGAGGACAAAATTCCTCAACCATAGATTTAATTAATTTATTTTGACCGCCGGGGTTAATGTATGCAATTTCATTCGAGGGCATACGAACCGGAATCTTGTGTATTTTACGCTCTTCACGTTGCAATTCCACTAGGCTCGGAGCATATGCTAGATATTCTTCAAGAGCAATACGAAATTCACTAGAAGTATCATCATTGCTTCCTGAATACATGCGAATCACACTTAGCGCATTGGGGCTAACCCTATATACATTTTTTGATGAATTAGTCGCGCGATTCGGATCATCATCATTGTGTTCGCAAAAAGCTGCCGCGACAAACTGATGAAGAACCTCTCTGCGTATAGTCTCCCTGGAGTTTTCTGCAATTGGGAAATCAAGATTATTCCTCATCCAATCCATCAGACCACGCACTCCGATTCGATTATTTGTTGCTTGATCCCAGGTATCTCCTTCACGAAGGTTCAACAGCGACAGAAGAGTCCTTGCTGCCATATCATTAGTTCGTTTTTCATCAAACTCAAAGAGCTTCAAAAGTCTTTTAGCTTCTTCATGTATGCTCATACGGCTTTCTCCTTCTTAATCTGTAGAGATTCGATATTATCTGAAAGAATCTCAGAAATGTCCTGAGTCGGTTGTTTTGAATGGGCAAGTTTTCGCAAAGAACTTATTGAAGGGAACGGAAGTTGACGCAAATCTCCAGCATTTACCTGGGTATGTCCACTGAAAATGCGAAAATAATCGTCTACTTGGGCTGAGTTTAGCCATCGCTCAATTCCTATAGCGACGTCCTTTTCAAGACCTGAGCCATTATTGTGAATATAGTTCACCTTATTATCTATTGCAAACAAATTATTTGCATGGTACAATGCTGCGCTTATGCGACGCTTCTCTTCTTTCGCAGAGAAACGCTTTACAAGGACATACCAGCCTGACGGAATGACATTTTTTGCCGTATTTGGATGGAACCCATCAACCCACTGTTCTTTCTTACAAGATTCAAGAGGATGGATTACTTGTCCATTAAATATATGGGAAGCATGAATGAGAGGTAGAGAACCAACAAGTTGATTCTCAAGAAGAATCTCACGAGAACGGAAACCCACCACTTTACCTGTCGAAACATTCAGATTCAAAGAGGATAACGTTTCCTTGGCATGGGACATTCGCTCAATAATCTCCCCGTCATAATCTGTATTGGGGACAAAGATAAAATCACCAGTTACAACTTGAGTGTACGGAACCAAACGCGTAGAGACTGTTCCCTTATGGTCATGCGATACACTTAGCTGCACATGAGATTTTGCTACTCCCTTATACATACCAGTGATAACTGTTTCCTGGAGTACTCCAGACTCCCCAAAAACAGAAGAACGAGACTCAAAACTATGGATAGAATCAATACTAGATTCTTTGAGTAATTCTTGGCGAAAAGCAGTGTAGTAGGTTCCATTCATCCATGAACGCGGGGTAATGGACACCTGATAGCCACCATCCTTCAAAAGGCGCTCACCTAGAGACATGAAGGCGGCATACATATTGGGCACATTGCATCCATGTGAGCGTAGAATTTGAGCTACTTCTGACTTACTTGCAATCTTAAAATACGGTGGATTCTGAATAACATAGTCAAACAGGCTCTGACCTTGCAAAGCCCATTCAATAAAATCTTGATTAACGTATTCAAGATGCACCCCTGGGCGAGAACAATCTTTCAGAGTATTCTTCAACGCAGGAATGAGCTCAGAATCTTTTTCTACAGCAATAATCTCAAGATTAGTTTCTGGAGATTCTCGTGTAAATCGGTCCACAACTGCTGCTGTCAATATGCCAGATCCTGCGCCAGGGTCTAGGATACGAACTTTATTAGAAGTTGGAAGAGGCAACATCTGCGCCATCATCTGCGCGACTGCGAGCGGGGTAAAAAACTGACCTTGGTCGCTTTGGCTCTTCTCATCGAGAGCGCTCATAGCCTGCTGTCGTCGTATCTCAGCGCGTTCCACAAATTCCATACTTCAAGGGTAACTGTACCCCTGATGCGTGCCAAGTCAGTTCGTCATCTCAGGAATGTCCTACGCAAATTGATGTGTTTTCCAAGCTAGACAGCAGAGAACCCGGCGGTACACGAGGCACCAGCCGGGTTCTCCACAATCAACAGGTCAGCACACAGCCGGAAAAGCTACAGCAGCGAAAGGCTACTTCTTCTTTTCCTTCTCCTCGCCCGAAGACAGTGCCGCAATGAAGGCTTCCTGAGGAACCTCCACACGACCGACCATCTTCATGCGCTTCTTGCCTTCCTTCTGCTTCTCCAGCAGCTTACGCTTACGCGAAATATCGCCACCGTAACACTTAGAAAGAACATCCTTACGCATCGCGCGGATATTCTCACGGGCAATAATACGCGAACCGATAGCCGCCTGAATCGGCACCTCAAACTGCTGACGAGGAATCAGCTCACGCAACTTAGAAGTCATCATCAGACCGTACGAGTACGCCTTATCGCGGTGAGTAATGGCGCTAAACGCATCCACCTTCTCGCCCTGCAGCAGGATGTCGACCTTCACCAGGTCAGCCTCTTCCTCACCGTCGAACTTCCAGTCCAGCGACGCGTAACCGCGGGTACGGGACTTCAACTGATCGAAGAAGTCGAACACAATCTCCGCCAGGGGCAGGCGGTAACGCATCTCCACACGATCCTCGGAGAGGTAATCCATGCCGCCAATCTGGCCGCGGCGAGCCTGGCACAGCTCCATGATTGCGCCAATGTACTCGCTCGGGGCAATAATCGTACACGCCACCATGGGCTCGCGAATCGTCGCGACCTTACCCTCGGGGAATTCGCTCGGGTTGGTCACGCGCTTAGCGTTGCCGGCCTCGTCCACCACGTCGTAAATAACGTTCGGTGCGGTCGAAATCAGGTCCAGGTTGAACTCGCGTTCCAGGCGCTCACGCACAATCTCCAGGTGCAGCAGACCCAGGAAGCCACAGCGGAAACCGAAGCCCAGAGCGGCAGAAGTTTCCGGCTCGTAAATCAGTGCGGCGTCGTTGAGCTTCAGCTTATCCAGCGCGTCACGCAGCGCCGGGTAGTCCGAACCGTCAATCGGGAACAGGCCGGAGAACACCATCGGCTTGGGGTCCTCGTAACCGCCCAGGGACTCCTGCGCAGGCTTCGCGGCGGAAGTGACGGTATCACCCACACGCGACTGACGCACGTCCTTCACACCGGTAATGAGGTAACCCACCTCGCCCACGCCCAGGCCCTTCGACGGGACGGGCTCAGGGGAAATCACGCCGATTTCGAGCAGGTCATGCTCAGCGCCGGTGGACATCATCTTAATCTTCTGGCGCGGCTGCAGGCTGCCGTCCACAACACGCACATAGGTGACCACGCCGCGGTACGAGTCGTACACCGAGTCAAAAATCATGGCACGCGCCGGGGCGGATGCGTCACCCTGCGGGGCGGGAATCGCCTCCACAATACGGTCCAGCAGGGCCTCAACACCCTCACCGGTCTTACCCGATACGCGCAGAACCTCGTCCGGCTCGCAACCAATCAGGTTCGCCAGCTCCTCAGCGTACTTATCGGGCTGAGCCGCGGGAAGGTCAATCTTGTTCAGCACCGGGATGATGGTCAGGTCGTTCTCCATCGCCAGGTACAGGTTCGCCAGGGTCTGAGCCTCAATACCCTGGGCGGCGTCCACGAGCAGAAGCGCACCCTCACACGCAGCCAGGGAGCGGGACACCTCATAGGTGAAGTCCACGTGGCCGGGGGTGTCAATCATGTTCAGCGCGTAGGAGGTGCCGTCAACATCCCAGGGCATGCGCACAGCCTGAGACTTAATGGTGATACCGCGTTCACGCTCAATGTCCATGCGGTCCAGGTACTGCGCTTTCATGTCGCGCGGGGCAACCACGCCGGTGGCCTGCAGCATACGGTCTGCGAGGGTGGACTTACCGTGGTCAATGTGGGCGATAATGCAGAAGTTGCGAATAATCGCGGGGTCGGTCGCCGCCGGAACGGGCGGGTTCTTCGACATGGGTGCCAATCACATCATCCTTTCGAGATGCTGGCTGCGGGTATGGGCATAGTTACCTATCATTTTCCCATACCCGCGCCATATGTGCGAACGGACCTAGCGTTCCGAAGAATCCTCCGCGGAATCCGCACCATCATCGCCAGGATTTACACCCTCGGAGGCGCCGCTGAGGGAATCCAGGTAGCCCTCAATATCCTCGGCAATCACCTCGCCGGAGACAGTGCGCAGAGTCGAATCCATCTTCTGCTCAATCTCACGCACCAGCTCAACCTTCTCGTAGTCCTTCGCCATTTCTTCGGCGAGCTCCGCCTCCCACTCACCAGCGTGGGCGCGCAGGCGATCGTACTCCTCCGACTCGACCTTAATGCCGAGGATGACCTCCAGCGCCTCGATCAGGCTCACGACCGCGCGCGGGTTCTGCTGGTCAAAGCTCAGATACCCCGGGATGCTCATACGCAGCATGACCGAGGAACGCAGGCTGTGCTCGGCGGCGAGCGCAGACATTGCCATCGTCACCGAGGTAGAACCGGTGAAATACTCGTGCAGAATACCGGGGATTGCCGCCAGCTTCTCGTCGTGAGTGGTCAGCGTGTACGGGTACGGGCGGGTGTGCGCCACCTGATCCTCAAAGGTCTCAACGAAGATCGCGTGGTCCACGTGGAGCTTCTTCACGTACTTGAAGAAGCAGTTCATGAACCGCTGCAGGCACAGGCTCGGGGCGGGGCCGGTCACCACGAGCAGGCGCAGGCGACGCTCCGGGATGGTGACCATGTTGTAGAACATCTTGGGCCACACCAGGACCGTGGATTCGGAGTCGTCGTTGTTCAGCAGCTGCGGGGCGACGGAACCGTAGTCGTAGAAGTCGTCCATGTCGAAGCCGGGGCTCTCATCGCACGGGTCGAACGCGCGGTGAATCACGTCGAGGGCGTCCTCGCCGTTGCCCGGGGGTTCCTTCGCGGAGTTGAAGCCGACCAGCATGACGGTCGTGTAGTTGTCCTCCTCGGAGGATTCGCTCAGGCGCAGCTTGCCGAGCAGGCCCTTCTTCGCGGGCTGTTCTGTGGAGGCGGGCTTGGCGAAAGCGTCAAAGAGTCGGGCGGGCGGGAAGTTCGGCTGGCTCATCGTTGTCCTTAGCTCGTGGTCGGTGGTTGTGTGGTGTGTATCGGCGGTACTCGCTCCCCCGGTGCCGTTCGTAGCGCTGTGTACGGCGCTATTGATAGGGCGCGGGCGGTGTGCGGTACCGCTGATAGTTCCCACTATACGGGCTCCCGTGCGGCCCGCAAGCGGTTTCGTCACCGGGCAGGCGCCTCCCCGAAATCTGTGCCAAGAATTGGGCGAGGAATCTGGGCGTCATAAAACCACGGCAAGCGGGTATAGCAAAAGGCACCCCGCCGTTTAGCAGGATGCCTTTCACAAAAGTTATAAGGAGTTAGCCGGTGGTGCCCCCGAGGTCTTCTAGACCGAAGCATAAAGCCGCGGCCGCCCAAGCATTATTGCCACACCAACAGGTGAGGCTCAGGGTTACAGAGGAATCGTCTAACTCCTTGAGCCCAAGTATACACGAAAAAGAAACCCCCTGCGCTCCCCTTAGAGGAGGGGGAACACAGGGGTCTCTCAACCAGAGAGGTACTCACGTACCTCGCAAGTTTTAGAAAGGCAGAAGCGCCAAATCGTATGGAGTGCCAGCATAAACATCCGGCAGCTCGCCATTAGCTACCTTCTCACGATACAACCTGGTTACTTCGCTATATTTGAAGGGGAATTCCTTAGCTTCGTTCCTACGCTTAATCTCTGCTAAACCCCACTCATATTCGGCACCGGGGCGTGCCACCGGAGCGTTGAAAAAACGCCCTTTCAACTCAGCACGCATCCACCCCTCTGGAGTATTTGCATCAGATATGGGCTTCGTAAAATCGAACGGAGCACGCCAATACTCAGGGTCTTCACGATAATCGTAAGCTTCTTCTGCGATCTCGCTACTCATGGGGAACCTCCTGATAATATGCAAAAAATGTGTGCCCACACCGGCGCTATGTGCAACGCCGTTTAGGGCGCTACATGCAGGCGCGGGCGGTGTGCGGTACCGCCGATAGTTCCCACTATACGGGCTCTTCCGTAACCCGCAAGCGGTTTCGTCACCGGGCGGGCGCCTCCCCATAATCCTGCTAAAAAATTCAGTACCGAATCATCAAGTACGAATACATCATTCACCCGCAGTTGCGTTTAGTCTTTCACATGTTGCAGTGTGACTGGTTATGATGACTGGTATGGACTCACAATTCATAGCAAACTTTCACTCTGGTATAGCTGCTTACGCAGCGCTCTTTTCTCTTATTCTCGCGATAGTGGTGTGGTACTGCTCCAGTGGCTCTAAACGTGCAAAAGAAAAGGCTGAAGCAGCACACCAAGCAGCACTACAGATGAGTGATGCAGTTGTCCGGTCTGCGGAAGCGGCTGAGAAGTTGCTTGAACAGAAGGAGCAGGTTGTTACAAAACAACCAATTCAATTACAGTCTGAAATTGCAACTAATCTACGGCGGCCTGAGTTTGAACTGACTCATGTAGTGAGGACGACCTTTAGTCTACGTAATGTCACTATGGGTCCTATTAAGGTTCTTGATGTGGTGAACTCAGACCAGTTTATTGAACTAGATCTCGAAAAGATTGTTAAGGAGTTTCAATCCGGCGAGATGGTCCAAGTTACCCTAAATTATTATGGGGGCGACGCTAACCTGAGCCTCCGAATCGACGGGCGGGAGAATATCCTCTGCGTCCCAATTGAATATAATCTCGACCTCCTAAAATAGGTCGAGTGCATTATCAATCTATTTTAAACCAGTTTAAGGTTAAAACTGGTAAGGGTCTTTCTGAAGGAGTCTCTAATTTTAGTTGTACTAATGACAACTAGGTTATAGTTCAGAGAGCGTCATCAGGTACATAGATTGATTGATTGCGATTTACTCACAACTTTATAACGGGTAAGCACCCACAATAAACGATTCGGGCATAAAGAAACCCCCTGCGTTCCCCTTAGAGGAGGGGGGAACACAGGGGGTCTCTGCCCTTAAACCAGAGAGGTACTTAGGTACCCCGCAAGTTTTAGAAAGCCTTGTTTACCAGCGCAGCAAGACCGGACTTCTTGTTTGCAGCGGTCTTCTTGTGCAGAACACCCTTGGAAACAGCCTTGTCCAGCTTACGGTTCACAAAACGCAGAGCCTCAACAGCGGCTTCCTTGTTCTGTGCCTCAACAGCAGCCTTGACCTTGCGGGTCGCGGTCTTCAGCTCGGACTTTACAATGTTGTTGCGCAGGCGAGCCTTCTCGTTGGTGAGGATACGCTTCTTCTGAGACTTAATGTTAGCCACAATTAAACTTTCTGTTTTGTCTTATTGGTCGGTGAGGGCGACGCTGGCCGATCATCGACTGAGCGGCGTGGGGATGCCTATGGCAACCGGCCAGCAGTGCCCGATGACCATCGGACACTCAACCACACATAATACCAGATGAACAGCCTCCACGACAGACCCTCGCGGAGAGAAAAATACTGTGAAAACCGCTACACGCAGCCTCCACATCCGGCGCAGATAATCAGCGCCGGTCGCCGGTGAAACTACCGGCACAGGGTGTTAGCCGTTATGGCGAGTCCACGCACGCTCAATCAGGCGGAACGTATCCTCCGGCATAATGGCACCCTCGCGGCGCATCGCATCCGGGCGAACACGAATCACACGGTTCAGCTTCACCTCAGAAGCGCGGCCCTGCGGATCCCACGGACCCGAACCAATATCAAGGTAGTTCGAATCGGCGTGCTCACGGTTATTGTGGTCCTTGCTGGTCATCATCAGCGCCAGCAGGTACTCACCGTCACGACCCACCAGAAGCACCGGGCGGTCCTTACCCTGCGAGTGATCCTCCTCGAAGGGAACCCACGTCCACACGATTTCACCCGGGTCAGCGTCGCCATCCAGAGAGGGCGAGTACTCAAAGTTAATCATGTCGCGGTAATCGCCCGGGTAATCCGAACCGTCGGATGCGACGGTCGAAGCCGATGCGGAAGGCTTAGGTGCCGAGGAAGACTTCGGGGCGCTCGGCTTAGGCGCCGAAGAGCCGGAGGTACGAGCCTCACGCTGACGAGATTCACGCTGACGAGATTCATCCTTGCGGGACTCGCTCTTCTGGGAGGACTCGGAGCCGCCCTTAGACGCAGTAGCGTCGTTGAGGGCATCCTCTGCCGCCTTCTGCAGGAAGGGTAGCAGGGCAAAGAAAATTTTCTTCAGAATTTCGAGCATGGGCTCTATTATGCACTACAGGCGCGGAGGTAGAGCAATCGCCAAAACAGCCTGCTCCACCGCATACACCGCGTCCTGCGACTCACCCTTCAGCTGGGCGTCCGCATCAGCCAGAAGCTGCACAATATGCGCCAACTGGGCGCCGGTAAAACGGCGGCCGTCACGCTGAGCCTGCTCAACCTGCCACGGTGACATACCCACCTCACGCGCCAGCTCGTTAGCGCTCATGCGCACGTGGTGCACGCGCGCAATATTACGGATACGCATGGCGAGCGCGCCCAGCATCGGAATCGGCTCCGTGCCGGTGGCGAGAGAGTGGCGGAGCAGACGCAGAGCCTCCGGGGCGTTACCGGAAATCGCGGCGTCACTGACGCGGAACGCGGTGACCTCGGTGCGGCCGCCGTAGTAGCGGTTCACCGCCTCCTCGGTGATTTCGCCGGGTACGTCTGAGAGCAGCTGCTGGCATGCGGCGGCAAGCTCCGCAGTGTCGGAGGCGGCAGCCGTCAGTAGCGCCAGGGCGCCGCCGGTAATCGGGCGCTGAGCGGCGGCGAACTCCCCCGCCAAGAACTCGCTCTTTTCCCGGTCGGTCTTGAGCGCCTTGCAGTTAATGAGCACGAACTGGGAGCGCACCAGGTCGATGAGCTTCTTGCCGCGGTTACCGCCCGAGTGGTTCAGAATGAGCATGATGTCGGGCTCGGGGGCGTTCAGGTAGGCGAGCGTATCGGTCAAAAACTCGTCGCTCATGGAGGCGAGGTTCTCAACCTCAATGATCTTTGCCGAACCGAACAGGGAGGGCGAAGCGTGCAGGATCAGCTCCCCCGCCGTGTAGGTGGCGGCGTTAATCTGAACGCGGTCCACCTCCGGGTGGATGCTACGGAACAGCTCACGCAGGCGTGCCGCAGCGCGGGAAGCAAAGTACTCCTCCGGGCCGTAGAGCATGACGGCGGGTGCCGGGGTGACGGTACGCCACGCGGTGTCGAGGGCGGGGCCGCCTCGGCGGGCGTAGCCTCGGGAACCACCACGCTGGGTTGAACGCTTACGCTCGGACACGCTTATCACTCGCCTTTATCTGCAGGGTACGGGCTGAACTCGACCCCGATGCGCACGGGGGTGCTGCGCGGGTAGAGTCTCGAGTATCCATCATAGCGTTTTCTTCTCGGATGCCTCCTAGCGGTGGTTAGGGGTAGTCGGTCAGGGTTAGATGCCCGCAGTTAGTCGGTTAGGAACGGGCGGGCTGATGGGAGCGCTGATAGGAGGGCGCAGTGTGCGGTACCACCCGCAAATACTGCCGGTGCGTGACCGCACGGTAGCGGCGCGCATCCACCCACCACAGGGCTACGCTCAACGCCAGCACGCAGAGGGCGCTACACACCACCGCCGGGACGCTCGAACCGGGCTCCCACGGGTTACCCGGCGCGTGCGCGGCAGTGTGTGCCGCCCACTCGATGCCCTGCGCGGCAAGACCACCGGCGCGCAGGCACAGATCCGCCAAAGTGGGCAGACCCAGGAGCATGAATCCGAGCGCCACCAGCCCGGCGAGCATACTCAGCGGCGCCAAAGGAGCGGCAATCAGGTTCGCAGGAACCGAGTAGAGCGGCACCTTACCGCTCATCGCCAAAATCAGCGGAGTGCACCACAGGGACGCCACAATCGGCGCGGCGAGCATTTCCGCGCAGAACACCGGCATGACGCGCATGAGCAGACGAATTAGCGGAGGGCCCAGCAGAATCAGCGCAGAGGTTGCCGTCACCGACAGGGCAAACCCCATATCCACGGCGAGGTGCGGGGCGGCAAGCAGACACATCAGCACCGTGGTTTGCAGCGCCGCCAAGGACTGGCGACCCGAACCGCGCAGCATCGCGTAAGCACCGAGCAGACCCATGGCGAGGGAACGAATTACGGAACCCTCAGAGTCCAGCAACATGGCGTAAGCGAGCACCGCCGCAACCCCGCACAGCACCATGACGCGGTGCGGAATGGCGAGGGTGCTCAGCCGATGTACGAGCGGCGGCAGGGCGTGGGCGTTTGGCGGGGTAGGTTGTTGAAACTGGGCTGGTTGTTGAGGTTGGGCGGGGCGCCGGGGGTACGCGGGGCGGCGAGAACGAGCCGTGCTTCTCCCCCGCAACCGCTGCATCCAGGAACGGAACAGCAGGTATGCGCTGGCGAAACGGTACGGACGAACCGCCAACACCAGCCGGTACGCACCCAAAAACACAATGGCAATATTCGCCCCGGATACCGCCGTAATATGGCTGAGCCCGCTGAGCTTATACTCCTCCCGCGCGGTCGAACTCATCAGCGAATCATCCCCGTAGGCGGTACCCAAAACCAGTGCCGCCGACTCCGTGCCGAGGGCGTCCAGGGCGCGGGTGCGCAGCTGCTCCTTGAGCGTGGACAGGTACGGCTCCGCCGCCGTCCGGGTGACAGCGTTCGACCCGGTACCGTAGGCGGGCGCAGGAAAAATAGTTGCGCCGCTCAGCTTCGCCGTGGAACCGTTGAACTCCACCGTGCCGAGAGCGGTCACCTTCATGCCCGGATAAATCGCCTGCGAGCGCGCGGTACCGCTCCCCTGTTGCTGAGCTGCCGAGCTCGCCGCCGAACGTGCCTCCAGGCGCTGCGCGGCGCTCTTTGCCGAACCGTCACGCCGATACACGCGTACCCGCTCATTCACCAGCGCACGCACGCTCCGCCCCTGAATTTCCTCCAGCTTAATGACCACCAGAGTAGTGCGCGGATCCACGCGGCGAACCTGCTCCACCGTGCCATTCAGACGAAGCGAGGCACCCTGCGCCTGCTGCAGGGTGGCGCGGGATGCATCCACCCCCGTAGCGCACAAAAGCACCGCCTGAACCGTGACAATACACGCCAGAAAAACCAGCTGACCGGTCGTGCGAAAGAGCAGGCTGTAGGGCATCACCGCACGCGGCGGAAAGAACAGCAGAATCACCAGGCACCCCAGCAGGGCAATGAGCACACACGCCAGCGGATGCACCACCCGCCACGTACCCACGGTCAGCGCCGCCGCGGTAAAAGCCCACAGCACCAGCACCGTAAAACTCAGGCGAAAGTCCAGGTGAATGAGGCTTCCCTGGGCGCGCAGCTCCTGCTCATCACGGCGGGTACGCCACCGTTCAGCGCCGATGCTCCAGCGGTAGCGGACGCGGTCATACGCCGTAGCCGCGGACCGGATGAGGCGCCGGGTGAGGCGCAAGGAACCGGGAAAGAGTTCCTGCTCCCCTGCCTGCGGGCGGTTCGGCCTGCGGTTTTGCCGGGGCATTAGACCGTCACCAGCGGACGCAGATTCTCCAGCATCGACGGACCAATGCCAGGCACCGCATCCAGCTCATCCACGCTACGGAAACCGCCGTGCGCCTCACGCCAGGCAATAATGCGCTGAGCCATCGCCGGACCAATACGCGGCAGGGTCTGTAGCTCCTCAGCGGTGGCGGTGTTAATGTTCACCGGGGTTGAACCCTTCTGCGCGCTGCCCGCAGGAGTTAGCGTGCGCGCAGGCTGAGGCTGAGTGCCATCCTGCGATGCACCATTCGCCGCGTTACCCTGACCCGCATTCGCCCTTCCACCGTTGGGCTGAATCTGCGCCGGAGCAGCCGTCTCACCACGATGCGGCACATAAATCTGCACCCCGTCACTGAGCGCACCGGCAAGATTCACGCGGTCCAGGTCAGCATCCGCGGCGGCACCGGAGGCGGCGGCAATCGCATCCACGGCACGACCCTGCGCGGGCAGCGTGTACACGCCGGGATTGTTCACGGCACCCGCCACATGCACCCGCACGGTAGCTTCACCGGAGGCGCCACCCTGCGCGGATTCACTCGGGTTAGCGCTCGGCTGGGCGGTCGATTGGGTGCCGGGGCTCTGCTGGGCACCCACCGCCTGCACCGACTCGGCGGAAGCACCCGGGGAGGCAAGCTGCTCGGCACGCGGAGCCGCCGAAAACTGGGTCACACCCCACACCACGGCGACCAGCGCCAACACCGCCACCAGAAGCAGCACGCGCGGCGACAGACCCCAACGGGTACTGCGGGTGGTGCCGGGCTGATCGGCCTGCTCCCACTCCGCCCAGTCGTCCACCTCGTTCCAGTCGGGCTGCTGATCCCAGTCAGCCCAGCCATTCGACTCCGGGCGGGATGCCGCTGGCTGAGCGGTAGATACATGCTGGCTGGTAGGTACGGGCTGGCCGGCAGGCGCGGGCTCGGCGGGTGTTTCTTCGGCGGGCACCTCCGCAGGCGTTACCTCAGCGGCAATAGCCAGCGGTACGGTGTCCTCGGCATCCGGCGCGCCGTTCTTGCGGGCGCGGGGGCTGCGGTAGAGGCTGTTCATCAGGGAGCGGGCGCTACGCTGCGCGCCGCCCGGCTGAGGTGTGCCGCCCTGCTGGGCTGCACTATCCTGCACAGGGCTCTGTACAGCGTTCTGGTCGGGGTTGGGGGTCATGCTCGTCATACCCCTACCCTAGGCTCACGCGCGCGAACGCACGAGGGCACGCAAAGAACCTGTGGATAACTCCCCTCGCACAACGCGAAAGGGGCCATCCACAGGCTCATTTTTGAAAAATATGCGGTTTTTGTTCAAAAACGGAGGGGTTTGGTTTGTCATAAAACCGTCACAAACACTTCAGCCACACGAGCTGCCCGCACCGTTTAAGAGCAGAATCTAGCTTTCGCTTAGTCCTCGCGCGGCAGCTCAGTACCCGGAACACCCAGCTCCGAAGCACGCTTATCAGCCATCACCAGCAGGCGACGAATACGGCCCGCAATCGCGTCCTTCGTCATCGGCGGATCAGCCAGACGACCCAGCTCATCCAACGACGCATGCTTATGCAGCACACGCAACTCACCGGCATAGCGCAGATGATCCGGCGCCTCATGACCCAGAATCTGCAGGGCACGCTCCACGCGAGCGCTCGCCGCAACAGCCGCCTGAGCGCTACGGCGCAGGTTCGCGTCATCAAAATTCGCCAGACGGTTCGCGGTCGCACGAACCTCCTTGCGGGTGCGCGCCTCACGCCACGTGGTCAGGGTGCCGGTCGCGCCCATACGCTCCAGCAGCTGCGAAATCGTCTCGCCGTCACGCACCACCACACGGTCCGTGCCGCGCACCTCGCGTGCCTTCGCAATAATGTCCAGGCGACGGGCCGCACCCACCAGCGCGAGCGCAGCCTCCGGACCGGGGCAGGTAATCTCCAGGGAGGAGGAACGACCCGGCTCAGTCAGCGAACCGTGCGCCAGGAACGCACCGCGCATGACCGCCTCAGCGTCCTGCAGAGAGCCGTTCACCACAGCCGGCGGCAGACCACGCACCGGGCGGCCACGCAGATCCAGCAGACCGGTCTGGCGAGCCAGCGCCTCACCGCCGTGATCCACACGCACAATGTAGCGGCCGCCTCGACGCAGGCCACCACCGCTGACGCTGGTCAGCTCAGAGTCGTGTCCGTAAATCTCCGCGATGGTGCGGCGCATGCGGTGGGCGGTTGCCTCGTGGTCGACCTCAGACTCCACCACGATTCGCCCCGAGACAATGTGCAGGCCTCCGGTAAAACGCAGAATCGTAGAGATTTCTGCCTTACGAGCAGAGACTTTCGTTGCCTCGTAGTTGGCGAGTTCGTCCTTGACGAGCGTGGTTAATGCCATGAACAGGTCCTTCTGGGCGTAGTGTCTAAGAGTCTATAACTTCGGGAAATGAGCACACCAAAAATAGCAGCCGCAACGGTGATTCTAAGAGCTCAGCTCAAACGCTTCGTTATACGCAGCCGCAAGCTTCAGCGGGTCGTGCACATTCGGCTGGGAGCTCGAACGCAGATGCGCCCACACAACCTTCGCACCCATCGCAGAGGCCTCGCGCTCCAGCTCGGAACGGTGATCAGCCTGCATGTCAGCGTCAGCAATCACCGCGTCAAGGTGAAGCTTCGGGGCGTACTGGCGCAACAAATCCAGGTGCGTTGCCGGGGTGAAGCCGACCGTCTCCTTATCGTCGGAGAGGTTCATGACCACGCAGCGGCGCGCCTCCGTGCGGATAATCGCCTCACGCTGAGCGTCCAACAGCAGATGCGGCAGAACCGACGTACGCCACGAACCCGGACCCAAAACAATCCAGTCGGACTCCTCAATAGCGGAGAGCGCCTCCGGGCAAGGACGCGCATTTGCGGGAGATAGACCAATATCGTGAACCCGCTCCTCCTTCGAGAGGTTCACCTGGCCGACCACCTTCACACGCTCAATACCGCCGCCGTTATGCTCACGCAACACGGTGCCGTAAATGACCATCGGATCCAGCGCCATCGGCAGCACGCGGCCGCGCGCATTCAGCAGCGCACCCGCCCAGTCCAGACCCGCAACCGGGTCATCCAGCAGCTGCCAGAGAGTAGCAATCAGCAGGTTACCGAGCGCGTGATAATCCAGCGGGAACTCACCCTCATAACCCTCGGGTGCGCTAAAACGATGCTGCATCACATCACGCCACGTGCGACCCCAATCGGTGTCATCACACAGCGCAGAAAGCGCCATACGCAAATCACCCGGAGGGAGAATACCCATCTCCTCACGCAAACGACCCGACGAACCGCCATCGTCAGCAACCGTCACAACAGCCGTCAAATCAGGCGTGACGTGGCGCAACGCAGACAGGGAACCGTACAGCCCGTGGCCGCCGCCCATCGCCGTAACCTTCGGCGAACGGTGCGTGGTCTTCAACAAGCGCAAAGCCTGAGTCGGCAGAGCCGGCAGGCGCGGAATACCCTGAGTGTCATAACTGGTCGAATGGGTAGACATAGTAATACCTCACATACCCGGAAGGAGTGGTATGCCGGCCCCACGGTGTGCGGGGCCGGACGGCGGCTAATGAAACACGACGCGGTGGTTGGGACGCGCCGGGAAAAACTTACTCGCGGCCCTTGTCGCGGTGCTGAACATTCACGTTCAGCTCACCGAAAGCAGAGAGACGACGAGCCAGTTCCTCCGTCACAGCCACGGAACGATGCTTACCACCGGTGCAGCCAATTGCGATGGTGGCGTAGTACTTACCCTCACGGCGGTAGCCCTCAAGCACGGGGCGAAGAGCCGCAAGATAGTTGCTGATGAACTCCTCGGTGCCTGCGTGCTCCAGCACGTAGTCGCGCACCGGGGCGTCCTGACCGGTCAGGGGGCGCAGCTCCGGAACCCAGTGCGGGTTCGGGATGAAACGCATATCAGCCATGTAGTTAGCGTCCGAAGGCGCACCGTACTTGAAGCCGAAGCTCATCACGGTCAGGTTCAGCTTCTTATCCGCACCCTCAGCAAACATTTCACGCACGGTACGAGCCAGCTCGTGAACATTCATGCCGGTGGTGTCAATGGTGCGGTCAGAAGCGAGGCGCAGACCTTCAAAGAGAGTGCGTTCAGCGCGGATACCGTCGAGGACGCGGCCCTCACCCTGCAGCGGGTGCGGGCGGCGCTGAGCCTCGTAGCGGGCAATAATGGTTTCGTCCTTGGCGTCAAGGAAGAGCATGGAGAAGTCAATATCGGACTTGCGCAGAGTCTCAATCGCAGCGGGAAGATCGGAGAACAGTGCGCGGGCGCGAACGTCAATGCCGAGCGCCACCTTCGGAACTCGCGCACCGTCACGGGTCACCAGCTCAGCCAGGGAACCGAGCATCTGCGGTGGGATGTTATCGATAACGTACCAGCCCTCATCCTCCAGCACGTTTGCGACAGTGCTGCGGCCGGCACCGGAAATACCGGTAATCACCAGAATCTGAGGGCGCTCCTCACTCTGGGCGGACTGTACCGTGGCGGGCTTGCTCTGATTCTCGGGCATGGTGCTTCTTCCCCTTCAACGCGAAATACTCTCTATGCCATGATACAAGACCTTTATCTGACGGTTCAGGGGTACGGTCAGAAATTTCACCACTATGACAGAAATATGAGACGCTCCCCCGACCGAACCCCAGAAGGAACCCCAGAAGAAAGAAACCCGCATCACAAGTGCTTGCACATAATGCTCTCCGAGGGGTCTACAGAAGGAGGCGGACGGCAGAGCTACGGAGGGTACAGCCCCCGGCTAAGAACCTCGCGCGGTAACACTGCCGCGGGCACAGCAAAGCCCGCACGATACCTCCCACAGGAGGCACCGCACGGGCTCCACACTATAAACGCTCCAAAACTCTACGCGGATACGCCAGGTTGCCTTAGACAGAAAACTCAGGCAGAAAGCTCAGGCAGGAAAGCCGCCACATGCTCCAGCAGACGCACCGACAGCTCCTTCTTCGAACCGGAGAACACCGGCGCCTCATCATTCAGGGTCGACAGCAACGTAATCGTGTTATCGTCCGTGCCGAAACCACGATTCACACCCACCGTATTGACCGCCAAGAAGTCCGTGCCCTTACGCTGCAGCTTCTCACGACCCAGCTCCAACGGAGTCTTCTCCGCCGAACCGGTCTCCGCCGCAAAACCAACAATGAGCTTCGGACCGAGGGTGCTCTCCCCCGCCTCATGAGCCTGCTGGCGGCGCACCACGACCTCACGCAGAATATCCGGGTTGCGCACCAGCTGAATCACCGGCGCATCCTCAGAATCGGCGCTCTTCTTAATCTTGAACTCGGCAAACTCGGCGGGCCTAAAATCAGCCACCGCCGCAGACATGATCAGCACATCCGCCGCCGCGCTCGCCTCAAGGGTCGCCTCACGCAGCTCCAGGGCGCTCACCACGCGGGTCACCTGCACACCCTCCGGCGCGGGAACCTCAAGGTTCGCACCAATCAGGTGCACGGTCGCGCCCAGGTCGCGTGCCGCCTCCGCGAGCGCCACGCCCTGCTTGCCGGTCGAACGGTTGCCGAGGAAGCGTACCGGGTCCAGTGCCTCACGGGTGCCGCCAGCGGTAATGACCACGAGGCGACCGGCCAGAGGACCACGCAGCGATTCGGATGCGCCAGTTGCCTGGCCCGAATCAACCTGACCAGGCTCAACCTGGCTCGAATCACCCTGACCCAGCAACGCCGAAGTCAGCGTCGCCGCACGCGCCGCCGCCATACGCTCCTGCTCCGTGCCCGTGTACAGGGGCTCAGTCGGCGCGTAACCGGGCGTGTACACCGGGTGCACCTGCCCCTTCGGGAAGCGAGCAATCACATCCAGCGCCACCGCGAAAATATCCTCCGGCTCTGGCATACGACCCGGACCAGAATCCGGGCCCGTCAAACGCCCAATCGCAGGCTCAATCACGTGATAACCCCACGAACGCAGCGTCTGCACATTCGCCTGAGTCGCCGGATGCTCCCACATCTGGGTGTGCATCGCCGGCGCCAAAATCACCGGGGCGTGCGTCGTCAACACCGTAGAAGACAGCAGATCATCCGCACGACCAGCCGCCAAACGAGCCAGCAAATCAGCGGTCGCCGGGGCAATCACCACAGCGTCAGCCTGCTCGGCCTGACGCACGTGGTTCACCTCCGGCACGCGGTCAAACACGTCCGTCGAGACGGGGTTGCCGCTCAGCGCCTCCAGGGTGGGAACACCCACGAACTTCGTCGCGTTCGGGGTGGGCATGGCGATTACCTCGTCGCCATTCTTCGCAAAAAGACGAAGGAGCATCGCCGCCTTATACGCAGCAATGCCCCCTCCAATACCAACGATAATGCGCATGGTACGTTAAAGAATCCTTAAACCTGAAAGAACGCAGATTACTCAGCGGACTCGTCGAGGATAACCTCTTCGATAGCAATAACCTCTTCGCTACCTGCGGGGATGTACTCCTCCTCGATAGCGCCAGAGAACTCAGCCGCGCTGAAATCAATCACAGCGGACAGATCCTCGGGAACGGGGTAGCCGTCCTCATCGAACTTAGCGTCCGGGTGGTGCTCCGCCACAACACGGTCAGCAATGATTTCACGCATTGCCACCGACAGAGACTTCTCGTTCGACTCAGCGTCAACCAGCGGGCCAACGTGCGCAGCAGTATTGTCCTGCAGGTTAGCGTAGTACGCGTTAATCTGGCGTGCACGGCGGGCACCGAAAATCACCAGGCCGTACTTGGACTCCGCCTTCTCAATCAGCGCGTCAGCGCTGGGGCTCACGATGCCCTCGGGAGCGACACCGTCAACGAAGTTGTAGTCCTCGTGTTCCTTGATTTCGTTTGCCACTAAAAACTCCAAATAGCTTGATGGAATGTACGTACCGAACGCCCCCGCACACCGTTCGCGCTATGGCGCAAACCGGGCACACTGAGGGCACGGTCAAAACTAAAGAACTATTCTACCCTCTCAACGGCTAAAACGCACGTACCAGCCCGGATAAAAGGCAGACCGGCAGGCACAGAGTAGCGGGCACAGGGCAAACAAAAGGCGGGGGCTCCGAAGAAAACTCTTCGAAACCCCCACCTTTCACAACGCCTCACGGCAGAACTACAGGTCGGAAGAAACTCTAGCCCCACCGCAAACGCAAAGCATGCAGATTAGGCAGCGCCAATCAGCTCAGCAATCTCCTTCGCTGCACGCTCAACAGAGTCGTTGACGACCGTGACGTCAAATTCCTTCTCAGCAGCCAGCTCAACCTTCGCGGTTTCAAGGCGACGAGCTTGCTCCTGCTCACTCTCGGTACCTCGACCCACCAGACGCGACACCAGCTCATCCCAGCTCGGAGGAGCCAAGAAAATCAGGCGAGCATCCGGCATGGTCTCGCGAATCTGGCGAGCACCCTGCAAGTCAATCTCAAGGATCACCGGGCGGCCAGCATCCAGGGCCTCCTGGACCTTAGCGCGCGGAGTACCGTACTTGTTCTTACCGTGCACCACAGCGTACTCAAGCATCTGACCGTCAGCGATCATCTGGTCAAACTCTTCCATCGAAACGAAATAGTAGTGAGTACCGTCAACCTCACCGGGGCGAGGATCACGAGTAGTAGCGGAAACAGAGAACCACACGTTCGGGTAGTTCTCACGAATGTACTGGCACACCGTACCCTTGCCAACAGCAGTGGGGCCAGCCAGTACGGTGAGAGTCGGCTGAGACATAGCTTCCTTACTGCGCCTTCATCGACTGAAGGCACGATGTGTTAGGACTGAGAAGATTCAGGAGGCAGAGTATTAGTCCTGCGACGTGCACGGTTCAAATACCGCGAATTACGGTTGAAGTACTCCACCATCTTGCGACGCTGGTGTACACCCAGGCCGCCAAGGCGGCGAGTCGGTGCAATATGAAGTTCTTCAATGATGCGTTCAGCTCGAACGGCACCAATGCCCGGAAGTGCGCGCAGCATCTGCCCCACCGGCATTTTAGCCAGTGCAGGGTCGGAATCGACCATATCGAGCACCTGACGCACGGAAAGTTCACGGTCACTCAGTGCACGCTTAATTTCCTGGCGGTGTGCTCGGGCAAGTACTGCCTTCTCGCGGGCGGAGGCGCGCGCATCCTCAGTTAGCGGAGTCAGCGGCATGGTTGGGTCCCCCATTTCTGCGAGTTATAGAATTTTACTTATCAACTAATGTATCACGGATAGCGCGAGAATCCTCGTTCCACCCGCGGCACTCACCCTCGCACCAACAATGCGTCTACGCACGTCAGCACGTAAATATCAGGGAGTACCCCTATAGCATAGCGGAGTATTCGCCCTATCAAAAGTGGAACCACAGAAGCGCCTCATAGAGCGGGCGCACTCCCCCGCTACAGAGGTGAGCAAACTCGCACCGGCGCGGGTGTGCGGCGGCAAAATTATGCATGCCGGTGTACCCAGAAACGGGGGTTAAACCAGTCGAACCCGGCGCTCCCGGGGCGAAAATTGGGCGCGGAAATCGGGTGCCGAAAACCGGGTATCGGAACCCGGAAACGCAAAAGGGGTGCGCACCCCGAGCAGACCCTCAACAGAATCTACCCGGAGCACACGCCCCTCACGCAACACGCGAACTATGCGCCGCGAGCCGCCAACAGGTCATCACGAGCCGCCTGCGCAGCCTGCGCCAAACCCTCAACCGACGGGCCTGCAGCGAGCACGCCACGGCTGGAATTCACCAGCACCTGCGACTCCACACCCGCGAACACGCGGTACAGGTCAGCGGCCGAGGCACCCTGAGCGCCGTAACCGGGCGACAGAATCGGGCCGTTGAAGGAACCCAGGTCAATACCCAGGTCAACCAGCGCCTGACCAACGGTCGCGCCAACCACCAGGCCGCACGGGCCCATCTGCTCCCACTGGCGGGAAGCATTCTCAGCGGTAGCCGCAGCGATAATACGCTTAGCCACAGCGCCCCCAGACTCGCCGGAATGACCAGACTCCGACGCGCCCACGTGCTGAACGCTCTTACCCTCAGGGTTCGAGGTCAACGCCAGCACGAAAGTGCCGCGGTCATTCTCATCAGCCAAATCCAGCGCCGGACGCAGCGACTCAAAACCCAGATACGGGCTCAAAGTCACCGAATCGGTACCCAGCGGCGACGAGGAGCCGAGCCACGCATCCGCGTACGCCTTCATGGTTGAACCGATATCGCCGCGCTTAGCGTCAGCAACAATCAGCACACCATCAGCGGCAGCGCGGGCGAACAGTGCCTCCAGCACAGCAAGACCAGCCGAACCGTGACGCTCAAACAGCGCCACCTGAGGCTTCAACGCCGCCGCAAACGGGGCGCAACCCTCATAGACCGCCTCAGTAAAAGCAGCCAGACCGGCAGCAGAATCCTCAAGACCCCACTGCTCCAGCAGGTTCGGATGCGGGTCAATACCCACACACAGCGGGCCGCGCTCCGCCATCGCCTTCGCCAGACGATCACCAAAAGCAGCGGACATTACGCCTCGCCACCCTCGGAACGAGCATCCACAGCGGCAGCCAGCTGAACGTCGTGCTCCTGCAGGCTCATGATGTCCCAGCTGTGCTCACGCAGAGCATTAATCGCCTGAACAGCCGCAGCGAACTCAGAGATAGTGGTCATGACCGGGCAGCCCACCGAAACCGCAGCGGCACGAATCTCGTAACCATCGCTACGAGCTGCACCACCGGCAGGGGTGTTCAGAATCAGGTCAATGTCACCGTTGCGGACCATGTCCACAATCGAGTGGTCGCCGTTCGCCTCAGCGAACTTCGAAGCCACAATCACCGAGTTCAGGCCGTTACGGCGCAGAATCTCAGCGGTACCACCGGTCGAAACGATCTCAAAGCCCAGCGACTCCAGCATCTTCGCGTAAATAATAACGTTACG
Source organism: Rothia sp. HMSC062H08 (assembly GCF_001810775.1). Lineage (NCBI taxonomy): Bacteria > Bacillati > Actinomycetota > Actinomycetes > Micrococcales > Micrococcaceae > Rothia > Rothia sp. HMSC062H08. The sequence goes on from NZ_KV802665.1 coordinate 285,196, forward strand.
CTTATCGTGGTTAGCCACCGAAATGAACACCTTACCGGAGGTCGGCAGCGGCGAACCAGCACCAGCCTGAGCCTTCGCAAACGCGGTGTCATAGTGCTTATCCAGACCCATGACCTCACCGGTCGAACGCATCTCCGGGCTCAGCAGCGAATCCACCACAACACCCTCCGGAGTGCGGAAACGAGCGAACGGCAGAACCGCAGCCTTCACAGCAATCGCGGTCTCCTCAGGCAGGGATGCGCCATCCATGTTCGACGGCAGGTAACCCTCAGCCTTCAGCTCAGCAATGCTCTTACCCAGACCAATCAGCACAGCAGCCTTAGCCATCTGCACGCCGGTAGCCTTCGACACGAACGGAACAGTACGGGACGCACGCGGGTTCGCCTCAATCACGTACAGGTTCTCAGACACGTACGCGAACTGAATGTTAATCAGGCCGCGCACACCGGTGCCGCGAGCAATCTTCTCGGTAGCGTCCTTCACCTTCGCGATGATGTCCGGGCCGAGAGTAATCGGAGGCAGAGTACAGGAAGAGTCACCCGAGTGAATACCGGCTTCCTCAATGTGCTCCATGACGCCGCCCAAGTACAGCTCCTCGCCGTCAAACAGAGCGTCAACGTCAATCTCGATAGCGTCCTCAAGGAACTTATCAATCAGAGCAGGCTGCGAAGGCGAAACCTCGGTAGCGTTCTCCAGGTAGCGTGCCAGGTTCGCCTCATCGTAGACGATCTCCATGCCACGGCCGCCCAGCACGTACGAAGGACGAACCAGAACCGGGTAACCAATCTCGTCAGCGATGCGCTTAGCACCCTCGAAAGTGAACGCGGTACCGTTCTTGGGCGAAATCAGGCCGCCCTCCTCCAGCACGCGGGAGAACTCGCCGCGGTCCTCAGCCAGGTCAATAGCCTCGGGGGTGGTGCCCAGAATCGGCACGCCCGCATCCTTCAGGGCACGAGCCAGCTTCAGCGGAGTCTGACCGCCCAGCTGCACGAACACACCCATCAGACCGCCGGTACGACGCTCCGACTCAACAATCTCAAGCACATCCTCAAGGGTGAGCGGCTCAAAGTACAGGCGAGTCGAAATATCGTAGTCAGTCGAAACGGTCTCGGGGTTGCAGTTGACCATGACGGTCTCGTAACCCAGCGAACGCAGCACCAGCGAAGCGTGCACACAGGAGTAGTCGAACTCGATACCCTGACCGATACGGTTCGGGCCCGAACCCAGAATCATAATCGAGGGCTTCTCGTGGTGCGCAACCTCATCCTCCAGGTCGTAGGAGGAGTAGTGGTACGGAGTGAACGCCTCAAACTCGGCTGCACAGGTGTCAACAGTCTTGAAGACCGGGCGGATACCCAGAGCGTGGCGAACACCGCGCACAACATCCTCAGAAGAGCCGATAATCTCAGCAATCTGAGCGTCCGAGAAACCGTGACGCTTAGCCAGCTTCAGGGTCTCCGGGTCAAGGTTGTCACGCTTAGCGTGAACCACACCGGCAACCTCATTCAGCAGCACCAGCTGATCCAGGAACCACGGGTCAATCTTGGTCGCCTCGTGCAGCTGCTCCACGGTAGCGCCAGCCAGCAGAGCCTGCTGAACCTGGTAGATACGCTGAGTGGTCGCAACCTTAGTCTTCTCAACCAGCTCAGCCAGCTCAGCCTCAGACAGGGACAGCGGCTTGAACGAGAAGGACGCACCCTTCTGCTCCAGCGAACGCATCGCCTTCTGCAGAGCCTCAGTGAAGTTACGGCCCAGAGCCATAGCCTCGCCAACACTCTTCATGGTGGTGGTCAGGGTCGGGTCAGCAGCCGGGAACTTCTCAAACGCGAAGCGCGGAACCTTCACGACCACGTAGTCGAGGGTCGGCTCGAAGGACGCCGGGGTCTTCTGGGTGATATCGTTCGGAATCTCATCCAGGGTGTAACCCAAAGACAGCTTGGTCGCAATCTTCGCAATCGGGAAGCCGGTAGCCTTCGACGCGAGCGCCGAGGAACGAGACACGCGCGGGTTCATCTCAATGACGATGATGCGGCCGGTCTTCGGGTCGATCGCAAACTGGATGTTACAACCACCGGTGTCCACGCCAACCTCACGAATCACGTTGATCGCGATGTCGCGCAGCTTCTGGAACTCACGGTCGGTCAGAGTCAGTGCGGGTGCCACGGTAATGGAGTCACCGGTGTGCACGCCCACGGGGTCGAAGTTTTCGATGGAGCAGACGACCACGACGTTGTCGTTGGTGTCACGCATCATCTCCAGCTCGTATTCCTTCCAGCCGAGGATGGACTCCTCCAGCAGGACCTCGCTGGTCGGCGAGTACTGAATACCGGCGCCGGCAATACGGTAGAGGTCTTCCTCGTTGTACGCCATACCCGAGCCGAGACCACCCATGGTGAAGGAGGGGCGGACCACCATCGGGTAGCCCAGCTCCTTAGCGGCTTCCAGCGCCTCCGGCATGGAGTGAACAATCACCGAGCGTGCAGACTCGCCGCCGGCGCGCTCCACCACGCCCTTGAATGCTTCACGGTCCTCACCGAGGTTAATCGCCTCAATGTTCGCACCAATGAGCTCAACATTGTACTTGGAGAGCACGCCGCGCTCATCCAGGGAGATAGCCGCGTTCAGTGCGGTCTGACCACCCAGGGTCGGCAGGATTGCGTCCGGCTTTTCCTTCTCGATGATCTTCTCAATCACCTCGGGGGTGATGGGTTCAATGTAGGTGGCGTCCGCGAACTCGGGGTCGGTCATGATGGTTGCCGGGTTCGAGTTCACGAGGATGACGCGCACGCCCTCCTCCTTCAGCACGCGCAGTGCCTGAGTGCCGGAGTAGTCAAATTCCGCTGCCTGACCGATGACGATGGGGCCGGAACCGATGACGAGGACGCTATTAAGGTCAGTACGACGAGGCATTTATGCTTCCTTTGCAGTCTTGGTTGCGACCATCAGGTCGATGAAACGGTCAAAGAGGTAGGCGGAATCGTGCGGGCCCGCGGCAGCCTCGGGGTGGTACTGCACGGAGAACGCGGGGATGTCCTTACAGGTCAGGCCCTCAACCACGTTGTCGTTCAGACCCACGTGGGAGACCATGACCTGACCGAACTCAGCGTTCGGTGCGGTCACGTAGTCGCCAATCGGCGCGTCCACAGCGAAGCCGTGGTTCTGCGCGGTGATTTCAACCTTGCCGGTGGTCTTGTCCATGACCGGCTGGTTGATGCCGCGGTGGCCGAAGGGCAGCTTGTAGGTGCCGAAGCCCAGGGCGCGGCCGAGCAGCTGGTTACCGAAGCAGATGCCGAAGAACGGGGTGCCCTTACGCAGCACGCCCTGCAGCAGCTCAACCTGCTCGTCAGCGGTTGCCGGGTCACCGGGGCCGTTGGAGAAGAACACGCCGTCGGGGTTGTGGGAGTAGATGTCCTCGAGGGTTGCGCTTGCGGGCAGCACGTGCACGCGCACGCCACGCTCAGCGAAACGCTGCGGGGTCATCGACTTAATGCCCAGGTCCAGGGCGACGATGGTTGCGACCGGGGGTGCGAACCAGTTGAACTGGTGCGGCTCAACGGTGTAGGCGGTGTCAACCGAAACGGAGTCAGCGAGCTTACGGCCAGCCATCGGCTCGGAGGCGCGCACCTCCTCCAGCAGTTCAGCTTCGGGGCGTTCTGCGTGCTCACCGGAGAACACGCCCGCACGCATCGAACCGCTCGAACGCAGGCGGCGGGTCAGGGCGCGAGTGTCAATGCCCTGAATACCGACGATGCCCTGCTCGATGAGCTCTTCGTCGAGGGTGCGCTCAGAACGCCAGTTGGATGCCACACGTGCTGCGTCGCGAACCACGTAGCCGGCAACCCAAATCTTGCGGGACTCAGCGTCGGTGGTGTTCACGCCGGTGTTGCCGATATGGGGAGCGGTCTGAACCACAATCTGACCCGCGTAGGAGGGGTCGGTCAGGGTTTCCTGGTAGCCGGTCATACCGGTCGAGAAAACCGCCTCGCCCAGGGACGCGCCGGTTGCGCCGTAGCCGTAGCCGCGGTAGACGGTGCCGTCCTCCAGGACGAGCAGCGCGCGGTCCGTACGCAGGGCGCCGGATCGTGTCATGTCAGTCATGCTCTTCTTCCTTTTCTCTGGTGTTCTCCCCCGCTTCCTGTACGGCCTCTACCGTGCAGGTTCCGGGGTAGTCTATGGTGCCTTCGGCGGGTGTTCGCCTGACCTCAGGCAAAATCTATGGGTGTGGGTGCGCAGGGATATTACACCGGGATTTAGGCTTCCGGTTCTGCCGTCCACTTCTCGGGCGCATCCACCGCGTTCGGGGCGATGCGGCGCAGCTCCTGCAGTACCGCCTGCTTGTCCTCGGCGTAGCGGGTGCGGAAGCCGGTCTGCACGCGGTGACCGTCCAGGGTCCAACCAATCACGACCAGGCCGTTCTTCTCCACAACCTTGCCCGCCATACCGCGGTCGGTGGTGATGACGGCGAGCTTCTTCGCCGGAATCCACAGGTCCTTCGCTCCGTTACGGGTGAAGATGATGCTGTCCGGGTAAATCAGCAGGGTGGACTTGCTCTTGAAGCCGAGCGAATCGAAACCCACGCGGTCCAGCCAGTTACCGAAGATCGTGGTGCTGACGTACTCGCCCTCAAAAGCGGCGTCAGCGGTCATGCCCTCGTAGCGTTCGGGAACTTCCTTGAGGGAGCCGAACATGTTCGCCTGGCGTGCCAGGCGCGAGCGCCATCCGTGCCACATGCCGTAGATGCACAGGGCGACCAGGGCGATGCAGATGATGGCGGTCAGGAACTTTCCCACGAAGGTTCTCTCTTTCGGTTGGGGTCTCGGTCGATGATCTCGGCCTGGGTTGGTGAGGTTGGGGGCGGTGCTCCCGGCGAGGCGGTGGCAGGCGTGAACCTACCACCGCCAGGCACGGTCACTACGTACGTTTGCCTCGCGGGTTAACGGCGCGGGGTTGCCAGCTCGCCGTTCAGCACGGTCGGGTGGCCAGCGTAGAAGGTTGCACGGATCGAGCCGGGTACCTCCATGTCGCGGTAGGGGTTGTTCTTACCCTTGGTTGCCTGCTCCTCCGGCTTGATGACGCGGGTTGCCTTCGGGTCGACCAGCACAATGTTTGCCGGTTCGCCTTCGGCAAGCGGGCGGCCCTGCTCGGCCTCCAGACGGCCAATCTTCGCGGGCTGCTCGGAGAGGATGCGTGCCACGTCGCGCCAGGTAATCATGCCGGTGTCAACCAGGGTCATCTGGATGATGGACAGTGCCTGCTCCAGGCCGGTCATACCGTTCGCGGCGCACGCCCACTCGCATTCCTTGGTCTCTGCCGGGTGCGGTGCGTGGTCGGTACCAATCACGTCAATGATGCCGTCAGCAACAGCCTGACGCAACGCCATGACGTCCTCTTCGGTGCGCAGCGGCGGGTTCACCTTGAAAATCGGGTCGTAGGTGCGTGCGGTCTCGTCGGTGAGCAGCAGGTGGTGCGGGGTTGCCTCCGCGGTCACCTTCACGCCGCGGGACTTAGCCCAGCGCACAACCTCAATGGAGCCCTTGGTGGACAGGTGGCAGATGTGCAGCTTGGAGTCCAGGTGCTCAGCCAGCAGCACGTCGCGGGCAATGATTGCCTCTTCAGCGACGGCGGGCCAACCGGTCAGACCCAGATCAGCGGACACCTTACCTTCGTTCATCTGGGCGCCTTCGGTCAGGCGCGGCTCCTGCGCGTGCTGCGCAATAACGCCGTCGAAGGTCTTGACGTATTCGAGGGCGCGACGCATCACGGCGGGGTCGTACACGCACATGCCGTCGTCAGAGAACACGCGCACGTTCGCGGTGGAGTTCGCCATGCCGCCAATGTCGGAGAGGCGCTCGCCCTTCAGGCCCACGGTCACGGCGCCGATGGGCTGCACGCGGCACCATGCGGATTCCTTGCCGAGGCGGTCAACCTGCTCAACGACTGCGGCGGTGTCTGCCACGGGTAGGGAGTTCGCCATGGCGAACACCGCGGTGTAGCCGCCCAGGGCTGCTGCGCGGGTGCCGGTCTCGACGGTTTCGGATGCCTCGTAGCCGGGCTGACGCAGGTGGGTGTGGATGTCGACCAGGCCGGGCAGCGCCACCTGGCCTGCCGCCTCGACGACCTGTGCGTCTGCGGCGTCAATGTTCTCTGCGATGCGGCTAATCACGCCGTCCTCGATGAGGATATCGGCGACCTTTTCGCCGTAGAGGCTTGCGCCCTTGATCAGGTACTTGCTCATGGTGTTGGTTCCTCTCGTTAGGAAGGTCGTTTAGGATTCGTCGCCGGCGTAGAGCTTGGCGCTGGAGCCGTCGGTCAGAAGCAGGTAGAGCACCGCCATGCGCAGCGCCACGCCGTTGCTGACCTGGCGCAGGACCCAGGAGTTGGTGGCGTCGGCGGCTTCGGTGCAGATTTCCAGGCCGCGGTTCATGGGGCCCGGGTGCAGGATCGCGACCGGCTGCGGCTGCGCCTGCAGGGTTGCGAAGCGTTCGGCGGTCAGGCCCCACAGGTCGGTGTACTCCTCTGCGGAGGGGAAGTACGCGGCGTTCATGCGTTCCTTCTGGATGCGCAGCAACATGACAGCGTCGGGGTTGGTGGCGATGGCTTCGTCGAAGTCGTGGAAGATTTCCAGGCCGGCTTCTTCAACCCAGGAGGCGGTATTCAGCGGTAGCAGGGTCGGCGGTGCGACGAAGACGACCTGTGCGCCGAGGGTGTGCAACAGCCAGAGGTTGGAGCGTGCCACACGCGAGTGCAGGATGTCGCCAACGATGAGCACGCGCATGCCGGACAGGTCGGTGCCGCGGGGGCTGTCGAGGCCGTCGCGTTCTGCCTTGTACTGGCGCAAGGAGACCGCGTCGAGCAGTGCCTGGGTGGGGTGTGCGTGGGTGCCGTCGCCCGCGTTGAGCACGGGGATGTCGGTCCAGCCTGCCTCGGCGAGGCGCTGCGGTGCGCCGGACGCAGAGTGGCGGATCACGAACGCATCCGCGGCAATCGCCTTGAGGGTCTGCGCGGTGTCCTTGAGCGACTCGCCCTTAGACACGGAGGAGCCAGAAGCGGAGAAGTTGGTGACGGCTGCACCCAGGCGCTTCTCCGCGGCTTCGAAGGAGAGGCGGGTTCGGGTGGAGTCCTCGAAGAAGAGGTTGACGACGGTCTTGCCGTTGAGCACGTTGAGGGTGCGGTTTTCGGCTTTGACCTGCGCCATGTAGTCGGCGACGTCAAGGATTTCGTTGGCTTCTTCGCGGGTTAGTTCGCGGGTGTCGAGCAGATGCTTCATGAGAGCCCTCCCAGCTGGATAATGTCAACTCGGTCTGTTGCGTTGTCGGTTTCAGTTAGTACGACGCGCACGGTTTCGCTGGCGCTGGTGGGCAGGTTTTTGCCCACGTGGTCGGCGCGGATGGGTAGTTGCCGGTGTCCGCGGTCTACGAGGACTGCCAGGCGTACGAGGGCGGGTCGTCCGTGGGCGTTGAGTGCGTCGAGGGCGGCGCGTACGGTGCGGCCGGAGTAGAGGACGTCGTCAACGAGGACTACGGTTTTGCCTTCAATGCCGATGGTGGGCATGATGCTTTCCCCTGCGGTGTCTGGGGAGGTGGTGCCGCCGGTTCGCTGGTCGTCGCGGTAGGCGGTGATGTCCAGGGCGCCGATTCGTGTTTCTGCGTTGAAGTTCGGCTCGATGGCTTGGATGCGGGCTGCGAGTCGTACGGCGAGGGGCACGCCGCGGGAGCGGATGCCGATGAGTACGAGGTTTTCTACGCCTTTATTGGTTTCGATGATTTCGTAGGCGATGCGGGTGAGGGCGCGGCGGATTTCGTCCTCGCTGAGGATGGTGCGGCCGACGGTGGTCGCGTCCTCGGAGGCGTTTTGAGGGGTTGCCGAATGGGGGGCTGCGGTTACATTTCGCCCCTGATTCGCGCCGGATGTGGGTACAGTTGACCCAGGCATAGCCGTCTCCTTCCCCGCCTCACGGGACGGATTTAAAGGTTTTGTGCTTCTAGTAGGGTACCACAGTTCACAGGCTACGTTCAGGTTCGGCGAGAGTCCGCTCACGGTGAGGCGGCTGCAGAAATGAAGCGCACACCGAGTCTCTAAATGGACAAAGAATAAAGCAGGGTGTGCACTCCGTGGATATATGTTAGGGTAATGGCATCAACCGATAACATTCCGCTGAATTCCACACGTTGCTGTATGGATAATTCTGCGGTTTACACAACCACACACCAGAAAAGAACCAACAATGATGTTTAACCGTAGTTCTATTGCCGCGCTCTCTGCGGCAATGATGCTCACCCTGTCCGCATGTTCCGGCGGCGCGCAGGTCAGCGCAGAATCGAGCGCTTCCACCTCCGCGAGCACTGAGTCGGCGAGCACTGAAGCTTCCGCGACTCCCACTGCGACTCCCACGCCTTCGCCCACCCCGACCGGCCCGTCTGGCTCCGAAATCGAACTGATTTACCCAAGCATTGACGTGAATAGCAACACGAAGGAAGCCGCTGAGGTAACCAATAAAGCTGCACACGCCGCATTGGAGCAGCATTTCCGCCTTTGGAATGCCTGGAGGCACGGGGATATTGAACACACCAGCGATGAGGAGCTGGTCCGGTACGTACATAAAGACGTGCTCGGAAGCGTAAAGAAGACTGTAGAGAATTTTTATGAGCTCTCTCAGGAAGCTCCCGCGAACGGCGATATTATCTTCCGTGATGCTAAGACAAAAGAGATTTACGGAAGCATTAAGGATGACGGGTCACGCGTATACAATACCGGCGTGGTTATCACCTACTGTGAAGACTGGAGCGATCTTCGCCGGGTAGATGGTGAGAAAGTTGATTCACCTCTGCAGACGCGAGAAATCACTTTTATTCGCCGTGCAGAGGATGGTGCGTTCGTTATTGCCAAGATGCGAACCGTACATAAAGGTTGCGGAGGCGAAGCAGATGCTACGAACGAGGCGACCGCACCCGCTCAAGGTGAGTAGCTGATACTGCACGAGGCGCATGCCGAGCACGCTGAGCAGGAACCATCCTCGAGGCGCATGCCGGGCACGCAGGGCGGGGGCTCCGTCCTCAAGGCGCTCAGCGCCGCAGAGGGGGCACTCCCCCGCCCGCGTTGTCCGGTGAAGCCTCCACCGCTGCTACAACCAAACCTAGCCAGCGCATCCGGCTCAGCATCCCAGACCCGAGCACACGACAAACGCAACCTAGACACAGAAAACCCCCGCCGTCCTGTAGCGAACTACAGTACGGCGGGGGTTTCACGTACGCTCCCCTGCGGGCACATCCTCAACGGCAGCAAACCAACCCAGCTACGGGGCTGGCGGGCAAGCCGCGGCGGGATGTCTTACGCGAGCAGGGTCGGCTTCACCTGACGGAGCTTATCCAGCAGACCGTTCACGAACTTAGGAGATTCATTCGTGGACAGCACACGCGCCAGACCGACAGCCTCAGAAATTGCGACAGCATCCGGAACTTCGTCATTGTACAGAAGCTCCCAAGTGCCAATACGCAGCACGGCACGGTCCACGGCGGGCATACGCTCGAAGGACCAGTCACGAGCGTAAGTCTCCACAAACTCGCGGATCTCTCCGTCGTGGTCGCGAACGCCACGAATGATTTCCTCAGAGTAAGCAGAGATCTGCGCTACCGTGTACAGTCGGCGGCGGCGGAGTACCTCAATATAATCTTCGTTGCGCTGATCCGCCTCGAAGAGCACTTCGAGGGCGCGCAATCGGGCTTTCGTACGCGAATTCATTAGTCGTTCACGCGACCGAGGTACTCACCGGTGCGGGTGTCAACCTTGACCTTGGTGCCGGTCTCCAGGAACAGGGGAACCTGGATCTCGTAGCCGGTCTCAACGGTTGCGGGCTTGGTGCCGCCGGTGGAGCGGTCACCCTGCAGGCCGGGCTCGGTGTAGGTGATTTCGAGGACCACGGATGCGGGCAGCTCGATGTACAGGGGGCTACCCTCGTGCATTGCGATGGTTGCGGTCTGGGACTCGAGCATGTAGTTTGCTGCGTCGCCGACAACGGTTGCGGGAACGTTGATCTGGTCGTAGGTCTTCATGTCCATGAAGACGTAGTCGTCGCCGTCCTGGTACAGGTACTGGTAGTCGGAGCGGTCAACGGTTGCGGTCTCAATCTTAGCGCCAGCGTTGAAGGTGCGGTCGACGACCTTGCCGGAGGTAACGTTGCGCAGCTTGGTGCGAACGAACGCGCCACCCTTACCGGGCTTAACGTGCTGGAACTCAACGACGGACCAGAGGTTGCCGTCAATCTTCAGGACGGCGCCGTTCTTAATATCGGTAGTGGATGCCATGGGGCTCTCCTTCGTGTCATCGACGCCCACGCCGTAGTGATACTCGGCGAGGCGCTAAGTTTTCAATGAGCAAAAATATGTCCCGTACATTCTACAGGATGCGCACGAATTTGCCTAGCAGGGGCGCCACAGTTTTTCTGTGGCACCCCGCCCGGCTGCCGCGTATTAGCAAACACGCGCCGGGTGCATCCGGTGAATATACGGGACCCGTCACCTACTCGGTAATCTCCTGGTAGGTCATGTACAGAATCGAGTCGTCCGGCACCTCGTAGACGCGCGGGCGAGCCAAACCGTCAAGAATGATGAAGCGCAGCAGGTTGCCGCGTGCCTTCTTGTCGCGGCGCATTGCTTCGAGCAGCTGGGGCCATGCGTCTGCCTTGTAGGAGGTGGGCAGGCCCAGGGATTCGAGGATGCGGCGGGTGCGTGCCACGAGTTCTTCGTCGGCGTGGCCGGTTGCTAGCGCCAGTTCGGCGGCGTAGACCATGCCGACGGACACTGCCGCGCCGTGACGCCACTGGTAACGCTCGTTACGCTCGATGGCGTGTGCGAGGGTGTGGCCGTAGTTCAGGATTTCGCGGCGGCCGGACTCGCGCAGGTCCTCGGAGACAACCTCCGCCTTCACGCGCACGCTGCGTTCAATGAGCTCACGCATCACGGCGGACTGCGAGTCGCGTACGGCGTTCGGGTTCGCCTCAATCAGGTCGAGGATTTCGGGGTCTGCGATGAAGCCGCACTTGACGACCTCACCCATGCCGGTCAGCAGCTCATGCTCAGGCAAGGTGCGCAGGGTGCCGATTTCGCAGAGCACTGCGGCGGGCGGCCAGAACGCGCCGACCAGGTTTTTACCCTCGGCGGTGTTGATGCCGGTCTTACCGCCCACGGCGGCGTCCACCATGCCGAGCAGGGTAGTCGGAATGTGAATGACGCGCACGCCGCGCAGCCAGGTTGCCGCGACGAAGCCGGCAACGTCGGTAATGGCGCCGCCGCCCACGGAGATGATTGCGTCGGTGCGGGTGAAGTCGTTCTGACCGAGCACCTGCCAGCAGAACGCCGCCACCTGGTAGTGCTTTGCCTCCTCAGCGTCCGGGATTTCGGCGCTGAACGATTCGTAGCCCATGGTGCGCAGGTCTTCCATGACCAGCTCACCGGTGGAACGCAGGGCACGCGGGTGAATCACGAGCACCTTCTTGGTGCGGTTGCCCAGAATTTCGGGGATTTTACCGAGCAGGTTGTGGCCGATGAGAACCTCATAGTTCTCACGCGGGGAGCTGCCGGTCACCGGGATGCGGGTAATATCTTCCGCGCCGGAGGCACCGAAAGTGGGGGTGGGCTGAGTGCTCATCATGTGTCCTTTCACAGGTGAGGGGTTATGCTTGGGGGCGCTGCGCGCGGGAGGCGCGGGTTGCGGTCACGTACGCCTGGATTTCGGCGGTCATCTCGGTGATGGGGCGGCCGCCTCGTGCGTCCAGGGTGAAGTGCGCCAACTCTTCGTATCGACTGCGGCGGCGCTCAAAAATTTCGGTCCACCGCTCGACCGGGTTCGGCTGCAGCAGCGGGCGGGTCTTATTGCCGGTAATGCGCGGGGTGACGGTGTCAGCATCAACGAGGATGTACACCACGCATTCGTCCTTGAGCAGCTCCGCAACCGAGTCGGTCATGGGCGCGCCACCGCCCAGGGAGAACACCGTGTTGCGGTACACAGGCGAGGTGAGGACCTCTTCGATGGTTTTGCGTTCGAGCTCGCGGAAATACGCCTCACCGAAAATTTCGAAGATTTCGGAGACTTCGCCGTAGCGTTCCACGATGAGCTGGTCGGCGTCGAGGAACTCGTAGCCGTAGAAACGCGCCAGGTGCGTACCAATGTAGGTCTTACCTGCCGCCATGGGGCCAATGAGCACGATGGGGCGGGAGCGTTCCGCGAAGTTCTCGTGCATTTCACGCACCTGCTGCGGGTGGATGCGAGCGCCGCCTGCGGACTCGTCTTCTGCGAGCGCCTCTGCGGGGGCGGCAAGCTCTGCGGGGGCGGCGAGCTCTGCGGGTGCCACAGATTCAGCCGGGGTTGCGGGCAGTTCGGAAGCGTCGAGGGGCTTCTCCCCCACCTGGTTCTCTTCTTCCGCGGGGGGCACAGCGGGTACTGCGGGTGCGGCAACCTGAACCTTGCCGAACAGCGCCGGGGTCGGACGGACCGGCTTGGCGGGTTCAGCCGCGGGCACAGCTACGGAAGTTTCGGGCACACCTACGGGGGCTGCGGGCGTGACCTGTACAGTCTTGGGTTCAGCCTTCTGCACGGGAGCAGAAACGCTCTCCCCCACCGCTTCTGCAGGCTGAGCCTGCTTCGGAGGTGCAGGCTTGGGCGCGGCAGGCTTAGGAGCAGTCGGTTTCGGTGCGGCTGGCTTCGGCGCAGCAACTACTGACGGCGCGGCAGGCTTCGGCGCAGTCGGCTTGGGTGCTTCCGCCTTCGCTGGTTCCTTGCGGGATTCCTCTTCAGCGGTGCCCATGCCCTGCAGGGCGCTGAGCAGCTTCAGGCGCAGGTCCTCGTCCAGGCCGAGCGCCGGGTCGGCGTCCTCAGATACCGAGGAGGCGTACAGGCGCACACCCTGCGTGCTCGCCGTAGCGGCGGCGGGCAGGGGGCGGGTGCCAGAACGCATCAGGTCAGCGGGGGTGGGCACGCGAGAAGCCGGGCGCACAGAAGAAACTGACGCAGAAGAAACCGAGGCGGCAGCCTCACGCGCAACAGTCTCACGAACCCCAGCGCCCGCAGCCTCAACACTCTGCTCAGCCGCAACAGATACACCGGGTTCTGTGCCGGTTTCCGGGCGCGGCGAAGCGCCCCCTCGCGCACGCTGCGTTGCCGCAGCAATACGCGCAAGGGGGCTCGAAGCGACCGGGCGAACACCCTGCTCCACAGAAACCTCCCCGGAACCGCGACCCTTCGCGCCGCGGCCCTCAGACTCCGCCGGAAGGGGCACTACGCGTCCCAACCAGCCACGTTAGACTCCCACGCCAGAGACGCCGGAATGGCCTCCAGGTAGGAATCCATGTTGCGGCGAGTCTCACCAATCGAGTCGCCGCCGAACTTCTCCAGCGCGGCCTCGGCGAGCACCAGGGCGACCATGGCCTCCGCCACCACGCCGGCGGCGGGAACGGCGCACACGTCCGAACGCTGGTGGTGGGCGCGAGCCTCCTCACCGGTGGAAGTGTCAATGGTCTTCAGAGCCTTCGGCACGGTCGCAATGGGCTTCATTGCCGCGCGCACACGCAACAGGTCGCCAATGCTCATGCCGCCCTCAATGCCACCTGCACGGTTGGTATCGCGGGTTACGCCGTGCTCGCCAATGGAAATCTCGTCGTGAGCGGCAGTGCCCGGGCGGTCGGCGGTCGCGAAACCATCGCCAACCTCAACGCCCTTAATAGCCTGAATACCCATCAGCGCTGCGGCAAGGCGCGCGTCCAGGCGGCGGTCCCAGTGCACGTACGAACCCAGTCCGGGAGGCATACCGTACGCGAGCACCTCAACCACACCGCCGAGGGTCTCGCCGTCCTTGTGCGCCTCGTCCACGCGCTGAACCATCGCGTCGGAGGTTGCCTTGTCGAAGCAACGCAGCGGGTCAGCGTCCAGCTGGTCAACATTGCGGGGCGAAGGCACCGGGGCGCCCTCGGGAGCGTGCACGCCACCCACAGCCACGGTGTGAGAAACCAGCTCAACACCCAGAGCCTTCAGAATCTGGGCGGCAACCACGCCAAGAGCCACGCGGGTCGCAGTCTCACGCGCGGAGGCGCGCTCCAGCACCGGGCGAGCCTCAGAGAAGTTGTACTTCTGCATACCCGTAAAATCGGCGTGACCGGGGCGCGGACGGGTCAGCGCAGCATTACGCGCACGACCCTCAATCAGCTTCGGATCCACCGGGTCGGAGCTCATCACGTCAGTCCACTTGGGCCACTCGGTGTTCGCAATCTCAATCGCGACCGGGCCGCCCTGAGTCAGGCCGTGACGCACACCGCCGAGGATGCGCACGCGGTCCTCCTCGAACTTCATGCGGGCACCGCGGCCGTAGCCGAGGCGGCGGCGAGCCAGGGCGTCACGCACCATGTCGCTGGTGAGTTCCACACCGGCGGGCACGCCTTCAATAATGCCGACGAGCGCCTCGCCGTGGGATTCTCCGGCAGTGAGCCAACGCAGGGCCATAGGTTAACCTCTTTTCATCGCACCCGCACCGCAGCGCAGGAGGAAGGAATAATAATTCTTCACGTGTATAAATAGTGTATAAAATGCCTGTTGACTGAGCGAGTGAAAGCACGCTTTTTTCACGAAACGGAAGCGCGAGGCGCAAGATCAACCGCCGCGCACATCGCATTCACCAAGCCCAGCAGCTCACCCTCAGACAGGGTGCGGTCGGTAAACAGCAGCACCTGCTCCACCGCCTGATACAGCAGCATCTCCAGGCCAGAAACCACCGTGCCGCCGTTAGCCTCCCAGGCGCTCGCCAGCACCGAAGGCCACGGGTTATATGCAACATCGAGCAGTACCGGCCGGTGCGTTGCGGAGGCGCCCTTCAGCCCGCTCAGCTGGCTCGCCCACTCATCCGCCGCATGCGCCGGAAGCGTAGACACCACCGGGTGATGGCCGCGCTCCGCAAGATTCTGCGGCAAATCAGCCAGGGAAACCTGCTCCAGCTGAACGCCCAGGCGGTCCGCCGCCTTCTGCACGCTACCGAGCTTATGCAGCGAACGGGCGTACACGCTCACACGGGAATACCCCAGCTGATGCAGAGCGGTCAGGGCGGAAATAGCGGTCGCTCCCCCACCCACAATCGCAGCAGAATCCTTGAGCGGTTCCGGTTCCAAACCGGCGTGGCGCAGCGCGTTCACAATGCCGATCACGTCCGTGTTATCACCCAGCACCTTCTCACCGCGCGGATACACCGTGTTCACCGCACCGGTCACGCGGGCAGTCTCACTCAGCTCATCGCAATACTGAATGACCGCGGTCTTCAACGGCATCGTCACCGACAGACCCGCAATATACGGGGCGTCCTCCGTACCGTCCGGGTGGCGCACACCGTGCATAATCGCCGGCAAATCATCAGGCAGAGTATCGCGGCGATCATAACCCAAATTCTGCTCACCCAAAAAGTCATACGCGGCACGATGCAGCGCAGGCGACAGCGAATGCGCAATAGGGTGCCCCAGCACGTAGGCGCGGCGAAGATACGGGGCTTCGCGGTACGGTTCAGTCTTCATCGGCTCTCTTTCGCTCTCAACGCTGGGGAACGCTCTCAACACTTGGGGCTTGCGGACACGCACGCCACGAACCCGCGTTCATGGGCGCACTCTACCCATTTTAAGGGACAAACCAATATTCGGGTATAGCCCAACAACCAAGCACCCCATCAACCATGCACCCAGCATCCGGGTACAGCAAAGGCGGGTACCTCCCCCACTCTCGTGGAGGCGGTACCCGCCTCAGCAAGGAACCTTCACGCCGAAGCTACCAAATCGTAGCTACCAGCTAAACCAATGAGCTACAACTTAGCTACAGCGGTTCGGGTGCTTAGAACACCACTGGTTGTACTCTTCAACATAACGCTGGTGCTCAGCGTAAGTGCGGGAGTACTTAGTCTCACCGGAGTCCAGGTCCACAGTCACCCAGTAGTAGTACGGGTTCTTCTCAGGAGCCGCAGCAGCCTTAATCGAAGCCAGCTGCGGGGAACCAATCGGACCCTTCGGAAGACCCTTATTCGCATAAGTGTTGTACTTATTGCTCTTATCGGCCTTCTGCTCTTCAGTCAGGTGGTACGAGCGGACACCCAGACCGTAAGTCACGGTCGCATCCGACTGAATCAGACCCGAGGTCTCACCATCGGGGTTGTTCAGACGGTTCTCAATGATGCCTGCAACCGCCACGTAGTCCTTCGGCTGAGCCTCAAGCTCCACGATGGAGGCGATGGTCAGAACCTCGAAGGTCTTCTGGTCGCCGCTCACGCCGGCTTCCTTCAGGTCAGCCTTGGTCTTATCAACCATGGTCTGAATGACCTTCTTGATGTCGGTGTCCTTCGGGAAGCGGTACTCGCCCGGGTGCAGCCAACCCTCAATCGAGGGGAAGTTGCTCGGCACACCGTACTGGGTGTAGTTGCTGACCGCGTCCTCAACCTGCTTGCGGGTGAACGCACCATCGGAGCCAGAAACAATCAAATCGATGGTCTCGCTCACGCGCTTACCCTGCGGAATCGCCAGGTACAGTACGTTGCTGTTCGCCTCGATAATGGTCGTAATCGCGCTCGAGCTGCTCATGTGCTGCTGCAGTTCGTAGGTGCCAGGCTGCAGGTACTTGCCCTTGCTCTCCTTGGTGTACACCTCAACGAACTTATCAGCATCAGCAATAACGCCCGCCGCCTCAAGCTCCTGCGCCACCTGCGCGGTGGACTGGCCAGAACGAATCGTGAACGTCACGGTCGTACCATTGCCGCCACCCGAGTAGTCACGAGTCTTGAACGGGTCATAGCGAGTAATCAAGGCACCCGAAATGATGACCAGAGCCACCACAAACAAGGAAATAGCGCTCAGCATGATGGCGCGGCGGCGGCGCTTACGCGCACGCAACGTAGCCACCGACACGATTTCCTGTTCCATCGTGATGCCGGTGATGCCCTTACGTTCATCCTCGGCTGTCGGCCTAAAGAGGTCGAGCCCGCTCTCTTCGGGATGTTTATTCTGTTCGGTCACTGAAGGTTCTCCGTTTCGTTGACGGCACCGACCGTGGTCCCTTCTGACTCGGACGGTCGGTTTTCTTCGTGGGCCGGATCGCTCACCTTGTACCCGGCTACGGACTGCCCCGCTTTGAGGGCATCCAGGCTGTACTGCAAAATGTTCACAGCCGCCACCTGGTCAACCATAGTCTTGAAATCTCGGCTGGAAACCCCAGCCTCGTGCAGTGCACGGTGAGCGCTCACGGTGGTGAGTCGCTCATCCACCAGCCAAATGTTAATGTGTGTTTTCTCTTCGGCATCCAGCTCGGAGCGCAGAGCCTGAGCGTACTCCCGAGCCATTTCCGTGGAGGGAGAATCCCCGCCACGCATGGTCCTCGGAAGCCCGACGAAAACCTCCACCACCTCGTTCACCTCAATCAGCTTACGCAAAACACGGCGGTCAGAGTTCTTCTTCGCGTCGCGGCGCAGCGTCTTGAGCGGGGTGGCGAGAATACCGTCGGGGTCGCTGAGGGCGGTGCCGACGCGGGCGTTCCCCACATCGACACCCATCCGCACTCCGCGCTGGAATTCCGCCATGTTTAGGCCTGAGCCTGTGCGATAGCGTCGCGGACAGCGTCCAGTGCAGCACCAATCTTGGATGCGTCCTGGCCACCACCCTGAGCGACGTCGTCCTTACCGCCGCCACCGCCGCCGAGAACACCGGCAGCGACGCGGACCAGAGCGCCAGCCTTCACGCCAGCCTCACGAGCACCCTCGTTGGTTGCCACCAGGACGACGGGGCGGCCATTAGCCACACCCACCACGGCGACAACAGCGGCCTCGGAGCCGAAGCGCGAACGCAGATCCAGAGCCAGGTCACGAACGCCGTTAGCGTCCAGTTCGCCAGCGTCATGCGCCAGAACGCGCACGGAACCGATGGTCTGTGCGTTCTCCAGCAGCTTGCCAGCCTCAGCCTGCAGCTTCTCGCGGCGCAGCTGAGCCAGTTCCTTCTCAGCAGCCTTCAGCTTAGCCAGAGTCTGGTTAATCTTCTCCGGCAGATCAGCGGAGGACTGAACCTTCATCAGGCCGGTCAGCTGGTTCACCAGGGTACGCTCAGCAGCCAGGTGGTTGAAGGAATCCAGGCCCACCAGAGCCTCAACACGGCGGTTGCCGGAGCCAACAGAGCCCTCGGTCAGCAGGGTCAGGGAGCCAATCTCAGCGGACGAACCAACGTGGGTACCACCGCACAGCTCGCGGGAGAACTCGCCGCCGATTTCAACAACACGCACCACGTCGCCGTACTTCTCGCCGAAGAGGCTCATAGCGCCCAGAGCCTTAGCCTCAGCCAGCGGCATCTCACGGGTAATCACCTCGTGGTTATCGCGGATCGCGAGGTTAGCAACCTCTTCAACCTCACGCTTAGCGGACTCGGACAGGCCCTCGCCCCACGCGAAGTCGAAGCGCAGGTAGCCTTCCTTGTTGAAAGAGCCACGCTGAGTAGCCTCGTTGCCGAGCACCTGGTGCAGGGCAGCGTGAATGATGTGGGTACCGGAGTGTGCCTTCTCACCGTCGCGGCGGCGCTGAACATCAACCTGTGCCACAACATCGGCACCGGTGTGAACCTCACCCTCACGCACAACGGCGCGGTGAACGCTCAGGCCCTTCACGGGCTGCTGAACGTCCTGAACGTCAATGATGAAGCCGTTGCCGGTAATAACACCGGTATCAGCAGCCTGGCCACCAGCCTCCGCGTAGAACGGGGTCTCGTCCAGGACAACCTCAATCTTGTCGCCAGCCTTAGCGGCGGGCACGGAAACGCCGTCCACCAGGATTGCACGCAGCTTAGTCTCAGTACGCAGCTCGGTGTAACCGGTGAAGATGGAGCCGCGCTCGTCCACGAGCTTACGCAGCTCAGACAGGTCAGCAAACGCGCCCTTCTTCGCCTTAGCGTCAGCCTGCGCACGGTGACGCTGCTCAGCCATCAGCTCGCGGAAGGACTTCTCATCCACCTTCACGCCAGCCTCAGCAGCCATCTCCAGGGTAAGGTCAATCGGGAAGCCGTAGGTGTCGTGCAGAGCAAACGCCTCAGCACCAGAAACAGCGTTAGAGCCGTCCTTTTTAGCGGCAGCGACAGCCTCTTCCAGACGCTCAGTACCGGTCTCAATGGTGTGCAGGAACGCCTTCTCCTCAGCGTACGCAATGCGGGAAATACGTTCGAAGTCGTCAGCAACGTACGGGAAAGCACCCTTCATCGCGTCACGCGAAGCCGGGAACAGCACGGGCAGGCAGGGCTCAGTAACGCCCAGCAGACGCATCGCACGAATCGCACGGCGCATCAGACGGCGCAGAATGTAGCCGCGACCCTCGTTGGAGGGGGTCACGCCATCAGCAATCAGCATCAGCGAGGAACGGATGTGGTCAGCCACCACGCGCATACGCACGTCGTCCTCGTAGCCCTCATCCTCAGCGGACTCAGAGCCGTGGTACTTCTTACCGGATAGCTTAGAAGCAGCGTCCAGAACGGGGCGAACCTGGTCGGTCTCGTAGAAGTTCTCAACACCCTGCAGCAGCATGGCAAGACGTTCAACGCCCAGACCGGTATCGATGTTCTTCTTCGGCAGATCACCCAGAATCTCGAAGTCATCCTTACCGATGCCCTCGCCACGCTGGTACTGCATGAACACGAGGTTCCAAATCTCAATGTAACGGTCATCGTCAGCCGCCGGGCCGCCTTCCTTACCGTACGCGGGGCCACGGTCGTAGAAGATCTCCGAGTCGGGGCCTGCGGGGCCGGGCTGACCGGTGGACCAGTAGTTTTCCTTCATGCCCATACGCTGAATACGCTCAGCCGGGAAGCCCACCTTGTTGTGCCAAATGTCGAAGGCCTCATCGTCACCCTCATAAATGGTGACCCACAGGCGCTCCGGATCCAGACCGAAACCGCCCTTATCCTGAGGGGTGGTCAGCAGCTCGTAAGCAAACGGAATCGCCTGCTCCTTGAAGTAATCACCGAACGAGAAGTTACCAGCCATCTGGAAGAAGGTACCGTGACGCGCGGTCTTACCGACCTCTTCAATGTCCAGGGTGCGGATGCACTTCTGCACGCTGGTCGCGCGGGAGAACGGAGGGGTCTCACGGCCCAGGAAGTAGGGAATGAACGGCACCATACCGGCAATGGTGAACATAGCGCCGGGCTCGTTCGAAATCAGCGATGCCGAAGGCACCACAGTATGGCCGCGGGAAGCGAAGAAATCGATCCAGCGCTTAGAAATCTCCTGTGAGAGCATCTCGTTCCTTAGAGTAATCTGTGCGAAATTCTAAATTAGTCTACTGACCTATGGTGCCTGCCCAAGAGCAAAATGGCTAATCGAGCCAGTCTCGTACCGTGGTTTACGGGCGAAAACACCATCTTTTAAAACCTAGTTGAAGAAGCCGTCACCGAGCTGACGGTCACGCGCAATACGCTGCTCACGCGCTCGCTTCTGAGCCTCTTCCAAGGAGGCAATCTCAGCCTCCACCTCAATGAGTTCACGCTCAGCCAGGCGGCGGTTCGTGGACTCAATCTCAGTCGAGCTCATCTTGCGGTCCCAGGTATCCAGGGAGCCAGGACGCATATCCTGCTTCTGGCGCTCCACCTTAGCGTTGAGCTCCATCTCTTTCTCCTGCATGCCCTCACGCACGCGGGCGGCGAACTCAACAGCACGCAACGCATACGGCTGCAGGGGCTTGCCAATCGGCGAATCGAAGAACTTTCCCATCTGAGACTCCGGGTTGAGGGCAAGCTCACCGTGCTCACGCATGAGCAGGGCGCTGCCGGGGGTACGCTGAGCAGGTTCGGAGGCGGCACGCCTGGAAGCGAAGTAACCAACCGCCGCGCCGGCGCCGAGCAGAAGAGCAGAACGAAGCAGACCCATTAGTTCTCACCGCCTGCAGAGTAAGAGCCGCCCTGTGCCGAACCGTACTGGCCACCAGCGTTGCCGGTGCCGTGCGCATCGCCGGACTTACCGCCGCGGAACGCCTGACGCACACCGTACGAGAAGGACGCAACCTTAATCAGCGGCTGACCCACAGTCGAGGTCACCAGCGAGGACAGCGCAGAAACGTTCGCGGACGCATCCGAAACGTTCGAGGTGATGTCGTCAACCTTCTCCAGCTGCTCATTGGTGGTCACCACAGTGCGAGTCACCTCTTCGATGAGGGGGCCGGTGCTCTGGTTCAGCGAACGAATCGTCACGATAAGCTCATCAAACACCTTAGTCAGGCGAATAATGGGTAGCGCAAGCAGAGCCACCAGAATCGCAAAAACTCCTGCTGCAATCAGGCCCGCAATATCTCCGCCGGTCATCTATAACCCCATTCCGCTCAATGCATGATGCTTATCAATAGTCGTACAGGACCGCGTGCCACCGTGGCGCGCAGCCGGATCGCGCATACAGTTCAGGACCGTATACACAGTTCAATCCTCTATTTTAGTCGATAAATCCTTCAAGCGCCCCTTAAACTCTCATGAAACTCCCAGCGACGGAAGATTCACAGGTTCAGCGGCGCCACTCCCCTCTGGTGTATAAGCCCCAAAACCCGCGCGTTAAACGGGAACAACCCGCCCCCACCGAACGGTGCAGGACGGGTTGCTTCTCGAAAAATCGAGATTATGCCAGACGCGAGTAGTACTCAACGACCAGCTGCTCGTCGCAGATCACGGGGATCTCTTCGCGCTTGGGCTTGCGCTCAAGCTTTGCGTGCAGCTTCTCGATCTCAACGTTCAGGTATGCGGGAACCTCGGGCAGAACTGCCTGGTTCTCACCTGCAGCCGCAGCCTGGAAGGGGGTGGTCTTCTCAGCCTTGGGGTGAACGTGGATCAGCTGGCCGGGCTTGACGTGGAACGAGGGGCGGTCCACGCGAACGCCGTCAACCATGATGTGACGGTGAACAACCATCTGACGTGCCTGTGCAATGGTGCGGGCGAAGCCTGCACGCAGAACCAGAGCGTCGAGGCGGGTCTCGAGCAGCTCGACCATGTTCTTACCGGTCTGGCCCTCGGTACGCTTTGCCTCGAGGTATGCGCGGCGCATCTGTGCCTCGCGGATGTTGTACTGAGCGCGCAGACGCTGCTTTTCCTTCAGCTGGGTAGCGTAGTTGGAGTCAGCCTTCTTGCGGGCACGGCCGTGCTGGCCGGGGCCGTAAGGACGACGCTCGAGGTACTTTTCTGCCTTCGGGGTCAGTGCAATGCCCAGGGCACGGGACTGACGCACGGTACGGCGGGTGCGGTTGTGCTTAGCCACAATCTACCTTTCTATGTGAGGCTCCTGCACCCTCGCGGGTGGGGCCTCGGTCTGTTGAATACTGGCCTCCTCGGTTGACCCCGCCGGAATCCGTACGCGACCGATTCGGTCGTTGCTGTACGGCGGTGAGGCGGAGAGCTCGGGGCAGAGTACCCCGCAGCTACATTACTGACGCTCGCACGAATGCGGGCATAGTAATTGCCAGACCCGTCAAGCTTACCGGATGCGTCCGGGCTTTACCAGCCTTTTGGGAAATCTTTGGTTCAAATCACTGTGCGTGTGGGTTTTTGATACTTACCCACACGACCCCGCAAGAATTATTTATGCCCGTCAGAGCTATTTAGGTGCGACTTCCCGAAAAAATCACGGCGCCGGGATGTTGGATTGTAATCATTTCGTTATTTTTAACCTGTGTCTTTATGGGAATAGCTTGAATCAGACCCCCATATCGCCTAGACTAGAGAACATAACAAGCTTGGCGTCCGCCCTTCCGGGAAGGCCGACAGTCAAGACGTCTATCACAACTCAAAACTCTGACGCGGTGCGCAGTACTACCGAGGTACTACGCACCGCTTTCTGTTTGCGCTCAGCCCTATACGGCTGCTTGCTCTATACGGCTACCTGCCTGCCGAGGCACGCCACTCCCCCGGTGGTCAGCACTCAAAGTAGTAGACGGCTCGATGGGAGCCACGTAAGCTAACGGGTCGTATCCTGCACCGGCGCGGCATCCAAAATACGGCGGATACGCTCACGACGCTCCGTCAACGTACGCTCAAAACCATGCTGAGTCGGCTCGTAGTAGACCGTGCCGCGCAGAGTATCCGGCAGGTACTGCTGCGCCGCCACATGCCCCGGCTCATCATGCGCATACACATACCCCACGCCGTGACCAAACTGCTTAGCCCCCGCATAATGACCATCACGCAAATGCACCGGAACCTGACCCGAAGCACCCGCACGCACATCCGCAATCGCGCGGTTAATCGCGTTATACGCCGCATTCGACTTCGGCGCGAGCGCACAATATATCACCGCCTGCGAGAGGATAATGCGCGCCTCCGGCATGCCCACCAGCGCCACCGACTGCGCCGCAGCCGTCGCCACCTGCAACGCCTGCGGATCAGCCAAACCAATATCCTCACTCGCCAAAATCATGATGCGACGCGCCACGAAACGCGGATCCTCGCCGCCCTCCAGCATGCGCGCCAAGTAGTGCACCGCGGCGTCCGCATCAGAGCCGCGCATGGACTTAATGAACGCACTCACCACGTCATAATGCTGATCGCCCGAACGGTCGTAGCGGATCGCGGCGCGGTCCACCGCCTCCGTAGCGTGCGCCAGGGTGATGCGCACGGGTGCGGCAGGTTCGGCCTCTTCGGCACCGGTTTCTGCGGGGCCAGTTTCTGCCGGGGCATTTCCCGCAGCTTCAGCCTCGCTAAAGGCAATCGCAGCCGCCGCCTCCAGGGAGGTCAGGGAGCGGCGAGCGTCGCCTCCCGAAACCGCCGCGAGGTGGGCGCGCGCGTCCTCATCGATGACCGCCGCACCATCAAAACCGCGCGGATCAGCCAACGCACGGTCAATCAGCTGCTCAATATCGGACTGCTCCAGCGAATGAACCCGCAACAGTAGCGAGCGCGAGAGCAGCGGCGAAATAATGCTGAACGACGGGTTCTCCGTCGTAGCCGCCACCAGAATCACCCAGCGGTTCTCCACACCGGGCAGGAGCGCATCCTGCTGAGCCTTCGTGAAACGGTGAATCTCGTCGAGGAAGAGCACGGTGGTCGTGCCGTACATGTCGCGGTCGAGCAGCGCTTGGTCCATGACCGCGCGAACGTCCTTCACGCCCGCGGTAATCGCCGAAAGCTCCACGAACTTACGACCCGGCGCGCGCGCAATCACATGCGCCAGAGTGGTCTTACCCGTACCCGGCGGGCCGTACAAAATCACCGAGGACGGGCCAGCCGGTCCGGCATTCTCCCCCGCCAACACGCGCAGAGGCGCACCCGGAGTCAGCAGATGCTCCTGGCCGAGGACCTCGTCAATCGTGCGCGGACGCATACGCACCGCCAACGGCGCACGAGACGCCGAACGGGCAGAATACGCACGCGACGCAGAGGCACGCGAGGAGGAGGGCTCCTCAGCGGGCGCACCAATCAGGCTCACGCGGTCCCCGTCATCGGGCAACTCAAGATCAAAGAGGGAATCAGCCATAGTCTTACTCTATCGTTTCACAATCTGGAGGCGGGTACGGGGTGTGGATATACAGCTGCGGATTTAGCTCGCGGCGTGACACCACACGGGTTAGCGCCGCTCTTAAAGGGTCTCACTATCGAGAATCAGGGTCACCGGGCCGTCATTGACGAGCTCCACCTGCATGTCCGCACCGAACACGCCGGTCTCCACGTGCAGGCCACGCTCACGCAGCGCCTGAACATAGTCGTTGAACAGCGGCTCACTCACCGCGCCGGGCGCAGCGGCAGACCAGGAGGGGCGGCGGCCCTTCTTCGCATCCCCGTAGAGGGTGAACTGGCTGACCGCCAGCACGGGTGCGCCCTCATCGAGCAGGGACTTCTCCCCCTCCATCAGGCGCAGGTTCGCGGTCTTGTCGGCAAGCTTCGCAATCTGCGCCGCACCGTCACCGTGCGTGATACCGACCAGCACCAGGTAGCCGGGCTGCTCAATCGCGCCGACCGTCTCACCCGCCACGCGCACCGCCGCGCGGGTCACGCGCTGAATAACTACTCGCATCGTTCACCTTTCATCATGGAACCGGCATTCGCCGGGCTCATACATCTCTTTCGACACCACTCTCAGCGGCTGGTTTAGGGGAGCCGCAGTTCTAGAGGCAGCCGCCTCAGAGCACGCCGCGCAGCTGCACGGCACGCAAAAACTGGTTCGCCGCCCGCGGAGTACGAAACTCAATAAAACGCTTCTGCAGATGCTGCCCGCGAGCCTCCGCCAGCAACTCCCCGACGTGCGGGTAGCTCCTCCACGTGTACCGAATCATGTTGTCCGGGTCCCGCAGAATATTCTTCAGCGGCGGCTCCACATTATCAGCCCACAGCCTCTGACCCGTCACCGCACGGCGCACCGTCCGGCGAACCACACGCCACATGACCACCGCACGGCTATAGCGCAAGTAAATCACCACATCCGCGCGCTCCAGCAGGCGGCCGCGCACCTGCGGATACTGCCACTCCGTAATCCACGCAGGCCGCTCAATGAGCGTCTGAACATCCGCCTCAAAACTAGGGCGCGGAGTCCAGTTCGGACCCCAATGCAACGAGTCCATCTCCGTATGCGGAATGTCCAGGAGGCGCCCCAACCGCGCCGCGAACGTCGTCTTACCGCTACCGCTCGGGCCGGCAATCAGAATACGCATGCTCCCCTCCCCCTTCAGTTAGCACACACCTTTGCTTAGTACACAAATCGGCACGCACGCCAGTTGATACAAAAGGTGGGCTGCGACCCTGCACCAGCAGAATACACAGCCCACCCTCAACAGCGACCCCAGCACTCAAAACCTAAAGGCTCAAACCCCGGGTAATCGCCACACGCCTCGCACCCCACACGGGGCGCACGACCAAAGACTAGAGAAGATTACTCCTCGTCCTTCTTCTTCGGCTTGAAGTCAACGCCAGCTTCCTTACGCTGCTCCGGAGTAATCGGTGCAGGAGCCGCAGTCAGCGGATCGTAACCGTTACCGGTCTTCGGGAACGCAATAACCTCGCGGATCGAATCAACGCCAGCCAGCAGAGACACAATACGGTCCCAACCGAACGCAATACCACCCATGGGCGGTGCGCCGTACTTGAACGCATCCAGCAGGAAGCCGAACTTCTCCTGAGCCTCTTCCTCGCCAATGCCCATCACAGCGAATACGCGTTCCTGCACGTCACGGCGGTGAATACGGATCGAACCGCCACCAATCTCGTTACCGTTGCAGACAATGTCGTAAGCGTACGCCAGAGCCGAACCCGGGTCAGTGTCGAAAGTATCCATGAACTCGGGCTTCGGGGAAGTGAACGCGTGGTGCACAGCAGTCCACGCGGA
This sequence comes from Rothia sp. HMSC062H08, assembly GCF_001810775.1. NCBI lineage: Bacteria > Bacillati > Actinomycetota > Actinomycetes > Micrococcales > Micrococcaceae > Rothia > Rothia sp. HMSC062H08. The sequence continues at coordinate 311,518 of NZ_KV802665.1, forward strand.
GTGACCCAGAGCCACGTCACCGGACTCAGTAGCCTCTGCGGAGGACTCAAACATGGGAGCGTCAACAACCCACACGAAGGACCACTCGCCGTCCTTAATCAGGCCGGTACGGTGGCCAATCTCAACACGAGCGGCACCCAGCAGCGCACGGGAAGCCTTAGCCTCACCAGCGGCGAAGAAGATGCAGTCGCCGGGCTTCGCGCCGGTAGCCTCAGCCAGGCCTTCGCGCTCAGCGTCAGTAATATTCTTAGCAACCGGACCGGTCAGCTCGCCATCCTCCTGAATGAGGACATACGCCAGGCCCTTAGCGCCACGCTGCTTCGCCCACTCCTGCCAAGCGTCCAGGGTACGGCGAGGCTGAGAAGCACCACCGGGCATCACAACAGCACCCACGTAAGGAGCCTTGAACACGCGGAAAGTGGTGTCCTTGAAGTACTCGGTCAGCTCAGTCAGCTCCAGACCAAAACGCAGGTCAGGCTTGTCCGAACCGTACTTCTCCATCGCATCCTTGTAGGTCATGCGCTGAATCGGGCGGGGAACCTTCACGTCAATCAGGTTCCACACAGCCTCAACGATGCGCTCGCCCAGCTCAATGATGTCTTCCTGATCAACGAACGATGCCTCAATGTCCAGCTGGGTGAACTCAGGCTGACGGTCCGCACGGAAATCCTCATCGCGGTAGCAACGAGCAATCTGGTAGTACTTCTCAATACCGCCCACCTGCAGCAGCTGCTTGAACAGCTGCGGGGACTGCGGCAGAGCATACCAAGAACCCGGAGCCAGACGAGCCGGCACCAGGAAGTCACGCGCACCCTCAGGGGTTGAACGGGTCAGGGTCGGGGTCTCAACCTCAATGTAGCCGTCTTCGGCCAGCAGGTTGCGTGCCGCACGGTTCGCGTCCGAACGCAGACGCATGATGCGAGCCGGCTCCGGGCGGCGAAGATCCAGGTAGCGGTAGCGCAGGCGCGCCTCCTCACCCACCTCAACGTGCTCGTCAATCTGGAAAGGCAGCGGAGCGGCAGTGTTCAGCACCTCAACGGCGGACACCTCAACCTCAATCTCGCCAGTCGCCAGGTTCGGGTTCTCGTTACCCTCCGGGCGCTTAGTCACCAGACCGGTCACACGCAGCACATACTCGTTGCGCAGGTGCTCAAAATCAGCCTCATTGTGGAAAACACACTGGGTGACACCCTCACGGTCACGCAGGTCAACGAAAGCGACACCACCGTGGTCGCGGCGGCGAGCCACCCAACCGGTCAGGGTAACAGTCTCTCCAATATTTGCGGCGGTCAGCTCGCCGTTGGTGTGAGTGCGAAGCACAGACATTCCTTTCATAGCGGGCACCTCACGACTATAGACAGTAGCCGGGTACACGCGGTTGATGATATGCGCACACTGCGTGCGCCTCATATATTGTATCCCCTCCGGGCAGGTCGAGGGCGGGTCGGGGCAAGTCTGGGCAAGTCAGGCGCCAGAAAATGGGGTGCGGAGGCGGGATGCGGGTAGGGCGGCCGGTTCGTGGGTGTCTGCGGTCGATAGGTTAGTGTCTTCGCCGTGGGTCTTTAACCCGGGGTGAAGGCATTAACCTATCGAAAAGCCGCTAACCTATCGAAGTATTACCGGGGAATCCACTCCGCATGCCTGTGGACAAACACTTTTTCGGTAGAATCCGCGAAGTTATCCACAGATTTCACAAACAAGCCCCACAACCTCACACAGCCTGCCAGGATAAAGCCTATGAACACCGTAACTATTCCGTGGCAACGCGTCCCAAACGTACTACCGGCTACACCAGAAATTACCCGCGCCGCAGAACTGCACCCATTCGTGCTGAACTCCCAGATGCTCAACCTGCGAGGAATCGGGCCAAAACGCATTCGCAAGCTAGTGGCGGAAGGGTCTCTGCAACGTATCCAGCGAGGAGCCTATATTTACACCTGCGATGCCCAAGCGCTCACCCCCGAAGAGCGGCTCACGGTACGGTGCATCGCTGCTCAGATGATGGGTCTTCAAGGAATCTTCTCCCACACATCAGCCGCGGCGCTATGGGGACTTGATGTACTCTCTGTTCCCCAAATGATAAGCGTGTATAGCTGTAGTCATAGCACCTCTGACAAGGGAAGAATCACCCGGCATTACAGCGCCCCTGGCCCCGAGGAAGTCACCAGGTTGCCGGGCACATCCATCATGGTTACGACGGTGGCTCGCACGCTGCAGGATTGTGCTCGCAGCATGCCCTTTCGGGAGGCGGTGGTCCTCGCTGACTCCATCATGCGGCGGAAACTCTTGGAACCCCACGAGGTGACTGAGATTCTACTGAACCTCACCGGGTACGGCGGCTCCGCCGGGCCTCTCCTGGCGCAGGCGGTGGATGCATCCAGCGAGTCGGCTGGTGAAAGCCTCACCCGGTGCCTACTCATGGAGCACAGGCTGCCCCTCCCCGTAACGCAGTACCCGATTTCATGCGAAGGCCGTAACTATCGAGTGGACTTCACCTGGCCCGAGGCGCGCGTCATTCTCGAGTTCGACGGCGAACAGAAATACGTGGACCACCCCGGCAGGGACCGCTACGAAGCCACCCGCGACCGTGCTCTAACCCGCGCCGGCTGGACGGTCGTACACCTCACATGGGCTGACATCTTTCAAAAAGAGCGGGAAGTCATCACCCACTTGCGGAAACTACTCTTGAGATAAAGCGAGGAAACGCCTCAGTCGATAGGTTAGCGCCTTCACCCCGGGTTAAAGACCCACGGCGAAGACACTAACCTATCGAAAATCTGGGCTCACACAAAAGACCCGCCCGGCAGGGAGGTCAACGTCCTCCCCACCAGGCGGGTACACATCCATATGCGAGTCCATCTGCAGGCTCAGAGTAGCCAGATACTACAGCGGCCAAACACCACAGGGTATGACAGGCTCCTACTATTTACCTACTATTACAGGCCCTCAGCACGCACAATCTGAACGTGCTGATCCTCAGCCGGCGGCATCCACGAAGCCGGATCAGCAGCAACCTGCTCACCCGAACGGATATCCTTCACCTCGTGAACCGGGGCACCCGACTCATCCGAGGAAATGAACCACACGAACGGAATGCCGCGCTTCTCAGCGTACTTAATCTGCTTACCGAACTTCGCCGCATTCGCGGACACCTCGCAGGCAATACCGCGGGCACGCAGCGCATCCGCAACATCATTCGCAGCGGACCAGCCCTCATCATTCGTCAGGGCAACAAACACAGCCGAAGGCACCTTACGGCTCGCCTGCGCAAAACCCTGCGACAGGATACGAGCCACCACACGAGTCACACCAATAGACAGGCCAACACCCGGGTACGTCTTCTTACCGTTCGACGCCAGCGACTCATAGCGGCCACCCGAGCAAATCGAACCCAGCGACTCGTGACCAACCAGAACAGTCTCATACACGGTGCCGGTGTAGTAGTCCAAGCCGCGAGCAATCGACAGGTCAGCCAGCACCTTACCCGGCGCGCGGCGGGATGCCTCCTCAATGACCTCAGCCAGCTCAGCAAGACCCTGATCCAGCAGCTCATGCTCCACCGAATACTTAGCGGCAAGCGCACGCACCTGCTCCACAAAAGAAGCATCCTCCGTGCGGATCTGCGCCAGCTCCAGGGCGGCAGCGGCAGCATCCGCGCTCGCACCAGCCTCAGCCTGCAGCTCCTCAGCCACACGCTCAGCGCCGATCTTCTCCAGCTTGTCAATAGAACGCAGAACAGCCGCAGTATCAGTCAAACCCAGGCCCAGGTAGAAACCCTCAGCCAGCTTGCGGTTATTCACACGCAGCTTGAACTCAGGAATCGGCAGCTTCGACAGCGCATCAACAACAACCAGCGCCAAGGTCACGTCGTAACGGAACGGCAGCTCGCCGTCGCCAACCACGTCAATATCAGCCTGAGTGAACTCGCGGGCACGACCCTCCTGCGGACGCTCACCACGCCACACCTTCTGAATCTGGTAACGCGAGAACGGGAAATTCAGGTAACCGGCGTTCTCCACCACATAACGGGCAAACGGCACGGTCAGGTCAAAGTGCAGAGCCAGCTTTTCCTTAGCCTTAGCAGCCTCGTCCTCCTGCAGGCGAGAAATTGCGTAAACTTCCTTGTCAATCTCACCCTTGCGCAGCAGCTGCTCAATAGTCTCTACCGAACGAGTCTCAATCGGGGAGAAACCGTGCAACTCAAAAGTCTCACGCAAAGTGTCCAGAACATGATTCTCAACCAACCGCTCAGCCGGAAGATACTCGGGAAAACCAGACAGCGAAGCCTTGCGAGCCATACGCGATACTCCTTGACAAAGAACTCGACAACAAAACCCCCGGAACACCTCCGGGCATATCTACCCATCATACCAACACCCACCCCAGCACAGCACCCACTCCCCCAGCTCACCCAACACAAACCCGCACAAACCCGCAGCCGGCAGGTTCGCCCACAACACAACACGACCAGACACTACTCACACACACCCCACAGAGGCTATGCTTAGGAGGTGCACACGCACACCCAAACGGGTGCCCACCACGGGGAACAGCGCAAAGGCGCCCACCCCCAGCACCCCCGAGTGAAAGAGTTATAGCGGTGACTACCAAACCCGACGACACTGTAAACCTCGAAAAGGCACGCCAGTACGGCCGCGTCTCCGAGGACGGCCACGTCTTCGTCATTGTCGACGGCGAAGAATACGCCGTAGGCCAGCTGCCCGGCGCCTCCGAAGAAGAAGCGCTCAGCTACTTCGCCCGCAAGTTTGAAAACGTCGAGGCGCAGGTTGCCCTGCTCGAATCCCGCCTCGCCAACAACGCCCCCGCCGCAGACCTGCAGAAGGGCATCACCTCCATCGGTGCACAGATTGGTGTGCGCAACATGGTCGGTGACTACTCCGGCCTGCAGAAGCGCCTCATCTCCCTCGCAGAGCAGATCGCTGAACTCGGCGAAAAGCAGCAGCAGGCACGCACCGAAAACCGTGAACGCGCCCTCGCCGTCCGTGAAGAAATCGTCGCGGAAGCCGAGCAGATTGCCAGCCAGGACCCCGACCAGATTCACTGGAAGAACTCCCATTCCCGCATGAACGAACTGTTCGAAGCGTGGAAGAAGGCACAGCGCGAAATTCACCTGGCAAAGAGCGTAGAGGACGAGCTGTGGAAGCGTTTCCGTGCAGCCCGCACCACCTTCGACCGCAACCGCCGCGCACACTTCTCGCAGCTCGACGACCGCAACGCACGCATCAAGCGCGCCAAGGAAGAGCTGATCGCACGCGCGGAAGAGCTGTCCACCTCCACTGACTGGTCTGAGACTTCCCGCGTATACGGCGACCTGATGCGCGCCTGGAAGCAGGTACCCCGCGGCCACCGTCGCGAAGACGACAAGCTGTGGGCACGCTTCCGCGCGGCACAGGACTTGTTCTTCAACGCCCGCAACGAAGCCGAAGCAGCGCAGGACGCAGTCTACGCCGAAAACCTCAAGGTCAAGGAAGCACTGCTCGAAGAAGCACGCGCACTCCTGCCCGTCGAGGACATTGAGGGCGCGAAGGCCGCCTTCGAGAAGATTCTGGACCGTTGGGATGCGGCAGGCCGCGTACCCCGCAACGACCTGCGCCGCGTCGACGGCGAACTGCGCCGTATTCAGGACGAAATCAACGGCGCCGAAGAGGCAAAGTGGAAGCGCAACGACCCCGCCAAGGCGGCACGCGCGAACTCCCTGCTCGCACAGATCGAGGACTCTCTCGCCGAGCTGGAAGCAGAGCTCGCAGCAGCTGAAAAGGGCGGCGACTCCAAGAAGATCGCCAAGGCTAAAGAAGCTCTGGAGGCGCGCCGCGCCTGGGCAGCAACCCTGCAGGGCTTCGGCAACTAGGGTCTAGCAGACGGTCTAAATAACGGTCTAATTAACGCCGAGAAGCCACATGTGTTTCGAAAAGCCACTTTTTTGGTGGCTTCTCGAAATACATGTGGCTTCTGCGTGTCTGCGGAATGTCTGCTGGGTGTCTGTGGGATGCGGGATATCTGCGGGGTGCGGACTTTTAGGATCGGCTGGAGGGACTAGTCATCAACGGGCTCATAATTCATGATTTCCCATTTCTGCCCGTTGTGCTTCAGCTCAAATCTAAAGGTGTCATCGGTTTTATCGTCATTACTCCATTTGCGCCAGCTACCGTCAGATTCAACATAAGTCTCGTAATCCCATTCGCGGTACGCCTTCCAGAAGTAGGTTTCACCATCTTCGGACCAGGGGTTACCGTCAGCTAGATAGTGGTTTATACCGCCAATGACCCATCCGCCTCTCTTGTAAAGGTCCTCGACGCCTGTATAGGCCTTACGTTCGTCTTCAAAAGTAGGGGACATGAACTTGAAAGCCATCGAGTAATCGCCAGTTTGAGTACCGTAATTACCCCACAAGATCCAGGCATCCATCGTCTTGCGCATGCCCTCCAGAGACTTTTCGTTGTAGCCGTCCTCCGGAACGTTAGGCTTCGGTACATTCTGTGCCGGACCGTACTTATCCGCCGGGCGGTACTCGCCGTCAGGCGCCTTCGAACCACCCGAATAACCGCGGACAGTAGACGGGGTAGCACTCGCCAAGGGCGACTCAGATGCCGCCGCAGACGCCGAGGTGGTCTCGCTCGGCGCGGCGGAAGTCGTGGCTGCCGCCTCGTTATTAGCTTGCTGACCGCAGGCTCCAAGAAGGGTACTGAGACCCATGAGTGCGCCGCCGTTCAACAACGCTCGACGAGTAAGAAAAACGGAAGTCATGGAAGTAGATTCCTTCTATCGGTGTGGTGTGAATGGGGGATGCTGATTAGAAAGCGGAAGATAGAGAAATTCTCGAAGCAAGAATAAGAATTCTTGCGATACTAATAAGTGCTTTATATTTCCTATTTAGTCATCTACTTGTTCAAAATCGATAATCTTCCAGCCCTCAGAGGTGTACTTGAACGAGAACTTCCACGTGTCGTCATCCTTTCTGTCATTCTCGTAAGACTTCCAATCACCGTTAGGTTCAATGTACATAACGTAACCCCACTCCCGGTACGCCTTCCAGAAGTAAGTCTCCCCCTCGATCCAGGGGTTCCCGTCAGCAATGTAGTGATCAAGTCCCGCGATAATCCAGCCGCCTCGCTTGTAGAGGGCTTCAAGACCTTCGTAGGAGTCTAGTAGTTCGGTAAAGCTGCTATCAACGAATTTGCGTGCTTGGCTGTAGTCTCCGGTTTGGGCGCCGTAGTTGTTCCATTCAATCCACGCGTTGAGTGTTTTGCGTAGACCTTCATTGGATTTTTCTCGGTATCCGTCCTCAGGTGATGCAGGTTTCGGAACGTTTTGTGCCGGACCGTTAGGGTCAGCTCCGCGGTACTCCCCGTCAGGTGCCTTGGAGCCGCCGGAGTAGCCGCGGGTAATGACCGGGCTCGGAGTAGCTGATGCAGAAGAGGCATCGGAAGCCGCCGTAGAAGCTGAAGCGGAAGTCATTTCGCTCGGCGTGGCGGAGGCGGTCTCGCTCGGTGCTGCCGAGGCGCTCGCCTCATTAGCCGCCTGCTGGCCGCATGCCGCAAGCAGGGCACCAAGACCCAGAAGGGTACCGCCGCTCAACAGTGTGCGGCGGTTCAAAATAACGGAAGTCATGGAAATACATTCCTCGTATCGGTGTGAAGTGTGAATAGGGGGGCTGGTTAGAAACCGGAAGACTAACCAGCTGAAGGGAAGAACCCCGATAGCTGAGAAGCCACATGTGTTTCGAAAAGCCACTAGAATGGTGGCTTCTCGGCGAACATGTGGCTTCTCAACGTAAGACCCACAGTGGACTTTACATGTCGGGCCAGTCGCGGTGCAACGAATACTCTGTGTCCCCGTCACCGTTATCATTGAGGTGCCAACGCTGACCGGTACGGATATCAGCCTTGCGCAGACGCGGGTTCGGATTATCCTTCTTACCCATCGTCGGATCGTTCTTGCAGCCCCAACGAGTGTCGTCATAGCTGCAGTCACCGGCTACGCGTCCCACATCAACCCACCAGACACGCACCAGCAACGGATCACTGGTCGCCTGCGGAGTCACCATCATCATCTGCCACGGGCCACCATCCACACG
>NZ_KV802665.1:319712-320950 GCF_001810775.1 Rothia sp. HMSC062H08
GGAGGAGGGCATGAGCTCAATTTCGACGTGCCCGGCGAGCATGTCTGCTTCAAGGCGGTAGGGGCCACCGTCATCGACGTAGAAGTTGACCTGGTCGCCCTTGTAGACGTTCGGGTCGCCTTCTGCTCGGCCAGTGCCTGCGGGGTTGTTGTAGGACTGGTGCAGGGTCGGCTTGCCCGGCTCTAGCGACTCTGCAGCGTGGCGGATTTCCTCCATGACTTCTTCGTAAGTCGGACCGGTGGGACCCGGGCTGTCGGCACTGGTGAGGGTGCGGGTATCGTTGGGAATGCAACTAGCAGAGGAAGGGCTTCGAGGACTTCCATGGTCTACAGGAATGCCAGATTCAAGTGACATGTTTGTGAACTTGAATGTTCCTATTCTTCCGTCTTTGGTTGTGCATGACATAATATTGGGATTTTCGTTGGCGTAGGTAACTTTTACGCCGTTTCCCTGATTTACCGTGGAATAAGTATATTGTTGCTGAATTTCCTGGTCAGCGACACCAGAATTTCCGTGTCCATCGTGATGTCCATCGGTTCCTCGTCGCGTAGTCGATTTTTTGACTTCGACTTGACATACCTTAGCGGAAGTTTCAGAGCAGGAGGTAGTAACAACATATGCGTTAGCTCCCGATACGCATTCTAAAACGGGTAAGAGAGCAATAGCAGCAGTGTAAGTGACTTTTCGTAAAGTACGCATATTAGTCATCTACCTGTTCGCAGCCAACAATCTTCCAGGAAGAATCGGAGTACTTAAACTCAAACTTCCACGTATCGTTATCCTTCTGGATATTGACGTCTCTGTGCCACTCGCCAGTAGGCTCCACAAGAGTTATATAATTCCACTCGCGATATGCCTTCCAAAAATAGGTTTCCCCATCCTCAGACCACGGATTTCCATCAGCAACATAGTTGTCAATGCCATCAATAATCCAACCACCGCGCTTATACAAATCCTCAAAGCTCTTATACCCTTCCAGTTCCTCCGTAAAATCGCTGGAAATATACTTTCGAGATTCCGTAAAATCGCCTACCTGAATTCCATAATTAGTCCATTTAACCCAAGCGTCCATCGTCTTACGGATACCTTCAATAGACTTCTCACGATAGCCCTCTTCAGGAGCATTAGGTTTAGGGACGTTCTGGGCAGGACCGTAGCCGTCAGCTTTACGGTATTCGCCGTCGGGGGCTTTGGAGCCCCCGGAGTAGCCGCGGACAGTAGACGGGGTAGCACTCGCC
>NZ_KV802665.1:321050-325702 GCF_001810775.1 Rothia sp. HMSC062H08
CCATAGAAGATACGCTCCTATCATCGGTGACGGTGTGATATATGTGCATGTCAGGCCATTATTGGTAGGTCAAGCTGACCACCGGAAGGAAAACAGCCCCGTAGTGCACCCGCTGAACGCATCAATGCGTTATGGAACACTACAGTTACCACTGTAGCGCATCTTTGTGTCTATTTGCATTGTTTTGAGTGCAATAGTATCTGAACGTCATTATTCGGACACATCAACGCTTTATGCATCAAATATCTCTGCGCCCGCAGAATTTGTGCCATGGTTTAGTGTCTTCTGCCACGGTTTTTAACTACGACCAAAGACACTAACCTATGGCACAAATCCGCAACTCATGACCGGATCCCCGTCTGTGACAGGTGGGCGGGCAGGCTACACGGCGAGCGCGTACATGTCGCGGAGGGCCTCTTCCGCCTCGTCGAGGGCGTATCCGCTCTGGCAGAGAGCATCGCAGCCGTTACCGTAGCGGAGGCCGGCGAGGAACTCGCGGTCGGTCACCTCCGGCAGGTACACCATGAGGTATTCGCCGTTATCGGTGAAGAAGTCGTCAATGTTGGCGGCGTCCTGGCCGGAGTAGAAGGCGCGGAAGTCTTCGTCATTGTAGTAACCAACCGTGTACATGAGGGGCTCCTTTGGTCGCTCGGCGGAGTGGGTGAGAACGCGTTGTTGTTCTCTACCGCCAAAGGTAGGGGGCACCCCTGACACGATAAGGGGCTGCACCGCCCATACCGGAGAAAAAAAAGAAAATATTGCGTGACGAGGGGGTTTTCTGGAGGCGCGCTCCCCCGCCAAAGTCCCCCGCTGCACGGAAGATTAGGTGCGGACTGGCTTGCCTCCTGTGTGCCGTTGCCCCGCCTCCCATACACCGGACGGAAATTCGGTCATGGGTTACGGACTTCGACCATGGGTTAGTGACTCTGGGCTGGGGTTTTAACCCCCACCAAAGTCACTAACCCATGACCGGAAATCGGTGCTGTGCAGAGGGGGTAGATTACACGGCGGGTAGCTGACTGTTTCGATAGGTTGCTGTCTTTACTGCGGGGTAAAGACCCACGGCGAAAACACTAACCTATCGAAGGAGTCCCCGATCCTCCCCGCTTAACGGCGAAAAGCCACATGTGTTTCGAGAAGCCACCAAAGGTGGCTTTTCGAAACACATGTGGCTTCTGGGCGAATAACGGCGGATTACCACGCTACTTTCGGGTTTTACTCGCCCCTCAGGAATGACGCGACCTTACCCCAGAAACCCTTCTGGTTTCCAGCGTTACGGGTGCCCGTGGGGGTCGGCTGGAAAACCGGACGCTGCTGGCTCGACGCATCCTGCTGATACGCCGGGTTCTGCTGATACGCCGGGTTCTGCTGGTACGGGTAGTTCGCCTGCGGGTGCTGCGGGTTCGGCTGGTAGCCCTGCGCCTGGTAACCCGGTGCCTGATAGTTCGGATCCTGATAGCCCTGCGCCTGGTACGCGCCTGCCTGAGGCTGAGTACCCGGGTGGTATTGCGCATCAGAGTGGTAGTGGGCATCGGGGCGGTACTGGGATTCTGCACGGTGCGGGGCGTCCGCGTGGCCGTGTGCCTGGTATCCCTGCGGGTTCGGGCGGTACTCGGGGGTCGGCTGAGGAGCCTGCTGGTATGCGGGCGCTGCCTGATGTGCCGTCGCCTGGTTCGCGGCGGGACGCGGCGGGTTAGAGTACGCGGGGCGCGGGTTCGGCTGCTGCGGCTGGGCAGACGCCGGACGCTGTGCGGGAGCCGGGCGGGCCGCCGGTGCCGGGTGCGCCTCCTGAACAGGCTCGGCGGTAGGTGCGGGCTGAGCGGCAGGTGCCAGGCGCTTCGGGCTGGTGTGCGGTGTACGCTGTCGCGGCTGACCACCAGGAACCTGCAAATGCGACCCCTCAGGAACGCCACTCTGCTCGGCAAGATCCTGCACAACGAACGCCGAGCTGAAAAGTATGTCTTCCATGGTCCATTCAAGCGGTGGCTGCGCGTTCGGTGCCAGCTGCAGCTTGTCCAGTTCGCGCAGGTGCTGGGCGAGTACCTCCACCATGTAGTTGATGACGGCGAGGTTCGGCTGCTCCCCCAGGTTCTTCGGGTAGGCGAAGTGGTAGATGTAGGTGTTGATGTTCTGCCGCTTTTCCAGGGCTTTTGCCGTCTTCTCAACGGGGACACCGCCGCAGGTCAGATCCGAGATGCTCTCGAAGATTTTGGGGCCTTCAGAAGCACGCACGGTCAGCGGACGCGAGGGGTCCACAGCGGACTGTTTAGGCCAGAAAATGCCGGGTCGGAATGCCATCTGCAGGCTGTTGTTGACGACGATTTCCTTCTCGGGTCGCCAGGGCTTCTCGTGGTCCACGATGTACTTGCGCGGCATGGCGAAGGTGGTGAAGGAGCACGCGAAGCTCTGCAGCTCCTCCCCTGCCGGTGAGGTGCTCAGAATGTATGCTTTGGCGCGGTTCCAGGTTTCGCTGTTACGCATCTTGTTGACGAACATGGACAGCTTCGTCATGAACCCGTCGACTTTGACGGTGGGTGCGTCAGCGGTGATGAGGTAGATACGCGCCGTGCCGTAGAGCGAGGAGAGCGCATACTTCTTGTTGGATTCGCCGAAGTTGGTGCCCATGATGAGGTGGCAGGTGGGCGGGTTGACCGGTTCGCCGTCGTAGTAGGGCGTGTAGTCGAAGCCCATGTCGATGACCTGGCAGGATTCTGCGGCGGCGTGGATGCTGTCGAGGGTGAGGGTTTCGTTGGTGGGCGTGCCGTCTGCGTTGTTGAAGGCGATGAAGGCGGCCGTGTAGCCATAGGCTGCGCTCTTTGGCTTGTCGAGGGCGAGGGTGTTGCATTGCGGGTGGTGTGCGGCGTACTGCTGCTGGATGTGTGATACGGCGTTGTGCGGCATGGTCACTCCTTGGGGTGTGGTTGTTTATCGGATTCGATTGTGTGGGTGTGTGATGTGTTTTACTGTACGCTACTCCCCTGACAGGCTAAGCGGGAAAGGGCGCATTTTTCGCGATAAATCGCGATGCGACGGCTGTACTCTCACCGGCGAGCGCGCTCTCAGCGGCGAGTTTGGTGGGTGGAGGAGGGACGGTGGGCGGAGGGGCGGCGCATCCAACTGTGCGGGTGCGCCGCGCCCTCCTATTGATGGTGTACGTCAGGTGCTGTTAGCGCTGCTCGGTCTTCTACAGCGTGTGCTTCACCATTTCGGGGACCAGACGGGGTTCCTCCACCTGGTACGATGCCACATCCACCGCATCAGTGTTCAGAGTCCACCAGTCATCGGGCAGCGAGTCAATCCATGCTTCCCAATCCTTCGTGTGCCAATCGTACGAACGGTTCTGGAATTCATCCCAGCTATCGCCGCCAAGAGCCCTCGGGAAGACCGATACATCTACCGACGGGTCCGGTTCGTAGTCGTCCGGGCGGCCTTCATCCCAACACTCAAGGAACTGACGCCAGTTCTTCTTCGTGATGATGAAGGATTCTTCTCCCTCAGGGCCGAAGCGTTCCTGGTCCGCCACATAGGAGGAATCCTGCACACGCTTCCAGAAGGTGGGGACGTCAATCTCACCACGCTTGAGCAGATCAGCCAGGTACTCGATACGGTCATGCTTGGGGCCAAACGCCCCGCGGGGAAAACCGTCGCCGAAGGGCAGCAGGCGGCCAGCACGGTAGTCCTCCATGTTGATGGTCTCCCACGAGAAGCCGCCCTCCTCCTCGTACTGGTCAGGTTCCAGGCAGGGGTACCAGTCGCTGTCGTACACCATGCGCATCAGCTCAGCTGAACCGTCCTCACCTTCACGGGTGTAACGATCCACCAGGCCAGCACGCACGTACTTCTCCTGCGCCTCATTCAGATGGTACTGACCACCCTTGCGGCGGAAACCCAGCTTCTCGGTCTCGATACCAAGCTTCAGGCGGCTCTTGTGCACTGCCACAGCAGCTTCAATCGTCTTCTGGCTCAGCGGCATGATATCCACCAAACGGGTCATCGTCTCGTACGGAGTAACAAGGTTCAGAGTGCGCAGCGTCTCTTCACATCCGCTAGGATCTTCCCTGTACATGCCTTCTTCGACGAAGTCGAGCTTCTTTTTCAAAGGCATGTTCGGAATCTCTTCACGCAGCTTGTTGAGCCACTCAACAGCGAATTCATCCTCAGGATCATCATCCACGCTGTTTTCAGCCAGCGTCACCTGCCACGCCATGTACTCATCCACGTTGAAACGCTCCGTGTACATCGGTTCCATGGCGTCGCAGCGTTCCTTATTGATCTGGCGACGCTTCTCTTCCAACGCCTGGTAGTACTCCAGATCGTCCAGGGTCTTCTGCTGAGTGTTAGTCGTGGGGTTGTCCATGGTGGTTGGTCCTTTCTCTCGGATGCGCTGGGAGGGTGCGGTGCTCTCGGGGCGTGGGCTTCGGTGCTTCTGATTACAGATTAGAAAAGACCCCTGACAAGATAAGGGGCTGTGCCGCCCCGTATGGAAATTCGGTCATGGGTTACGGACTTCGACCATGGGTTAGTGACTTTGGGCTGGGGTTTTATCCCCCGCCAAAGTCACTAACTCATGACCGAAAATCGGCACTGTGCAGAGGGGGGTAGATTACACGGCGGGTAGCTGGCTGTTTCGATAGGTTGCTGTCTTTACTGCG
>NZ_KV802665.1:325802-390961 GCF_001810775.1 Rothia sp. HMSC062H08
AGTGGCTTTTCGAAACACATGTGGCTTCTGCGTAAATTACTGATGGTTAGCGGCCGCCCAGCAACGACATAAAACGGTCCAGATGCTTCTCCAGCCTCTGCTTCACACGCTTAGTCTTAGACACAGCATCCTCACTACTAGGATCGCCACCAAAGATCGGCATCTTCACCTTGATGAGGGAAGTGAACTTGCCAGAGATTGTTCGGCGTCCCTCCTTCAGAGCACGGTTGACTACGCGCTGAGTCTCCTCAGGATCTAGGTTTTCATCCCGCACAATTTCGTCTTCTTCACGGCTACGACGCTCAGTCACGTAGCGGTTGAAGTGCTCGTAGACGTCTCCGGGGTTCGGGGTGTTCCTATACTCCTTGGAGAAATCCGTGATGATGTCGGCGCTAGCGCGTAGTTCGCTACTACTGTTGACGGCACGTTCGATGTCCTCGGTGGCGTCGCTGTTAGATTCGTGTGCTGCCTCGATGAGAGCCAGGATGTAGTCGACACCGATTTCCTGTTGCTTGACCAGCTCAGTGAGGAAGTGGACATTAGCGAACAGGTCCACGTCATCGGTCCGGTCCTCGCCCTCGTCGGTTCCTTCTTCCCGAGCCTTACGCATCTCACGAATCTCGTCGTAAATGTCGTTATAGACACCGGTGTAGCCCTGCATGTCGTAGTCGCTGATCAGCTCATCGCCGCCGTCACGGATGAACTCGTCATGCACGCGCAGCTCCTGCCGCAGTTCAAGCACATCGTTCATGAGCTTGATGTAGCGGGCCTTCTCTTCCGGAGTGTCCACGGTAATGGAGCCGCCCTCATCCATGCCGAATTCTTCACGCAGCGTGGTGACCGCTTCGCGGTACTCCTCGAAAGCTTCCTTGTAGGGTCGGGTGAACGCGATATCAAGGGCAGACTGGCCGTCGCTGTTTTCGGTGTCGCCGAAGAGGGTGAAGGCGTCCTTGGTCGCCTGTTCCAGGTCGCGGAAGCACACCACGTTACCGGAGCGCTTCACCGAGTTAAAGATTCGGTTGGTACGGCTGTACGCCTGCACCAGCCCGTGCATCTTCAGGTTCTTATCCACCCAGAGGGTGTTGACAGTCTTGGAGTCAAAACCGGTCAGGAACATGTTCACGACAATGAGCAGGTCCAGTTCGCGCACCTTCATGCGGCGGGAGACATCCTTGTAGTAGTTGTCGAAGGAGTCACCGTCGGTGCTGAAGTTCGTGCCGAACATAGTGTTGTAGTCTTCGAGGAAGCCGTCCATGCGGCTGCCGGTGTCCCCGGTGGGGAATTCGTAGTTTTCTCCCTCACCAAAAGTATCAATCAGCTGTCCGCCGTTACCCTGCGAGTAGATGATGGCAACCTTCAGCTTCTTGGCAGGGTCAAGCACACCCTCAGCAATGCGTTCTTCCTGCAGGGTGTTAAGGGCGTCGTAGTAGGTACAGGCAGCGTCGATGGAGGAGGTTGCCAGGATCGAGTTGAAGCCGCGCACGCGCTCTACGTAGTGTTCGGTCACCTTGTTGATGGTGCGGCTCTTCTTCAGATCGTAGTCACGTTCTTTCTGGTTAGTCTTACGGTCGTAGTTATCCAGAATGTAGGTGGCGATAGCCTCGATACGTTCAGGGCTTTCAAGTACTGCCTTGGCCTTGGCAAGCTTTTCAAGTTCCTTCGCGTCGGGGGTTGCGGCGCGTTCAGCAGCAATTTCCTCGGCATAGACACTCTCTTCAAGGCAAGCAAAGGTAGGGCTGGTGTTGGTGTATTCCAGGTGGAAAGGCAACACGTTCCCATCACGGATAGCATCCACGACGGTGTAGGTGTGCAGGCATTCACCAAAGACCTCACCGGTGGTGGTGCCGGGGCCGCCTGCGGAGTTTCCATCAAAGATGGGGGTGCCAGTGAACCCGAACATGCAGTAGTTCTTGAAATACTTCTTGATGTTGGCGTTCATCTGGCCGAACTGGGAGCGGTGGCATTCATCAAAAATGATGGCTACACGCTGGCCGTAGACGGGGTGCTTGGGTTCGGCGTTAGTGAGGTTAGACAGCTTATGAATGGTGGTGACCACAATGCTGGTTCCTCGGTCTGCCAGGCGGTCGCTCAGCTGACGAGTGCTGCTACTGGAGCTAACAGAGTCCGCCTGGAAGTTGTTGTACTCGAGCATGGTCTGGTAGTCGAGGTCCTTACGGTCCACGACAAAGATGACCTTCTCGACAAGCCCGGTTTCTGCCAGGCGGCGCGCGGTCTTGAAACTGGTGAGGGTCTTACCGCTACCGGTGGTATGCCAAATGTAGCCACCGGCCTTTTTAGTGCCGAAGGTCTTATCACTGTTCTTGGACTTATCAGCGGTTTTAACGCAATTAATAATGCGTTCAGTCGCCGCAATCTGGTACGGGCGCATCACCAGCAGATCCTGATCTACCGTAAGGATGCAGTAGCGGGTCAGGATGTTCGCCAGAGCGTTCTTAGCCAGGAAGGTGCGAGCAAAAAGCATCAGGTCGCTGATGCGGTTGTTCTTGGCGTCAGCCCAGTAGCTGGTGAATTCGAAGCTCTTGCCTGCCGAACCGCCCGAGGGATTCTTACGGCGGACCTCCTGTAGGTCTTCAATGTGCTTATGGCGCACGGTGTTGGAGTAGTACTTGGTTTTTACACCGTTGCTGATGATAAAGATTTGGGCGTATTCGAAGAAACGGTGGGTGTCTTCCTGGAATCCGGCGCCCTGGTAGCGTTCAATCTGCTGGAAGGCCTCCTGAATACCAACGCTACGCTTCTTCAGCTCGATATGAACCAGGGGCAGGCCGTTGACCAGGATGGTCACGTCATAACGGTTGCGCGTCTTACCGTTGGCAGCAGGTACACGGTACTGGTTAACAACCTGCATGCGGTTGCGTGCGGGGTAGACGGCGTCGATGAGCATGATGTTGCGCAAAGTGCCGTCATCAAGGCGGAAGTCGATGAAGCGTTCTTCCTGGATGAGCTTGGCCTTCTCCAAGATGCCATCGTTAGAGCGGGCAAGGTGCTCGGTGAGCAGACGGTCAAACTCTTCATCAGTAAAGTGGAAACCACTGTTGGGCCCGTAGGCGCCTTCTTCAGGGCGGGTATTGAAACGTTCAAGCTGTTCACGCAGATTACGGATAAGAGCAGTCTCATCAGTCAGGTTCGACAGATACTCATAGCCCTGATCCCTAAGGGTATCGATAAGTTCAGCTTCAAGCTGCGCTTCAGTCTGCAGGCCTTTACGCTTTTCGTTAGCCTTCGCCCACTCATCGTAGTGGGGGGCTTCGGTACGGTCACCCAAGACGGTGAAGGTATCCGAGCTGAGGATGCGTTCAGTGAATCCCTCGGTAGGGTGGGAGTAATCAGGTACGGTTTCCACGGGGGTGCTCCTTTGCATAGATGGGTTGAGTGCGTGGATGCTTGGGCTCAGGGTTGGTGATCCCGGTTTGTTGAGTGTGGTTGAGGTATGTAGTTGAGGTCTAGCGGCCCGTGCAGGGGTGGTGGGTGACCACTACCCCTGCACGGGGTTCGCGCGTGATGCGCAGTTTGATGCGCGGGTGGCTACTGGTTTTCGCCCTTGCGGGGGAAAGAAAGTAGCTGGTCGCGGTAGTACTCGTACTGGCTGCGACGCGCTGCGAGCTCTGCGGGTAGACCCTCGGAGAGGCTGCTGGTTAGGGCGTCGAAACGGTCAAGAATATCGACAATGCGCTGCTGCTCTTCCAGAGATGGAAGGGGAAACTCAAACTTCTTGAAACGCTTCATATCCACGCTGGCAAAGCTAGACTGCGTAGTATTTGCAAGGCACCAACGATCCAGAACAAACGAGTAGTAGTAGAGGAATTTAGGCAACAGAAGGCTCTTGAACTCTTCCTTAGGGGTCAGAACAGTGAACCTCTGATTGCACAGAAAATCTACGTTAATCAGCGCATGCTCACCAATCGTTGCAGAAGTCGCCACAATGATTGAACCAGCAGGGAACATCCCGCCCTTTTTCAAAGCGCTTTCATGAACAGACTGCAAAGCTTCTGAAAGGACTCCGCCATTTTCACGAATATCTTCCATGCGGAACCACGGAACAGTTCCGTTCTCCCAATAGCTGCTATTGGACTTAGACGGGGTGTAACCATTACGGGTGGTAAACAGTTCCTCTATCGAGTAGAACTTGACCGCTGGCTCGGAGAAAGAAGCCAGGAGCAAATCCCGGTAGTACTCGTATTGCAGAGTACGCGCTTCCAGCTCCGCTTCCAGCTCCGCTTCCAGCTCCGCTTCCAGGTTCGTGAATTTGTCGAGAATTTCAACAATCGCTTCCTGGACCTCCATGGGAGGAACAGGAACCTCATGTTTAACGACAACACTCTTCTTGATAGAAGGCACTGCGCCAGCACCCATCGACCATGACATCAAGTCAAAACCAGATAGGACATAGTAGAGAAATTTAGAGTTAATAACGCTACGAGCAGTTACTGCCATAACGTTATTATCCACAATTGATTTCTCGGTCAGAATCCTCTTCTTATTTGTTGCAATCGCAGCACCAATCTTAGGAAAGATTATGGATTCAGGCTGAGCGAGCGACGCACGCATCTCTTCAGCTGATTCAGCAGATACGTAATTGTTAGAAGATGTCATAAACATTTCGTTACCAGGCAAGTTCATATCACTCACCTTATAAAACGGAATATTATCTTCTGCACTCTTTTCATTTCCCTGGTATTTAACCGGAAAAACATATCCTGACGTTACATCAGCAATTTCACCCAGCGGGCGGTACTCTACCCCGTCCGGGCAGAGCTCAGCCACCAGGCGGTCAATATAATTCGTCACTTCCGCCACGACTACTCGCCGCCTTCCAAGCGCGCCACAATAGCGTCAATCTCCACGCGCAGCTGAGCCTGACGAGCCACAATGTTCTCAATACGGGAATTCAGCTCAACAATATCCACGCGCTCACGCGTATCCTCCGGCTCAACCCAGCTCGACACCGCCAGGTTCGCCTCCTGCTCCAGCAGCTTCTGCACCGGAACGAGAGCTGAGAAATGCTCACGCTCCTCACGAGTTGCCAGCACATCAAGAATCTTCTCACGGTGTGACTTACCCAGAATGTTCTGGTTCTTGCCCTTATCGAAGAGCGCAGATGCATCCACGAACAGCACCGAATGGTCCTTGCGGCGGCCCTTCTTCAACACCAGAATGCAGGTGGCGATGCTGGTTCCGTAGAACAGGTTGGAGGGTAGCTGAATCACAGCGTCTACCCTGTTCTCTATCAGCAGGTACTCACGAATCGTGCGCTCTGCACCGCTACGGTATAGTACACCGGGGAATTCAACGATAGCGGCCGTACCTGCCTCATGAAGGGATTTGAGCATGTGCATCGTGAACGCCAGGTCAGCCTTCGATTTAGGCGCCAACACACCCGCAGGGGCGTAACGGTCATCGTGCTTCAGGGTCGGGTCATCATCGCCCTTCCACTTCGTCGAATACGGAGGGTTGGAGACAATCGCGCCAAAGGGCTCTACAAACTTAGGGTTTTTGCCGTTACGGTGCTTCGGGTCAATTAGAGTATCACCGTGCGCAATACTGAACTCATCCACCGGAACGCCATGTAGCATCATGTTCATGCGGCACAGGTTATAGGTGGTCAGGTTAATCTCCTGGCCGATAAAACGCAGGCCCTTCGAGTTCTTACCCAGCTCACGCTTGAACTTCAACAGCAGTGAACCTGAGCCACACGCCGGGTCATAGACGCTACGGATCTTATCGGCGTCACGGCCATCCATGGCAATCTTCGCCAGCAGCTCCGAGACTTCCTGCGGAGTGTAGTACTCACCGCCACTCTTACCCGCATTCGCCGCATACATGCCCATCAGGTACTCGTAGGCGTCACCGAAAGCATCGTTCTCGCTATCCTCGTAACCCTTACCCAGGTTCATGCCCGCCACAGCGTCCATAAGCTTGAGCAGGTTCTCGTGACGAGCCGCCGGGCTCACACCCAGCTTGTTCGAGTCCAGCACAAAGTCGTCGAAGAGGCCCTTCACATTCTCTTCGGATTCGGTACCGCGTGCCGATTCCTCGAATGCCTTGAACACGTTCGCCAGGGTCTCGTTCAGGTTCTGGTCCTGACGTGCCTTCGCGTATACATTCGAGAACAGCTGCGAGGGCAGCAGGAAGAAACCACGTTCACGAAGAACTACTTGCCTACCTCCCTCATTACAGTCCTCATCTTTGAGCTCTACGAAAGGGCCCTTGAGCGTGTAATTCTCATCGATAAAACGTGCCTGGCTCTCAGAGAGGTAACGGTAGAAGAGCATGCCCAGTACATACTGTTTAAAGTCCCAGCCGTCTACCGAACCGCGCAGGTCATTCGCAATACGCCAAATCGTGGAGTGCAGCTGAGCACGCTCGGCGTTACGGTTACGGTGCTCGTCAGTGGTAGCGGAAGAATCCGTAGACTGCGTCGTCATAGGGGCGGTCAACCTCTCATTAGTTATCGTTTCTAGCCGAAGAAACGTCAAAAGTTCGGGACCCGTACGGTCCCGGTCGTACACATGCGCGGTGCGGGTTCAGAAGCTCTGCTCGGTGGGAGCATTCGTAGCTTCCACAAGCCGTTTCGTACCCGGCGGCGCGAACTCTTTCAGTATACGGGTTTCCCCGACCCCACACTCACCGGTTCGTCATTATGGACCCCACCCCGCTTAACGGCGAAAAGCCACATGTGTTTCGAGAAGCCACCAAAGGTGGCTTTTCGAAACACATGTGGCTTCTCAGCGTAAGTCAGCGTAGAGAAGTATTTACGCCTCCGAGGGTTTCGCACCGGTCAGGCGGTACGCCTTGTACACGCCCGTCACGTTGCGGACCACGTTCAGCACGTGCTCCAGCATGAAGCGGTCACCCAGCTCCAGGGCGAAGCGGTCCACCACGGTACGATCCTCCGAGGTGTGCACGCGCGCATCCAGAATGTTCACGCCCGACTCAGAAATCGCACGGATCAGGTCGCTCAGCAGGCTCTTACGGTCCAGCGCCTCCACCTGAATCTGCACACGGTACGTAGCGGTCGGCGAAGACGCCCACTCAACCGTGGTCACGCGCGGCTCCTCGTCAGCGTTACGCATGTTCGGGCAGTCACGGCGATGCACCGAAATACCGTTATAGCGGGTCACAATGCCGATAATGTCATCCGGCGGGACCGGGGTGCAACAGCGCGCAATCTTCGTCAGCACACCCTCAGCACCCGGCACAATCACGCCGTTATCGCCAATCGCCTTGCGGGTCGACTTCAGCAGCGTCTCGTCAAAGTCGCTGACCTCAACCTCGGGCGCCGGCTCGTCGCCGCGGTGCACCTCAACGAGGGTGTCAATGACCTGCTTCGGCGCGATCTCGTGCTCACCAATCGCACGGTACAGCGACGCCACATCATTCTTATGCAGCAGCTGAGCCACCTGAGTCATAATCTCCGGGCTCATCATCTTCTGCAGCGGCAGCTCACTGTTGCGCATGCTCTTGGTGAGCATCTCGCGGCCAGCGAGCAGCGCCTCCAGACGGCGTTCCTTCGCGAAGTACTGGCGGATCTTCGTGCGAGCGCGTGAGGAGCGAACGAACTTCAGCCAGTCCTCGCTGGGTCCGGCGTCTTCGTTCTTCGTGGTCATAATCTCCACGGTCGCGCCGGTGGGCAGGACCGTGTGCAGCGGCACGAGGCGGCCGTTGACCTTCGCACCGACGGTGCGGTCGCCAACTTCACTGTGGATGGCGTAGGCGAAGTCCACGGGGGTGGAGCCGTTGGGCAGGGCGATTGCCTCACCGTTGGGGGTGAGCACCACGATTTCGTCGGTGTCGAGGGTGTCAGCGAGTGACTCGTAGAACTTCTCCGACTCGGGGTTGGAGTTCGAAATCTCGGCAATGGACTGCAGAATGCCGACGTTCATCATTGCCGAGGTCTGGGTGCCCGGCTCCTTCGGGTCCTTCGCGGGCGCGCCGCCACGAGCTGCGACCTTCTCGCCGCGCGATGCCGCCTTGTAGCGCCAGTGCGCCGCCACACCGTACTCGGCTTCTTCGTGCATCTTGTAGGTGCGAATCTGAATCTCAAGCGGCAGGTTGCCCGGGCCGTACACGGTCAGGTGCAGCGACTGGTAGTTGTTGTTCTTCGGGTTCTTAATGTAGTCCTTGAAACGGCCAGTCATCGACGGCCACAGGGACAGCACGTGGCCGAGCACGGTGTAGCATTCCGCCTCTTCCTCAACCATGATGCGCACGGCGAGGATGTCGTTAATCTCGTCGAAGCTGCGGCCCTTCGTCTTCATCTTCTGATGAATCGAGTAGTAGTGCTTCGGGCGGCCCGTCACGGTCGCGTCGATGCCCACCTCTTTCAGGCGCTCGGTAATCTTGGTGCGTGCCTCGTTCAGGAACTTTTCGAGCGCGGGGGTGCGTTCGCCGACCATGCGCACCATTTCGGCGTAAATTTCCGGGCTCATGGCGGCGAAGGACAGGTCCTCCAGCTCCCACTTGATCGTGTTCAGGCCCAGGCGGTGCGCGAGCGGCGCGTAAATCTTCAGGGTCTCCTCCGCCTTCTTCGCGGCGGAAGCCTGCGGCACAAAACGCCAGGTGCGCGCGTTGTGCAGGCGGTCGGCAAGCTTGATGAGCAGCACGCGGATGTCCTTGCTCATGGACAGCACGAGCTTGCGGATCGTCTCAATGGAGGCGTTCTCGCCGTAGGTCATCTTGTCCAGCTTGGTCACGCCGTCGACCAGGTAGGCGACCTCTTCACCGAACTCTTCGGTGAGCTGCTCCATCGTGTAGTCGGTGTCTTCCACGGTGTCGTGCAGCAGGCCGGCGGCGAGCACGGGGCCGGTCGCGCCCATCTCCGCAAGAATCGCGGTCACAGCGACAGGGTGCGTGATGTACGGGTCACCGCTCTTACGCTTCTGACCCTCGTGGCAGCGGTTCGCCACCTCGTAGGCGCGCTGCAGCACCTGGATGTCTTCGTCCGGGTGGTAGCGGCGCACGGCACGTACAACCGGCGCAATCATCGGGGAGAAACGGATGGTGCCGCCGTTCGAGTCGGAGGCTTCCATCTTGCTGCTGCGGCTGCCGAAGACCAGGCGGTTCGGCACACGTCCGCCAGCAGCCATGACGCGGTGCGAGCCGCGTTTCTTCTTCGCATCAGACGAATCAGTTTCAGGCAGAGGAATCGGGCCAGCGGGCCGAACCGCGGGCTTCTCGGCGGTCCCTGCAGGGTTCTCAGCGTTGGTGTTCACGGCAGGTTCTGCACTCATTCCAGGCTCCTTCGGACTCAAGATAATCAGCCGCACACTCAGGTTCCTCATCGTTGAGGGCTATACCGGCCAAACCAGCCATCAGCAGGCTCAAACGCGAGCGCACAGTATCTTCACTTCTTATCCTACCCAGCGGTCTGGAACGCGCCAAACTATGCGACGTTTTAACACACCAGAGCGCGTTGTGTGGGAAATATTTGGGCACGCTAAAGGGGAGCCGACACCTTTCGGTATCGACTCCCCTATCGTTAGCAACGCCAGTAGCGCTGGCGGAACGCTGGCTAACCGTTCAGGTTCACGCGGTGAATCTCAATGGTTGCACGTGCCGGCTTCTTAGCGGGCTTCTCGGGTGCCTTCTCGTCCTCGGTCGCCTTGTCAGCAGATTCCTCAGACTTTGCGGACTTCTCAGACTTCGCAGCCTCGGCGGGTTCCTCCGAAGAGTCGCCCTCAGCCTCGTCAGCATCCTCAGCGTCCTTGAAGCTGCCGCTCTCCACCTTCGCGGTGTGCTCACGAATCTGAGCCTCACCCAAACGCAGCGAAGCATACAGCGGAGCAGACACGAACAGCGTACCGAACATGCCCACCAGAATACCCACGAATAGCGACAGGGACAGGTCCTGCAGAGTACCCGCACCCAGGATGAACGCACCAATGAACAGGATCGCGCCCACCGGCAGAACACCCACAATAGCGGTGTTAATCGAACGGACCAGGGTCTGGTTCACCGCCAGGTTAATCTGCTCGGCAAAGGTCGTGTCGCGGCGTTCCAGCACATCCTCGGTGTTCTCACGGATCTTATCGAACACCACCACCGAGTCGTACAGCGAGTAGCTCAGAATCGTCAAGAAACCAATAATCGCACTCGGAGTGATCTCGAAGCCGAACGCGGCGTACAGGCCAACCGTCACCACCACGGTGAAGAACAGGCCCGCAATAGACGCCAACGACATCTTCCAGGTACGGAAGTAGAACGCCATACCAATCAGCGCAAGCACCACAAACGCGACCAGACCCCAGAACGCCTGACGGGTCACATCCGCACCCCAGGTCGGGCCCACAAACGAAGAGGTCACGTCATTCTCAGAGACGCCGTAACCCTCCTGCAGAGCCGCCTTCACCTGCAGAGTCTCATCATCGCTGAGCTTGCTCATCTGGGCACGAATCGTACCCGGGGCAATATTGGTCACGCGAACATCCGAAGCGTCCTTCGCCTTCTCGTGAATAATGCGCTCACCCGTAGCAGTATCAACGTGCGCAGTCTTCGAGACCACGAACTCCGAACCGCCACGGAAATCAATACCCAGGTTGAAGCCGCCACCAACAGCCGGAATCAGAACCGAAACCGCCATCAGCACAGCCGCAAGCAGCAGCCACAGGCGGCGCTTACCCACGAAGGGGTACGAGCGGGCGCCCGAATGCAGGTCATTACCGAAGCGGGCAAAAGCATTAGGTTTCACATCGGTAGCCATGCTTAGCTCTCCTTCTTCTCATCAGAAGCAGACTCGTCAGCCTCAGCGGCAGCACGCTCTGCACGGCGACGCTCAGCAATGCTCAGCTGCTTCTCCTCCGGGCTGCGGAGGCGACCGGCACCACGGTACAGCGGCGTAGCGCCCAGCGACTCAGGCGACAAGCCCGAGTGGCGGTGACCCTCACCGAAGTAACGAGTATTCGCCAGCAGAGTCAGCATCGGGTGGGTGAACAGGTACACGACCACAAGGTCAGCAATCGCAGTCAAACCAAGGGTGAACGCGAAGCCCTTCACCGAACCGACCGACACCACGTACAGCACCACAGCAGCCAGCAGGTTCACAGCCTTCGACGCCAGAATAGTGCGGGATGCACGCTGCCAACCGTGGTTCACCGCCGACGGGATCGTGCGGCCCGCACGGATCTCATCACGGATACGCTCAAAGTAGACGATGAACGAGTCAGCCGTAGCACCAATCGCCACAATCAGACCCGCCACACCAGCCAGGGACAGGCGGTAGTTCAACGCCCAACCCAGCAGCACAATCGCCTCATACGAAATGATGCCAGCCACAACCAGCGACATCATCGTGACAAAGCCCAGCAGACGGTACTGGAACAGCGAGTACACGAACACCAGCAGCAGACCAATCAGACCGGTCAGCAGACCCACACGCAGCTGCTCCGAACCCAGGGTCGCAGAAATCTGCTGCTCCGACTGGATCGTGAAGCTAATCGGCAGAGCACCGTACTTGAGCTGATCGGCGAGAGCCTTCGCCTCCTGCTCGGTGAAGTTACCGGTAATCTGCGGCTTACCATCAGAAATCACTGCCTGCGACACCGGGGAGGACAGCACCTTGCCGTCCAGCAGAATCGCGAAGCGGGCACGCGGATCGTTTGCGTTCTGTGCACGAATCGCGTTCAGGCGAGAAGTAATGTTCTGGAACTTCTCACGAGCAGCATCGTTGAACTGAATGTTCACAGCCCAACGGCCCGTAGTCACGCCCTGACCGGTCGTCTCCTGCGAGTGGCTTGCAGTAGAAATATCGCTACCGCTCAGCTCCACAGGACCCAGAATGTACTTCTCCTGACCGTCAGTGGAACACGCCACCATCGGCTTAGTCGGGTCCGCACTATCGGCGTCCTCATTACGTGCCGCGGTGCAGTCCTTCGCCTCATACTGCTTGTACAGGTCCGCAGTAATCCAGTTACGGTCCGAACCGTCAGTCGGCTCCGCGGACGGCTTGGGCAGCTTATCGTCCGCAGTGCGGGCATCCTCAGCCACCGCAGTACCGGCACCGGCTACAAGAACCGGGCGGAACGTCATATTTGCAGACGCCTGAATCAGCTGACGAGTCTCAGCGCTAATCGTTCCGGGAACCGAAACAACCACGTTATTACCCGAGCCGAAGGAGGTGGTAACCTCCGCCTCCGAAACGCCGGCACCATCAACGCGCTGACGAATAATCTCAACCGCCTGGTTCAACTGCTCCTGGGAGACGTTCTCATCCGAAGAGCCATTGACCTTCGGAGAAAGAATCATCTGAGTACCACCCGAAAGGTCCAGGGCGAGCTTCGGTGCCCAAGAACCTCCCGCGTAGGTGGTGCCGAAAATACCGGCAGCCATAACAACCATGAGCAGGACCATCGAGAGGAGCGCCCCTCGCGCGGCTGCAAGCGGTGAACGCTTAGCCATAATGTTCCTTCTTCGTGTGAATAGTATTGAGTGTTCTACAGATTCCGTAACGCGAAAACCCGACGCCGCTCACTGGGCGCCGGGCTCATACGCGCTGAATTACTTAGCAGTATCAGAAGAGGTATCGGAAGCGGGAGCTTCGGATGCGGTAGCCTCGTACGCGTCCTCGGTCAGGGGCGCTGCGGGGGCTTCCTCCTCGACGACGGCCATAATCGCGTTCAGTGCCAGGGTGATAACAACACCGTCCGCAATCTGAAGCTGCAGCTTGTTGTTCTCAAGGTCAGTGCTGACAACGGTGCCGTAGATGCCGGAACCAGTCATCACCTGGGTGCCGGGGACGAGAGACTGCTGCATTGCGCGCAGTTCCTCCATCTGCTTACGCTGACGCTTCTGGGCGGAGAACATCATCCATGCCAGCAGCGCCATCATGGCAATCATAATCAGGAGGTTAAAATCCATGGTCTCACTTTCACATCCGCACCCGTGCCGCTCACCGCGAGGGTTGAGCGTACCAGAAGGTGTGGAATCGTAGATACAGTACGTATCCATCCTACGCGAGAGCATGAGCTTTAGCGCCCCGAACCAGCGTTTTTGTGAGGTTAACCTGAGTTTTGGACTCTCTCGGCGTAATTTTATGTCGCCGACAGAGCCGGGCAGAGCTCGATGGAGCCTGCAGAACCGGTAGAAGAGCTTGCCGCGCCTGCAGAAGAACTACCGCCCCTGCAGAAGAGATACCGGGGGCACAGAGAAGCCCGCGGGAGGTTACTGCCTCCTACGGGCTACTACAGTGTTATCAGCTGGTGCCGACCTAAAGCTGATACGGATCTAGAGCTGAATCTCCGGGGCTTCCAAGCCGAGGTGCTCCCACGCCGCGGGCAGAGCCACACGACCGCGCGGGGTGCGACCAATCAGGCCCTCACGCACCAGGTACGGCTCGGCAACCGTCTCCACGGTCTCCGTCTCTTCACCCACCGCAATGGCGAGGGTGGACAGACCCACCGGGCCACCGCCGAACTTGTGAATCAGCGCCTCCAGCACGGCGCGGTCCAGACGGTCCAGGCCGCGCGAATCTACCTCGTACATGTCCAGCGCGGTTGCGGCATCGGTCGCATTGATGCGGTCCACACCGTTGACCAGTGCCCAGTCACGCACACGACGCAGCAGGCGGTTCGCAATACGCGGCGTGCCGCGGGAACGACCGGCAATCTCGGTGAAACCCTCGGAGGTAATCTGCATATCCATCAGACCAGCGCTACGGCGCAGCACCAGCTCCAGCTCCTCCACCGAGTAGAACTCCAGGTGACCGGTAAAACCGAAACGGTCACGCAGAGGACCGGGCAGCAGACCCGCACGGGTCGTCGCACCCACCAGAGTGAACTGCGGCAGCTCCAGCGGAATGGAAGTCGCACCCGCACCCTTACCGACCACAATGTCCACACGGAAATCTTCCATCGCCATGTAGAGCATTTCCTCAGCCGGGCGGCTCATACGGTGAATCTCATCCAGGAACAACACCTCACCGGGAGTCAGCGAAGACAGAATCGCCGCCAAATCACCCGAATGCTGAATCGCCGGACCGGAGGTGATGCGCAGCGGCGCCTCCATCTCTGCCGCAATAATCATTGCGAGAGTGGTCTTACCCAGACCGGGAGGGCCCGACAGCAGCACATGGTCGGCGCTACGGCCACGCATCTTCGAAGCCTCCAACACCAGGGACAGCTGCTGACGCACACGGCGCTGACCCACAAAGTCATCCAGGGACTTAGGGCGCAGTGCCGCCTCAATCATCTTCTCTTCAGGCTCTTCTTCCATCGCCACCAGGCGCTGGGCGGGAGCTGAAGACGCCTGAGTGCCGGGCACCTGACCGGGAAAATACCCGCCGGAAACCAGGGACGCCGCGGGCTGCGGCTCATAGGGATTCTGGCTCATAGAATTCTTCTTTCACAAAAGTTTGAGTGGGATACGTCGAACAGGGCGCGCCGCTTAGTGGCGGCCCACCGTGTTCTGAGTACCCAAGGAGGCGAGCACACCACGCAGAGCCACACCCACCGGCTCAGTCTCTGCGGCAGGGTTGTGCTGCACGTAAGCGTCAATAGCGGCGGAAGCGTCCTTCTCGCTCCAGCCCAGAGAGGTGAGAGCGTCAAGCACCTGCGGCTTCCAGACAATGCCCTGGCTCAGCGGCAGCTCATCGGTCTGGCCATCGCTGAGAATCAGCTTGCCGGCAAGCTCCAGCACAATACGGCGGGCACCCTTCGGGCCAATACCGGGAACCTTCGTGAACGCCTTATCGTCACCGGTCGCCACGGCGCGCTCCACCTCAGCGGCAGTGTGAACGCTCAACACCGCCAGAGCAATACGCGGACCAATACCGGAAACCGAAAGCATCATATCGAACACTTCACGCTCGGCAGGCTCCGAAAAACCGTACAGAGTCATCGATTCTTCACGCACAATCATGGTGGTCAGCACGGTAGCTTCCTCACCGGTGCGCAGCTTGGAGAGAGTACGTGCGGTAGCGTACACGAGCATGCCGAAACCGTTCACGTTAATCACCGCATGATCAAGGCCCACCTGAGCCACACGACCGGTCAAGGATGCAATCATTTCTCTCCACCTTTCAACACCGCGCCCCGGATCAGGTTCGCGGCAGTGTGAGGGCACCGGGAACTCCGGCACCCACAGAACGCACTCCCCCAGTTCAACGGGGAGACACTACAAGTATATTAGAATATTTCTTCTGAAATCAAGCATATATTCGAACTTCTTAGCGAATATACGAGAGTCAGCGCGAGGGGCACCGGAGCCCACGACGGCACCTCTAGCGGCGAGCGCGCGCCTCCGCCTCCATCCAGGCGCGCTGCGCGGGGGTCAGCGAACCCGCACGGCGAGCCTTCGCGGGCCGCGATCCCTGGTGCGTCTGCGTCTGGGCCGACATGTTAATACCCGAACCGATGCCGCCGCCGCGCCAGCCGTGACAGATGGCGATGGCCAGCGCATCGGCCGCGTCCGCGGGCTTCGGCATGGCGTTCAAGCCCAGAATGCGGGTCACCATGCGGCCCACCGAGGCCTTATCCGCGCGACCGCTGCCGGTCACCGCCGCCTTCACCTCGGAGGGCGTATGGAAGAACACCGGCACGCCGCGCATCGCCGCGGCAGAAATCACCGCGCCCGAGGCGTGCGCCGTACCAATCACCGTGTTCACCTGCTCCTGCGCAAAGACGCGCTCAATCGCCAGGGCATCCGGCTTATAGGTGTCGAGCCAGTGGGAGGCGGCGTTGAAAATCCAGAGAATACGCTGGTCTAGGGACTCCGCCGGGATCGTGCCGGCAACACCCACGTTCACGAAGTGCGCCTTACGGTCGGCGGTCATATCGAGCATGGAGAAGCCGCAGCGGGTCAGACCGGGGTCAACACCCATGATGCGGGTTGCACCCGGCACACGCTCCACGGCAGCGGCAGTACGGTTTTCACGCATGCTATCGCGTGCGGCAGGTTGAGCGGCAGCCATCATCTCCCCTTTCGACAAACTCCCTATAGAATCTCTAGATTCTAGCCCTTCAGAATCCTAGCACCCGGTACCGGGGCGTGCCACGAACACGGTCACCGCGTAAACAATCACCACGAGAACAGTCACCGTGCGCCCCGCGAAAAGTACCCAGCACATCCCCAAAAAAGCCCCAGACGCTAAGAAGCCACTCCCCCAACCAGCCACCCTACGGCGGCTCGGTTAAAGGAGCGGCTTCTTCAAGCATCAGATATCAGAATCCGAGTGATTACTCAGCTTCCAGCTCTGCCATAACCTCGTCAGAGACGTTAGCGTTCGAGTAGACGTTCTGAACGTCGTCGAGCTCTTCAATAGCGTCTGCCAGCTTCAGGAACTTCTTGGCGCCCTCGGCGTCCAGGTCGACCTGCATGGTCGGGCGGAAGACCGGGTCGTCGTTGTTGTACTCCAGGCCAGCCTCGTCCAGTGCCTTACGGATCTCGGGCAGGTCGGTCGCTGCGGAAACAACGGTGAAAATATCGCCCTCGTCCAGAACCTCTTCGGCACCTGCATCCAGAACAGCCATCAGAACGTCGTCCTCGGTCAGACCGTCGGTCTTGGTGACCTCAGCAACGCCCTTACGCTCGAACAGGAACGCAACCGAACCCTGGTCAGCCATGGTGCCGCCGTTACGGGTCACAGCCAGGCGAACCTCAGACGCTGCACGGTTACGGTTATCGGTCAGACACTCGATGTACAGGGCGGTACCCTGCGGGCCGCGTGCCTCGTACATAATCTCGGTGTAGTCGATGGTCTCACCGGTCAGGCCGGCGCCACGCTTGATAGCGCGGTCGATGTTGTCGTTGGGGACGGAGTTCTTCTTCGCCTTCGACACAGCAAGGTCAAGAGCGGGGTTACCGGCGATATCGGCGCCACCCATACGTGCCGCAACCTCAATAGCCTTAATGAACTTCGCGAAAGCCTTCGCGCGCTTAGCGTCGATAGCAGCCTTCTTGTGCTTAGTAGTCGCCCATTTAGAGTGACCGGACATTCGTATCTCCCTTAGTCAAAACCTCCGTGCGGACACGGCGAAACGTCCCACGCACCGTACTGTACTCACATAACTATACCGTAGCGGAGGCGCACACCACCTCAGAAAGTGCACGCCACCACCAGGAATAGGCTAGCGGGGGCGGGACGCAGCCGAAGCGCGCGCCTTCTCCACCAGCGAGTCGTCAATCGTGTTCGGCGTGAACTCGCCAAACTTACGCTTAGCCGCCTGCTCAATCAGGTAGTCCGAAATCTTCGGGTTCTTCGGCAGCAGCGAACCGTGCAGGTAGGTGCCAATCACGTTGTGCACGCGCGCACCCTCATACGCATCGGTCACGTTGTTGCCCTCACCCTTGGTGACGGTAGCCAGCGGGGTGCAGCCGGAACCCAGGTAAGTCAGGCCCGAGTGGTTCTCAAAACCAATCACGGTGCCGAACTCCTCAGACTCCGCAACAATATTGCCGATCAGGCGGTCATCGCCGCCGACCGTGTGCGCATCAAAAATGCCGATACCCTTCAGCACCTCACCCTCACGGGTGCGGAATTCCTTGCCGAACAGCTGGTACAGGCCACAAATGACGAGCATCGGCACGCCAGCCTCAGCCAGCGAGCGCAGCGTATCACCGTTCGCGTGCAGGTCATCCTGAATCACGGACTGACCGGAGTCCTGACCGCCACCGCCCAGAATAATGTCAACATCTTCCGGGAAAGGCTGACCGGGGTTGTGGTCCAGAATCTGCACGTCAAAGCCGTGCGCCTGCGCGCGACGAGCCAACGCCAGAGTGTTACCCCAGTCGCCGTAAATGTTCATGTCGAGCGGGTACAGCTGCAGAATACGCAGAGTCTTACCGTTATTGGGGCCGGAGGCGGGGGTGCCCTCAAAAGTGTGAGTTGCCGTCATTAGGAGACCCTCTCAACGTCAGTGATCTTTGCAAGCTCTTCACGCAGAGCCAGCATTGCGGTGTAGGTGCAGAAAATACGCATGGGCGCAGTACCACTGGAAGCAATAAACTGCTTGAGCGCATCAGCGAGGTTCTCGTTGACCTCGTCAACCTTCACGCCGTCATGCTCCAGACGCAGCGCCATATCCCAGGCACGCACACCCGAAACCATCTGCACGCCGGTCTTCTGCAAGCTGTCGAAGTCAACATCCCACAGCCAGGACACGTCGCGACCGTCAGCGTACTGGTCGTTAATCGTGATCATGGTGGCGTAGTCGTCAGCGTTCGCGCTCGCCAGGGACAGGCGGAAACCGCTCGGGTTCTTCACCAGCAGCAGCTGCAGCGGGCGGCCGTTCACGTTCAGAGTCTCACCGCGACCGAAGGCGGGGGTAATCTTCGCCAGCTCGGCGATGAGCTTATCTTCGTTGAGCTTCTCGCCCATGACGGCGCGGGTCAGCGCCATAGCGCCAGCCGCGTTGAAGATGTTGTAAATGCCGTAGAGGTTAATCTCGCCGACTCGCTCCACACCCGCCAGGTCGAACGTAGCGGAGGTGCCGGAGAACGCGGTCAGGGTGACGTCAGCCTCGGGCAGGGTTGCCTTCGCGACAGTGCCGCCGCGCATCTCATCATCCGAGGGGAAGTACGAGCGCAGGGACTCATCCAGACCGTAATACTTGACGGTCACGCCCGGTTGCACGTTCTCAGCGAGGGAGCGGATGCGCGGGTCCTCACGGTTGAGCACCACGGTACCGGTCGTTGCGGAGGCGACAGTCGCCAGCATGCGGCGGGTCGTGTCAATCTCACCGAAGCGGTCCAGCTGGTCACGCAGAACATTCAGCAGCAGAGCGTAATCGGGCTTGACGGCCTTGACGAAGTGCACGGCGTGCGCCTCGTCCAGCTCAAGCACAGCGATATCAGCGTCAAGCTTGCCGCCGAGGGTCATCTCGCCCAGCAGTGCCGCGGCGACACCGCGCACAAAGTTCGAACCGGTGCGGTTAGTGAAAACCTTCAGACCCTGAGCTTCAAGCAGCTGCACAGCCATCTTCGTGGTGGTGGTCTTACCGTTCGTGCCGGAGACAACAACCACACCGTAGGGCAGCTTCGCGAGCTCTTCAGCGACGAAGTCGGGGTGCAATTTTTCCATGACAAGGCCGGGGAAGGCGGAGCCGCCGCCGCGAAGCTTAGTCGCGGCGCGTACGCCCTGGCCGAGAAGACGAATGAGGGGTTTGGACATGCTTACCATTTTAGTACACGCACGCCAGCGGCTGAATGGCCCGCCGGGCTCGTTCGCTCATGCCGGACGGGGCGGGGTGCGGGGGTATTAGAACAGCGAGCCCTGCACCCTCACCCGCGTGAACTCCTGCGCCGGCTCCACCAACACGTTCCGCCACGCGGCAGTATTCACCAGGAACGCCGCGTCAGCATCGCCGGTGTGGGCACTCAGAAACTGACCCGCCGCGCCCGTGCAGAAGAAACCAGCCGCCCCGTCCTCGGTACCGGAATCGCCCAAACCAGGATCACAGGGCGCCAGCGGTTCGGGCGATTGCGCGCGCAGAGCCGCATACGGACGGTTCATGGCGAGCGACGGAATCCACGGCTCATCCAGGGCGGTGAGCGGCACCTCCGGCTCGGTGCGTGCCAGTTCGGCGAGCACTTCGCGGGCGCGGGCGACCGCCTCCTGATGGGCAACACGAAGCTGCGCGCCGGGCAACGGGTTCGTCCAGGCGCGGTACTTGCTCGCCACCTGCTTGACCTGCGGAATCTTCGCGAGAGCGGTCACGGCGTCCTCGGCGCGGCGAATAGCAAGCCCGTCGGGTGCGAGCGCAATGTAGGTGGCGGTGGCGACCGCCTGCTCGTCCAGGCGGCGCGGGGTCGAATGCAGGGAGCTCGTGCCGACCTTGTGCGTGCCGTCCGGGAAAGTCGCGATGTAGAGGCGATGCTCCAGCATGGCGTAGGCGCGCATGGATTCGGTGAGCGTTCCGGGGTACAGGTGCGCGCTGTGCAGGGCGGTAAATTCGTCGCGGGCGGTACAGCGCGGGCACTGCTGGCCACGCTGGATGCGGGTGCCCTCGGGGCAGGGTACGCGGCGGATTCCCGCGGATTCGGGGGCGGCGTCATTGCTCGTGCCGGTGGTGTAGCCGGCGCAGTAGCGGTAGAGTTCCCCCTCGCTATCGCGCGGAATACGCAACCCCAGGTAGGCGCCGGGAGTCAACGGAATCTGGATGCGAACCCCGCTCGGAACGCCACGCTGCGCGGGGCTACTTTCCCGGTTAGGGGCGCTCTCCCCCGTCATATGGGGCGCCCCCGCCGCTTGAGATGCCCGGTTATGAGCTCCTTCAGCGACCCCGCCGGGCACGACCGGTTCCACCTCAATGAGCGGGCGGCGGTTGGACCAGCGGATCTGCCTCCAGATGAGTAGCTGCGGTGCGCCTGCGGAATCACCGGCGGCGGGCGCAGCACTAAACTCGTCGAAAGCAGTCTCAAGCAGGTTGGGGTAGTCCATAGCATTCCACTCTAGCGGGTCTGGTACATCTAGTGCTGGCAAATCTAACGGCTCTGGCGGTTCGCGGCACGACCGGCGCGCTCGCCCCCACACGCATCTGCCACGCGCATCCGCAGAACACAAAAAGAGGCCAGCGTCCTTCACGCTGATCCGCACCCCTCGCAGTGTTGCCGTGCGTTCACGCACGGCGGGGTGGGTTCTCAGCTGAGGCGCTGACCTCTGTGGTTGAGGCAGGGCGCTTACCCTGCCAAGCCCGAAAGCGATCGGTGACCGCTATTTTTCGGTGAGCTATGCGGTGTTTCTGGAAGCCGGAAGCTTCCCAACAGCGTCGCTGCATTTAAAACTTTGCCATATCCAATGGACATAACATCATTCAAATACGCGTCGACTGCCTAATCTACGCATTTATGAAGCAAATTTTTTCTGCACTGGTTTGCAAATTGAAGCAATGAGTGCAGATTCGCAAACTCACCAAGCCTCTCAACCGGCGCACCGGGCCATCTAGCTGAGGCGGGCAAACCCCTCCGCAATGGCCACACGCATATCGTCCAGCGTGCGGGACATAGTCTTGGTGTGAGCGATAATCGGCAGGAAATTCGTGTCTCCACTCCAGCGCGGCAGAATGTGCTGATGCAGGTGATCAGCAATGCCCGCGCCGCCAACCTTGCCCTGATTTATGCCAATGTTGAAGCCGTCATTATGCGACACCTCGCGCAGAACCTTCATGGCAAGCTGCGTCAGCTGCGCAATCTCCATGGTTTCTGCCTCGGTCGCATCGTCGTAGAACGGGATGTGGCGGTACGGGCAGACCAGTAGGTGGCCGGGGTTGTACGGGTAGAGGTTGAGAATCACGAAGGCATGCTCGCCGCGGTGCACAATCAGCGACTCCTCGTCACTGCGGCTGGGCGCAGTGCAGAAGGGGCAGGTCTTCTCGGTGTAATCCTTCTGGCCGCCGCTCACGTAGGCGGTGCGGTGAGGGGTCCACAGGCGCTGGAATTGGTCCGGTGCGCCGGGCAGCTCGAAGGAATCCTGCACCGAGGCTGCGGTGCCGTGCTCGGGGGTCGTGTTCTCGCTCATAGTCCCATTCTATAACCCACACGCGGCAACAGGAACGCCCCGTCCGTCATGCGTGCCAGATATGAGATAACTCCCCCGGCAGCGCGCTTAGCTGTGCTGCTTTTCCAGGTGAATGATGCGGGTGGCACCCTCAAAGGTCATGGGGAAGCTCAGCACGCCGTCCTCCATGACGAATTCCTTGGTTTCCTTATCGGAGGCGTACGGTGCGTGGCTCAGCTTCGCGTGGTCCACGTGCGAAATGTAGCTGAAGTTGCCGGTCTTCGCCTCGAAAGTGCCAGCCCAGAAGGGGGTTGCCAGCTCTTCGTGGTTCAGGTGGTAGGTGACCTCGATAATGCCGTCGTGAATGACTGCGTCCATGTAGTTCTCAAGGTTGGTAGAGTCCTGCTGAACCCAGGTGCCGTCCATGATTTTCTGCGAGCGCGCAACGGCTGCCGAGGAAGGCATGGGCGCCGCGGTGTATGCGGTCTGTTCCTGAGCATCCGGCGTATAGCTACCGGCACCCGCCGGCGCGGGGGTCTCAGTAGGCTGGGTCGCAGCCGGGTGAATCGACGGGTCATGCGAGGCATTAACCGCCGCCTTAATTCCGGTGCTGTCATCGCCGGGGGCGGAAACGGCACTAGGCTCGACGGTTTCAAAAGCTGCGGGGTCAACAACCGCACTTGCGGAGGCGTTATTCGGTGCGGGTGCACACGCGGTGAGAGAGAGCGCGCCGAGTAGAGCGAGCGCGCCCAGAGTGGACTTAGGTACCACGAACGTGTCCTAACAGAGTATGTGTTTGAGTGAGTTTGTGAGTTGAGTGGTGCCTCCCCGTGAGTGAGGTGGGGATACGACGACACCCCGTAGCGCATTGAGGCTACAGGGCGTTCGATAACCGGCACGGTAGATAGTTTATAGGCTCTGGCTAGGAGTTTCACCAGTGGCGGCCATTTTTAAAAGATAGTTTGGTCACATTAGATCTTAAGTTGAGGGGTTTTTCGCGCACACGAGCCCCAATTTGCACTCTCCACGGGCTAATTTTGCCTCGACAAGGCGAAATATCCCGCACGGTGGCGTGGGCGGCAATTTTCTTGCCTTCGTCTTGCCTTCGCGTGGGCTCGGCACCCAAACCCACCGCTTCAATAAGTATGCGGTGTGGGTTTGAGCGCCAAGCCTCAACTGAACTGTTATATCTGCGCTGCTATCTGCGCTACCGCAACCGAGCCGCTACAGCCCGGTTACTGTCCGCAGGGTATTTGCGAGCGGACTACTGCTTGCGGGAACGTAGCGAGAACTTCTCACGAATAATCGTGAACGTCTGGCGGGTCTCCTCCAGCAGGGCGACCGGCTCCTGCTCGCGCACCGCAACCTCATGAGATGCCGAGGAGTCGGCAGGTTCACCAGCCCGCGCGGCGCCGGGCGCGGTGTTCGGGGTAGCCTCCGCAGAAGCTGCCGCAGCAGCACCCGGAGCGCCAGGAGTACCAGGGGCAGTAAAGCCCGCGGCGGCGCTGAAACCGGCGCGGTGTGCCGCCTCCGCATCCGAAGGAACCGGGTGCACACCGTCTTCATCCACGACCTCACGCAACGTGTAGTCGCGGGCTTCACGGCGCGCATACTCACGAGCCAGCAGGGCACGCAACTCAGAAATCTCCTGGCGAAGATCGTCCACGTCAGCCTTGGTTGCGGGGTACTCCTGCTCCTCCCTGCCACCAAACTTTTCGATAATCCAGCTCGCGAGCGCACCGGTAGCAACCGCGACCAAGCCCCCGCCGTACAGCATGACGATCACGGCGATGACCCTGCCGATACCGGTGACCGGGTAAACGTCTCCGTAGCCGACCGTGGTGAGGGTCGTGAACATCCACCAGTAGGCGGTGGGCAGGTCACGAATCATCGCGCCCGGCTCGGAGGACTCCACCGAATAGATCGACAGGGCAAACATGATGATGAAGATCGCGGTGTATCCGAAGAGCTTCACCG
This sequence comes from Rothia sp. HMSC062H08, assembly GCF_001810775.1. NCBI lineage: Bacteria > Bacillati > Actinomycetota > Actinomycetes > Micrococcales > Micrococcaceae > Rothia > Rothia sp. HMSC062H08. Next base: position 349,225 of record NZ_KV802665.1, read on the forward strand.
CCAGCTCTGAGAGCCTCTTATATTGGCGGTTGGCGGTCATATAAATCATGGAGAGGAAGCTGACAATACGCCACGCGGGCAGCAGCACAATCGCCAGGTTCATCAGGTTATGCGTGATGAAGTAGAGTCGCCGCGGCGCCAAGTACAGGCGAATGCAGTAGTCGGCGGCGAATAGGCCCCACAGGATCATCTGAATGATGTTGAGGTACGCGTCGTACGGCTCCTGAATGCGTGTGCTCATGATGGGCGCGGCGAACGCGAGCAGGTACAGTACGGACGCCACGAACATGGGCGTGGAGGAGCGTTCCTCCCACGCCGCCAGGTTCTTCTCGCCGCGGTACTTGCTGAGCGTGCGGAACAGGCGGGTGCGCGGGGCGCGACGCGGCGGGTCCGTGACGGTGCGGGTGACCGTGCGAATGGTCGTGGTGTGCGTTTCGGGTTCGCCCGCATCGATTATCTCGGCGGCATCATCGGGGTTGCCCTGAGTGCCTGCTTTCGGGGAGCCCGTATTCGGAGTGCCAGCTTTCTGGTCGCCCTTGCCGTGCGGGTGATGCGTGGTGCGGGTGATGCGACGCTCCTCGCGGTGCGTACCGTCCGGCGCGTCGGTGGTGGCGTATTCTTCGACGACCTCTTCGTAGTCGTCGGGGTCCAGGTCGGTGGAGTAGACGGAGTGGGTGCTGTCCAGGCGGGCGCTATCAATCTGCACGGCATCAACCTGTACTGCCTCCATGCCGGGGGCGGTAGCCTCTGCGGGGCTACTTGCTGCAGCACTAGTTTTGGCGGCACTGGATTCTGCCGGTGCCGACTGGGTATAACCAGCCTTCGTGGTATTCTCAGCGGCGGCTTCAGATGCGGTAGTTTCAGATGCAACAGTTTCAGGGCGCGCAGACGCACCCACCGGGCTGTTCCCCGGAATATTGCCCGAGGTATTCCCCGAGGTATTGGGTGCTGTGCCGTTCTTTACCGTGTTGTCTGTCTGGTTCTGTTCTGCCTTATCCATAGTGTGAATGATACTCCACGCCGTTGCGTTTGCGTTTCTATTTCGTTGCACTGTGACCTTGTGCTGTGACCTTTGGGCGGCGGTCTTTACACCGCGGTTTTGTGCACGATACTGTGTCGAAATCGGGCGGCGGTTCGGTTGCGGTGGAGAACCGTTCGGGTGCGAAGATGACGGTGTATTGTGCGGGTGTGGATCGTAAGGAGCGTAGTGTGCCTGCGGGTGGCCGCGTGTTTGTGGAGGATTTGGGGGTGCGTGCTTCGGCGGGTTCTCCCCTATTTTGTGGTGTGGTGACTTCTGATAGTACTGCTAGCTGGAATGTTACGGCCCTCGGCGGGCGTGCCTAAGAGCAGCTGCGGCGCTAATAAAGCCTGCACAAGGGAAAACAGGCACCTCTGGTAACGATTATCTTTTGTATTAGAGGTATATTAAGAACGGACTACCCGCCGTTATTAACCAGCCGTTATCAATCAATGGAGATACACCGATGACCGCTCAGTCGCCTGATACCACTGAGGTTGAACTTCCCAAGTTCTACGAATTCATTCCCAGCATTCTTGCTTACCTATCTGACGGCAACTCCCGCACCAATAAAGAGATTTATAGCGCTGTAGCAGAGCGCTACCCGCTTTCTGACGAGCAGCTACTACCCTACCTGCCGAACGGCAAGCGTCCCGTCTATGTGGACCGCATTAGTTGGGGCTTGACCTATCTCAAGATGTTCGGTGCGGTTGATTCCCCTCGCCGCGGTCAGCAGGTTATTTCTGACGAAGGCTTGAAGCTGATTGAGGCTCATCCTGGGGGCATCCCCGATGATGTCGTCGCGCATATCGTTCGTTCCGCCCGCAGCACGCGTGAGCGTTCCCAGTCTGATAGTTCCGAGCAGGACCCGCAGGAAACCCCGAAGACCGCTACCAAGACTGTTGCCGTCACGACTGCACCCTCTGAGGTGTCTGATAGCACCCCGCAGGAACTCATTGATGAAAGCATCACTCAGATTGAGTCCGCGCTGACGCACGATATTTTGGAACGCGTCCGCGCAATGTCTCCGACTGCTTTTGAGCATCTGGTGGTGGATGTTCTGTTGGCGATGGGCTACGGCGGCCCGGCAGGACGCGGCACCGTTACTCCGGCTTCCAATGACGGCGGCATGGACGGAATCATTGACCAGGATGCGTTGGGTCTTTCAAAGATTTATGTCCAGGCTAAGCGTTACGCCAAGGACAATGTGGTGGGACGCCCTGCCCTTCAGAGCTTTGTGGGCGCACTGCATGGCAAGGCAACGCAGGGAGTGTTCATCACGTCGAGCTCCTATACGTCTGACGCACGCGGCTATGCGGAGGAACTTGGTGGCGGAGTTTCCCTCGTTCTGATTGATGGTGAGCACCTGGCGCGCCTCATGATTAAGTACGGTGTTGGCGTACAGGTGGCACGCACGTACACCATCATGAAGCTTGATGAGGACTTCTTCGACGAAGCCTAAACGTTACACAAGCGTGGGGTGGAAAGCATGTAGCTTTCTGCCCCACGCTTTCTTTTGGGTTAGCCGCTGGAATGTTACGGCCCTCGGCGGCCGCGCCTAAGAAAAACTCAAACCGGATTGTGGGAGGTGGGCGCGCCTCCACAGATACGCTCGAGCAACCCCGCACGATGAGCATAATACCCCCGGGAAGCCCGCCAACACGCGGCACACCCCGCCGCTCGCTTCGGTGTAAAACCGACACCCCGTATGGTGACAAGTAGTCGCCAAGCTTAGCCATAACTAACCAGAAAAGACGGCGTTCAAAGGAACATACTGGAATAAAGACAGCATTCACACACCTGTCACCAGTAAGGAAGCAAGATCATGACCACCGTTGTGTCAAATACATCTGAAGCCCTCAATTCCCCCTACGAGGACACCCTCAAGCGCCTGCTCAGCGACGCACGCGCCGAGGCAGTCGAATCCAGCGTCTCCGAACTCGAACGCCTCGCTATTGCACACGACGCATCCCACTACCTGCTCGTGCCTGCCGGCCTGATTCGTCCCGATTCCGCCGAAGATGTCGCCAATATCTTCCGCGCAGCCGGCGACCTCGGCCTGCCGCTGACCTTCCGCTCTGGCGGCACCTCCCTCTCCGGCCAGGCAAGCGGCGACGGCCTCATGGTCGACACCCGCCGCCACTTCAAGAAGATTGAAGTCCTTGAAGACGGCAAGAAAGTGCGCGTACAGCCCGGCGCGACCATCATGATGGTCAACAACTACCTGGCACCCTACGGCTACAAGCTCGGCCCCGACCCGGCATCCTGGTCCGCCTGCACCATCGGTGGTGTGGTCGCGAACAACTCCTCCGGCATGTCTTCGGGCACCAAGTACAACACGTACAACACCCTGGACTCCATGGTGTTCGTGCTCCCCAGCGGCACTATCATCGACACCGCTGAGCCGGACGCTGACCAGAAGCTGCGCTCCCTCGAACCTGAACTTCACGAGGGCCTGCTGCGCCTGCGCAAGCGCGTCACCGAGAACCCCGAATCCATGGCGAAGATCCGCCAGCAGTACTCCATGAAGAACACCATGGGTTACGGCCTGAACTCCCTGGTCGACTTTGAAACCCCCGTGGACATTCTGCAGCACCTGCTGATTGGTTCGGAAGGCACCCTCGGTTTTGTTGCTTCGGCAACCTACCGCACCCTGCCGATTCTGAAGAACATTTCCACCGGCCTGCTCGTGTTCGACAACCTGATTGATGCTGCACGCTCCGTGCCCGAACTGGTTGCTAACAAGCTGGCAACCGTCGAGCTGATGGACGCCACCAGTATTCGTGTGGCTCAGCGTACCGGCCAGGCTGCGGAGGCGCTCGCCGCCATCGACGTGAAGGACCACGCCGCTCTGCTGGTTGAGTTCCAGGGCAACTCCGAGCAGGAGCTGAGCGACCTGGCTGCCGCTGCGGCACCCATGTTTAAGAGCCTGCCGGTGGCTTCGCCGGTGTCGATGACCAGCAAGCTGTCTGAGCGTAACGCACTGTGGGCGGCACGCCGCGGCCTGTACACCACCGTTGCGGGTAACCGCCGCTCCGGCACTAACGCACTGCTGGAAGACGTGGTTGTTCCTGTTGAGGTTCTGGGCAACACCTGTAGCGACCTGACCAAGCTGTTCGACTCGCACGGCTACCAGGACTCCGTGATCTTCGGTCACGCGAAGGACGGTAACATCCACTTCATGCTGAACGAGCAGTTCCGCGACCCGAAGCAGCTGGACCGCTACCGCGACTTCACTGAAGAAATGGTTCAGCTGATTCTTGCCGCTGACGGCTCGCTGAAGGCTGAGCACGGTACCGGCCGTATCATGGCTCCGTTCGTAAGCCGCCAGTTCGGTGAGGAACTCTTCGACGTGATGCGCCAGATTAAGCGCCTCATTGACCCGAAGGGCTTCATGAACCCCGGTGTTCTGCTCGCCGAGCCGGACACCGACTACGTGACCGATCTGAAGGTCGCCGAAACCGTCGAGGAAGAAGTCGACCGCTGTGTGGAGTGCGGCTACTGTGAGCCGGTCTGCCCCTCCCGCAACCTGACTTTGACCCCCCGTAAGCGTATTGTGCTGCGCCGTGAGATTGCTGCCGCTGAGGTGAACGGCGATCACGAGCTCGCTGAGCGCCTGCGTAAGGAGTACGAGTACTACGGCATTGAGACCTGTGCTGTGGACGGCATGTGCCAGACCCGCTGCCCCGTGAACATCAACACCGGTGACCTGATTCGCCGCCTGCGTTCTGAGAACCAGGACAAGCTGGCCGCTACCGGCTGGAAGATCGCCGCACAGCAGTGGGGCATCATGGATAAGGTTGCCGGTAAGTCCCTGACTGTGGCTAAGAAGCTGCCGTTCCCCGTGGTGCACGGCACCACCAACATTGCCCGTAAGGTCATGGGCGACGACACGGTTCCTTCCTACAAGAAGGACCTGCCGGTCGGTGGCCCGGCACGTAAGCCGCACAAGGACGCAACCGCTGAGATTGTGTTCTTCCCCGCTTGCGTGAACTCCATGTTCGGCGGTGTGGACGGCGACGGTAAGCACGACCCGGTCAACGCAACCCAGGCGTTCATTCGCCTGTGCGAGCGTGCGGGCGTGAAGTACCGCATCCCGGACAATATTGGTGAGATGTGCTGCTCCACCCCGTGGAAGTCGAAGGGCTTCACCGACGGCTACTCGATCATGAGCGACCGTGTGCTGAAGTCCCTGTGGGAGGCTACTGACGGTGGCCGCCTGCCGGTCGTGTGTGATGCTTCGTCCTGTACTGAGGGTCTTGAGGTGATGCGCGAGAAGGTTATTAAGGCGCTTGAGCACAAGATCGTGAACGGCCTGAAGCCGGGTGAGCCGGACTACTCGCGTCTGCGCATGTACGATGCGGTGCAGTTCGCCGCCGATAACATGCTGGACAAGCTGACTGTGTCTGCTCCCCTGCCGTCGGTTGCGCTGCACCCGACCTGCTCCATGACTCACCTGGGTACTCAGCCTGCGTTTGAGAAGATTGCGAACGCGATGAGTGCCGACGTGTACGTGCCGAAGCACTGGGGTTGCTGTGGTTATGCGGGTGACCGCGGTATGCTGCACCCTGAGCTGACTGCGAGCGCTACGGAGGCGGAGGCTGCGGAGCTGAGCGAGCAGAAGCAGTTCGCCGCATACATTTCGGCGAACCGCACCTGTGAGCAGGGTATGACGGAGGCGACCGGCCACAGCTACCAGAACGTGTTGCAGCTGCTGGAACGCACCACCCGCTAAAGGGCTGAGCGCATAGCAACGGCGTAAAGAAGGGACCCGGCGGGCTATCTGATGGATAGCCTGCCGGGTCCCTCCTTTGTCTGTTTCGGTTCTTCTAGGCTTTTCTTTAGGCAGTGACCAGGTGGGTTCCCAGCGCGTTCTGTGCAACTGCCTGCACCGGGCTCAGGTCGCTTTCTAGGACAACTGAGCCGTTCGGAATCATCTGTGCATACTGCAAGAAGGTGCCAATTGTCAGGTCTTCGTGTGCAGTTTCCGGCTGGGTAACGCCAGATGCGCTCGCCACGGTTGTTACACCGCGTGAGTCTTGCCCGAGGTTTCGGACGCGTTCGGCTTGGATGATTTGGGCGTAGAGCGTTCCGTTGATTTCGGTGACGATGATGACGGCTGATTCTCCGGCGACGTTACGGGAGCGGCGGAAAACGTCAGCGACTTTCTCACCGGGTGCGGCGGGGATGACGTGGCACTCTCCCCCGGCACGCTGAGCCGCGAGGGCTACAAGTGCGCGGTGTTCTGGATTGCGGCGGGCAGACAGGTTGAAGCGTCCCGCGATGCGAGCTCGTTCTTTCATCACTTCGATGCTTGCCATTCTTCAATCCTTTCAAATGCACCTTCTACGATAAAGGCTGTTGCTTCTTCGTAAGCGGCGTTGCTTTCCATAATACTATTCAGGGGTCGGTTCTCTTCGACTATGGAGCGGTCGCTGCGGTACTTGTAGCGGTGGTAGTGGAAGTTCCGGTGGGAGGAACAGCCACGAATCACCTGCCAGTACTGATCCTGTGTCTTTTCGTCGCGGCAGGATAGGGCAATGCTGAAGTTGTACGCCATATCCCGCGCCGGGTCGGTAGCTGTACAGGTTGTGTGGCGGTCTGTGATGCGGAGGGTGTTCTCATCGTCGAGGTATGAGATGACGGGAGGGTAATCCCAGGTTTCGGTGCAGCTGGGGCACCGACAGTAGAATTTCTCGCCGGATATGAGGCGTTTCTTTTTCGCCATGGTTTTCGCTCCTTCATGTGGGTATCTGAACCCTACCCTGATTTTGAGGAGCGTGTGCGCCCCGTTCGGCAATCTGTGGAAAACTAGCCTCGAGAGCGAGAAAAAGATGACTTGTGGAAAACAGCGCAAGCTACCTTTGGACCATGATTTTATGGCTTGTAGATACCAGTCAGGCTATTCATCAGATGCGCTCTTACAGAACTTTGAGGGCTCTTGGAGATAGTTTGTTCCCCTGAGCACATGTCATATATAAAGAAGACCCGATGAATGATGACAAAGAAACATTCATCGGGTCTTTATATTTAAATACAAGTTTTACAGCACAGCAATCTGCTCGTCTACAGCATCCTTAAACTTTGCATACGCAAGGCGCCTATACTTCGCCATATCTACGCCTGTCATAAATGCCGCAAATGCATTATCTAGAACTTTTCCAGCCTCAGAAATATCTTTAATTCCAGTTTTCTCCATAATATACAGTGTATACAAATCGCGCTGGACACTCTTTCCCAGCTTTTTACCATTTTCATCCGTCTGAGATTCATAGTATTCCATAACTAGGAAGTACCTATCAAGAAGCTCTTTAATTTTGTCAAATCCAATTGATTCATTAAAAATATCATCATAAAACTCAGTGAATAATTTCCGCTTCTGATTACTAGCCCTATCTGGCCTTCCTTCAATAGCTGCCATGATTATCTGGGCAACTAACTCCATAGAAACAGACTGCCTACCATTCTTCTTTTTCCTGGATTCATAATTACGCTTAAGGACATATTCATATTCCTTGCCATCCAGGTATGATTTAAGCAGAAGCTGCACTGTATCATTTGAATGCAAATCAGCAGGATTGATGGCGTTCTGACTGTTGGTAAACCTAGCAATCTGAGTTCCCATAGAATAAACTTTCCCCTTGCCATGCAAGTCTTCTTCCTGATTCGAGCCAACGGGATAAGCTCGAATAATAACCGAAGCACTTCTCAAGCATGAGACAACTTTATCGGGGTTCTCATCAATGTTATCTTCAATAAATTTATGAACAGATCTTAAGGTCTGACCCCCATTAACAACCTGGTAGTTAACCAATGACATCGGTGACTTTTTGACACCCGGAGGAGGATTATAATCAATACGTTCAGCTGTTATGGTTATGCCATTATTATACATAAAGAATTTTTTAGGATCATTTGCAATAGTCTCTATAATTCCATCATTAAAAGGAGTTTTACCCAAGAATCCACGGACATTATCATGAAGAACAGAAGGATCAAGATCAACATACTCTAAAAGATTAACACATTCCTTATCAGATACTTCAGTCGTTCCATACTCCTTAAAGTTCACCCGAAAATCTTCATCTTTACTCGTAATTCGAGCAAGCTCAAGGAGAGAAATACTAAATACATATGAGGTATAAGAAGATTCCTCCGCCTCCCTATATACCATCACATTTTTATTGCTAATTTTCATTACCGCTGAGACATCTCTCTTAACCTCAATTAGATAATCCGAGATACTACCCAATGTAACTGACTTTACAGTAACACCATTTGCGTCTTGAATAATCTTTTTATCTTTCATACCTATAGGTTGAACTTCATTTGAGACAAGATATAGATTAATATCTACATCACCATTCTCCCTAAATTTATCAATTTCTTCTAGCACCTCAATCGTATGCTTTGAATCCTTGAATTCATTCAGAATTTCTGAAGCTTCCTTCTCCCCAGAAATAAATGAAAGGAATCTGAGGGAGCTATAAATTTCACTCCCCTTAAATTTTGAATCCTTGTTCCATTTTTCCCTGTATTTAAAGTTGAATAAATTAACTTCCCCCTCTTTTTCATTTATATAATAAGCATCCACTCCCAAATCATCATTGACCCTATTTTTAATTTTTGACAAATAATCTGTATCAATAATCATATCCGAAATATCTTTATCATCACTAACACTAGTTATAGATTTTAAAGTCAGAAAGTAGAAACCAATTCTTATGCGATCAATGTCGGTCGTTTTTTCATTAAGCTCAAATGAGTCAGGTATCACATCAGATTCATATGCGTCACGGTAAGCGTCCATGCTCTTTCGTGCCGCTAATCGATGGTCATTTTGGCTAACCATTTTTCTCCTAGGATGTAGTAAAAAGAATGCAATAATCAATCAAAAATTCATTAACTCTAAATCGTTTAGTTTCATCAATTACTTATATAAATTCCTCCTTTATTTTTGCATATAGAATACCTGGCGATTAAACACGCATGAGGTGTCTAAATCGCTCCCAGACGTCCTTATCCAAATCGTACAATTACCAGCACTTCCGAACAGCAACGAACGCAAGTACCATCATTCACATTAGCACGAAGACACCCGCCCGGACTAGGAAAAACTCCCCGGCAATACAACTTTCTGCACCCAACCGCGCTCCCCCACCCGCACCTCCTCAAAGCACATGGAAACCACCCCCTCCGCAGCTTGTCGCCGCCGGGGGTCCTATATATAGGCTCGGTGCCAGTTCGCTAGCTTAGCTGGCCACGGTCAACTGCAGTCAGCCCGCACCGGCCACACCTACTAGAACGTGCTGCAGCTGCTGGAACGCACCACCCGCTATAGGGTTGAGCGCATAGCGGCATAGAGAAAGGACCCGGCGGGCTATCTGATGGATAGTCCGCCGGGTCCATTTTCGTCTGCTACAGCACTTATTTTCGACTATTAGATAGTCCAATAATCAATACTGCTATCGAGATGCCGTAGAGAATTCCAAGTACTAGGTCGCTGACATCTGAAACTACGTTCAAGATAATTGCCAGGATCAAGAACAGCATCCCAACAGGAACATACTTATTCGACTTCATACGCTCGTGCTCCCTCAATAATCAACGGCGATACATCATTCTCAAAGCTACACAGCTACCCATTTTCTGAATGACTATGGACGTTCACCTTACTACTACGCTAGCACTCTGGGGTTAAAAACTCCCCCACAACACAACTTTCTGCCCCCAACCGACCCTCCCCCACCTTCGTCTCCTCAATGTACGCAAAAACCACCCCCTCCGCAGCTTGTCGCCGCAAAGGGGGTGGTTTTCTATATATAAGCTAGACCAGAAAGCCTAGTACTACTCAGCGGCCTCAGTGCTGGGCTTGGGGTCTTCGTTCGCGCAGTTGCGGATATGCTCCACAATACGTGCCACAGCCTCATCCACGGGCACACCGTTCTCCTGTTTGTTTACTTGCTGATTTTATACGCCAGGTTACCCAGTAGTATCCATACTAGAACACCGGGCAACGCGACAAAGAGCAACACCTCCGCATAGATTTGGAACAAAGTCCCACCAGCGGTATACCTCAGCTCATCCCGCTTAGTCAGCATGTATACCGAGATAAAGAGCAACGATGCCAGAGATACACAGAAAGCCATGACGTCGGACTGGGCATAATCAAACACCAGAAGTATGGACATCACAAGGAATCCAGCAGGAAGGATTCTAACTACTCCGACTGGAGGGTTCTTGAAGTACAGCACAAAGCTCCAGGTGGAGCAGATAACAAGCAGGATGGAAACTGTGCTCATTACTGTTGGCCACGGGCCTTGTTCGATAAACCCTCTCGTTGAGATAAGAGCATCTGATACAACTGTGATTCGCAAAAATTCGAACACGGAAATCATTCCATCGATTGCCTTTCCCAAAGACTCATATCTCGCGAGGAAAAATGTATACAGATAGAACCATGAGAAGACAACCAGGAAGTTGTACCAATGCTTTTGAAGAATGGGCAAAATTTTGCTCATCATGTCTCCTTCAAGACGTTAGATCACAAGTCAACCGGTTCACATGGTGAGATTCAGATTCTCTCCATTGCTGAACGACCAAACACGTGATACAGTGAAAGTAGTGCAATTTTTAGCACATTGCCACGCTAGCACCTCTTATCTTTGCTTTGCAATAGCCAAATCTGCAATTAATCTCAGAGCGTAAAAAACCACCCCCTCCGCAGCTTGTCGCCACGAAGGGGGTGGTTTTCTATATAGCTAGGTTAGAAGCCTAAACCCTTATTACTCAGCAGCTTCAGTGCTGGGCTTGGGGTCTTCGTTCACACGGTTGCGGATATGCTCCACAATACGTGCCACAGCCTCATCCACAGGCACACCGTTCTCCTGCTTGTTGCCGCGGAAACGGAACGAAACAGCGCCGTGCTCCGCATCCTCACCGCCAGCAATCAGAATGAACGGAACCTTCTCAGTAGACGCGGTACGAATCTTCTTAGTGAAGCGGTCCGAACCGTAATCCACCTCAACACGCACGCCGTGCGCACGCAGCTTATCCGCGATCTCGGTCATGTAGTCGTTGAACGCCTCAGCCACCGGCACACCAATCACCTGGACCGGCGACAGCCACGCCGGGAACGCACCCGCATAGTGCTCGGTCAGCACACCCAAGAAGCGCTCAATCGAGCCGAACTTCGCCGAGTGAATCATGACCGGCTCCTGCACGGTACCGTCCGCAGCCTGGTACTCCAGACCGAAACGGCTCGGCTGGTTGAAGTCATACTGAACGGTCGACATCTGCCAGGTACGGCCGATAGCGTCCTTCGCCTGAACCGAAATCTTCGGGCCGTAGAACGCAGCTCCACCGGGATCAGGAACGAGCTCCAGACCGGTCTCCTTCGCAACCTGCTCCAGAACCGCGGTAGCCTCCTCCCACTGCTCATCAGTACCGATGAACTTATCCTTCTTATCACCCTCAGTGTCGCGGGTGGACAGCTCAAGGTAGAAGTCAGTCATGCCGAAGTCCTCCAGCAGGCTCAGCATGAACTTCAGCAGGTGACGCACCTCGTCCGGTGCCTGCTCCTTCGTCACATACGAGTGGGAGTCATCCTGAGTAATCATGCGCACGCGGGTCAGGCCCTGCAGCACGCCGGACTTCTCGTCACGGTACACGGTGCCGAACTCGAAGAAACGCAGCGGCAGCTCACGGTACGAACGGCCACGAGAACGGTAAATCTCGTTGTGCATCGGGCAGTTCATAGCCTTCAGGCGGTAATGACCGTTATCCAGCTCCATGGGCGGGAACATACCGTCCGCATAGTACGGAAGGTGACCGGAAGTGTAGAACAGGTCTTCCTTCGAAATGTGCGGGGTGCTGACGTACTGGAAACCCTCCTGAATGTGGCGGGTACGCACGTAGTCTTCCATCTCGCGCTTAATCACGCCGCCCTTAGGGTGAATCACCGGCAGGCCGGGGCCAATATTCTTCGGGAAGGAGAACAGGTCCAGCTCACGGCCCAGGCGGCGGTGGTCACGGCGCTCCGCCTCAGCGATGCGTTCCTTGTACGCCACCAGCTCGTCCTTAGTCGGCCAAGCGGTACCGTAAATACGCTGCAGCATGGGGTTCTTCTCAGAACCGCGCCAGTACGCGCCACCGGCACGCATCAGGGCGTAACCGTTAGCAATCAGCTTGGTGTTCGGCAGGTGCGGGCCGCGGCAGAGGTCCTTCCAGACGGTCTCGCCGGTCTTCGGGTGTACATTGTCGTAAATGGTGATTTCGCCCTCGCCGACCTCCACGGATGCGCCCTCGGCAGCATCCGCACCAGAACCGGGGCCCTGGGTCAGGGAGAGCAGCTCCAGCTTGTACGGCTCGTTCGCCATCTCGGCGACAGCCTCGTCGTGGGTGACCACGCGGCGGCGGAACAGCTGACCGGACTTGATGATCTTAATCATCGACTTCTCGATCTTCTTCAGATCTTCCGGGGTGAAGGGCTCAGCCACATCAAAGTCAAAGTAGAAGCCGTCAGTAATGTACGGGCCAATACCCAGCTTGGCGTCCTTGCGGTACTCCTGCACCGCCTGCGCCATCACGTGCGCAGCGGAGTGGCGCAGAACGTTCAGGCCGTCCGGTTCGTGAATGAAAACCGGCTCAACGGAGTCACCAGCAGACAGCTCGTGGGAGAGATCAACGAGCACGCCGTTCACGCGTGCCACAACGATCTTCGGGTCGTCAGCGAACAGCTCAGCGGCAGTCTTCGCGGTGACCTCGCGCTCCTCACCAGAAACGCTAATAACAATTGCTGAAGAATCAGCGGCAGACATAAGTCTCCTTAACTCAGGCGCAAGCGTGCCACTCTGGGCGCCGCCGGTGCGCATACTATTCCGCACTGTACTGGTGCACGGACACACACCATCTTACAACGGCTCCCAGGCAACGCTCAGCTTGAGGGCAAACTAGTCCGCATGATGCTCACGCGTATGCTCATACACGTCAACCACAATGTGGCTAATATGGTCGTCCTTCAGACGGTAAATGGTGGTGCGTCCCTGCTGCTCACGGTCAATCACGTGAGCCTCACGCAGGATGCGCAGGTGGTGCGAGGCGAGCGGCTGCGAAATACCCAGGCAGGTGTGCAGTTCGCTCACGCTGTGCGGGCGGTGCATCAGGTGGTGCGCAATCGCCAGGCGTAGCGGGTTCGCGAGCGCCGAGAAAATCGCGACGGATCCGCCGAACTGTTCCTCCCAGTCTTTGGGGCCGCTGCCTTCGAGGAGGGGCGCGTTGGTGGGTACCTCGTGGGTATGGTCCGATGCATGCTCATGGGCATGGTCAGTGTGGGTGGTGTTAGTTTCGGTCTGGTCTGTGTGCTGGCTCTGAGTCATAGTATTTTCACCTTATGTACAGGAAAGGGGGCACGTCAAGGAAGTTACGCCTGCGCGGCGTGCTTTCTTGACGTGCCCCTCTCCCCTAACTGCGCATCAGCTCGCGGGCATGCAACCCTAGCGGGCCCTTAGCGGTTAGCGACTGCCACCTGCAGGTAACCTTCAGCGGACTTTACGCCCTTGTCGGTCACTGCGCGGTAGCGGACCAGCGGCGCGAAGCCCTGCTTATTCTTAGCAGATACCGCAATGCCCTGGGTGCCGTCGGGCAGGGTCACCACACGGTAGGTGCCGTATTCATCGCTGTATGCGCTGACGGCCTGGCCGCGCTGGTTGAGCAGCTCGAGCTTCTTCACGGTTTCGCCGCGGCTGTATGCGCCGAAGGATGCTTCGTCGTTGTTCAGGACTGCCACGTTCTGGGTGGTGCCCGAGTACAGAGAGACGGAATCCTCACGTGCGATGGGGCTGTTCTTGTCGACCACGTGTACCTTCAGCGGAATCGAGTACAGCTGCGCGGCGGAGCCCCTCTTCGCCTTCACATCGGACATGCGTGCGGGTGCCTTGCCGGTGCGGTTCACGGTGATGTTCGTACCGTTGTCGCGGCGCAGATCCCAGGTGGTGCCGGTGACTTCGTGAGTGTTCAAATCGATCGAGTAAGTGCCGGTCTTGCCGTTGGAGGCAAAGCGGATGCCGGTCTCCGCGCTGGAGAACTGGCCGCCAGCAGTGTTGACCTTCTCCTTGTTGACCCAGCGGCTGGGGCGGAAGTTCGGGGTCTGCTCGATTTCCTGGAAGTTGTAGTCGCGGGCGTAACGGTAGTTCGGGGAAACCTTGTGCGACTGGTGAACGCTCTGCGCGACTGCGGTTTCGCCGGCGTAGACGGTGGCGTGGTGCTCGGCGGGCTGGTAGAACACGCCGGAGCCGGTGCCGGTCTTGCCGTAGGAATCCGAGGGGTACTTGAACTTCACGCTGGTATCTGCGCGGGCGGTGTTGCGGCCTGCACTGTTTTCAGCGGACTCGGTGTAGTTCACGGGCATCCACTGCACCTGCTGCCAGGGGAACTGGTTGCCGGTGAAGCCGCTGGGCACGAAGTTCGCGAACATTGCCGCCAGCTGCGGGTCTTCCTTGTACACGTTCTTACCCTGGCGGGCGTAGGGCGCGTAGGAGTTTGCCGCCTCCAGGTTGAATGCGTTGGTGAAGAGGTTACGGTCCGCGATGATGAAGCCGTATTCCTTCATCGCGGTCAGAATCATGCGGGTGAGCTGGTCGTCAGCGTGGCCGGTGTTTGCCAGGTGCTCTTCCACATCAAAGCTTGCGGGCAGGAAGCCACGCTGACCTGCGCGGGGTGCGTTCGGGTACTTGCTCATGTCCAGCTTGCCGTCGGTGCCCTTCGCGGGGAAGGAGGAAGTCAGCGCCGCATAGTCAGCCGCGGTGATGGACACCATGTGGTTGATCTTGCCTGCCTTGAGCTCGTCCACACCGATCTGGGTGAGCTCATTTGCCAGGCCCACCACGGAGGAGGTGCCGTTCTTGAGGGTCAGCCAGTAGTTGTCTTCGCCCACGCCGCCGAAGTTCGGCTTAGCGAGCATGTAGCCGCCAGAGGACACGTGGTAGGTTGCCGGGTAGTCAACCGCAACGGGGATGTCCACGGTACCGCGGGTGCCTGCGGGAATCTTGTAGGTGATAACGCCGGTGTTCGCGTCGATGGACGCGCCGGGTACGTTCTTTGCCAGGCGGAACTTCGCGCCGCGAGCAATCGGGTAGGAGGTGCGGGCATTGCCGGACTTCGCGTCGATGCTCACGGGTGCGTTGATGGTGACGGTCTGACCTGCGTTGCCGCGGCCGACGTTGTCGTACTGAATCTTTGCGCTCTTGGGGGTGGATACGTTGCCGCCGCCCACCTGTACACGGGCGGTGCTGGTGTAGGTCTGTGCGTCTGCATCCTTGACGAACTTGAAGTAGGAGCGCCAGATGCCGGTCGCTTCGTCGTAGAGGGCGACGGACTGGTCGCCGGAGAGGCCGTGGTCCTCGGCAAACCACTTCGGAATCGGGACGCCGCCGGTGAGGATGCGCTTGTTCTCTGCATTGGCGTTGACACGGCCATCGCGGGAGACGACCTCGACGTACTCCTGGTGCGGGTTCGCGGAGTTCACGGCGAGGGTCGGGATGTTTTCGTGGCCGCCGACGGTCTGGGCGCGGTCCTTCTTCACGGTGCCCGCGTTGATGGCGGTGGTGATGGGGTGGTTACCCGCATCGGCACTGTATTCGAGGAAGGTGCGGCTGATTTCGCTGCTATTGGCTACGACGGCTTCGGTGCCGGTGAGCTTCTTGGCGGCGAATGAATCGCGGGCGAGCTTACCACTGAGGGGCGAGGTGTTCTCGGTGGTGGTCAGCTGCGCCTTAGTGAGGGAGGAGTTAACCGGTGCGAGGGTCGCGATGCTCTGTGCCTTCTGGTCGGGGTTCCAGTAGCAGGTCGGACCGGGCGCCACGTTGGTGAGGTTCGCCAGGGTTGGCACGGTGCGGTAGCCTGCGTCGACGCAGGTGGTACCGGCTACGTTGCGGATGGGGGCGGTTGCACCGAAGGTCGCGGGGAGATTCGCGCCGGTGATGACGGTTGCCAGTGCTGCGGAGGCAGCGATGGTGGCACGGCGGCGGTTTGCAGGGCGCTGTGCCGGGTTTTTGGATGCAGTTGCGGTCATGTTTTTCTTTCGTTCGTGTCGGCTTATTTGAGTGAGTGCGTTTGTATGAACAAACACGGACGTGAGTGAAATATGCATCTGAGGGTGTGCCCGGGTGGGTCCTGATCTTCTGGCAGGAATTCTCAGGAAACTCTCAGATAATCCCCATACCCTACATAGTCTTTTGGGTGAACGCAAAACGAGTTTGTGATTTTGGGCACCGATTTTTTGATAAAGGTTCAGACTTAGAGTCATGCCTCCTTACACCTTTGTGTATTTATTGGTGTTTGAAGACATGGAATTTGCACCGCAGTGTTTAGGCTTTACTCCTAGTCAAGCGAGGGCGATGTGAAGAAAACGAAAAATGCGCACGGGAAACTAAACCTTAAACCTTAAAATTCCCCAAAAGACGCGCCAAAACTCCCTGTTGAATTTCTCACACGTGACCACAATCTGAGATTCTGCGCCGAGAGCAGATAGCACCCCATGCACCGAGACGGGCACCCAGCCACCCCTCAAAGAGCGATTTCTGGCAACCACCACCCAGCAGGAGCATCCTGCGTTTCACCCCGCAGACCCCTCAAAACCCACTTAAAACCCTAAAATTCACGTAAAAGTTCAAAGTTTCTATGTGTTTGTCAGCGTGTAACCATGCAAACGCACCACTCCCCCACACGGGGTGCCGCACGCAGCTCCCATCAACGAATCCAAGCCGCCCACCGGGGGCTTTATCAATGCAAAAAGCACTCCGCATGTGCCTTAAAAACACATGCGGAGTGCATATATATTCATCTATAGCTACCACGGGTACACCCCGCAGCAGGTATCGGTAGCCCCCAGCATGGGTTCACGTGGGTTCAATCGAGGTTGCTCACAGAGCCAGGGGAAACCACGGCGCCACGGGTTAGCTACAGCGCAAAATAGTTACGGCGCACGATAGTTACAGTGCGCCCGCCTCCGAGCAGACATTCACCAGCTCACCAATGCCCTCAATACGGGTGCGCACCGTCTGACCCGGCTTCAACCACTGACGCGGATGCAGCGACAAACCAACCCCAGCCGGGGTACCCGTCGCCACCAGGTCACCCGGCTCCAGGGTCATAAACCGCGAAATATAGGACAGCAGCTGCGCCGGGGTAAACACCATATCCGCCGTCGTGCCGCGCTGACGCACCACGCCGTCCACCTCACAGACCAGCTCCAGGCCGGCAACCGGGTCAACCTCATCGGGGCTCACAATCACCGGACCAAACGGAGTCATCGCATCCCAGTTCTTACCCTGGAACCACTCCGAGGAACGGCCCTGCCAGTCACGCACCGACACATCATTCATGACCGTGTACCCCATCAGAGCCTCAAGCGCCTGCTCCTCCGTGGCGTTACGCAGGCGAGCGCCCACGACCAGGCAGAGCTCAACCTCCCAGTCGACCTTCGTGCTGCCGGTGCCGTCGGCGGCGGGCATGCGGATCTGCTCGCCGGGCCCAATCAGCGCGTTCGGGAACTTCGCGAACAGCGCCGGGTGCTCGGGCACCTCAAGGTTCATTTCCGCGGCGTGGTCGCGGTAGTTCAGGCCGGCGCACACAATCTTGCCGGGCTTATCCAGCGGGCGAATAAAGGGTAGGGAGTTCCACAGCTCCTCGCCGTGGCCCATGACGGTCGCGCCGTTCTCCTTCAGGATCGCCACGGCGTTCTTCGGGTCGCCAAAGTTCAGGCGGAACCGGCTGTAGAAATTCAGTAGCGGGCTGAGCTTCGCCGGAAGTTCGTACACGGTCTCTTCAAAGAAGCAGACCGCGCGGCTGCCCTTCGAGTCTTTAATCTGTGCCCAACGCATGGATGCTCCTTCGCTTCAGGTGGGGATATATCGAATAAGTTACGGATAAAAGTCAGAAATAAAACAACCTAGTGAAAACCGTTTTGGGCGTACACCTCAACGATGGCGTCTTCCAGGTCTTCCATGAGCAGGGCGGGGTTCGCGTCCTGCGCCGCGCCGACCGTGGCGGGGTCCAGCTCCATGCCGAGGGCACGGTACACATCCGCGGTGACCGCCCGCAGGGGTGCAGAATCAGAGACCACGATGCCGGTGCTAAACCACCAGCCGCCGGTCACCACACGCTGGGCGGTGCCGACCAGTTTAATGCGGCCGCCACCTGCGGAGGCGGGAAGCTGCGCGTGCACCGAATACTCGCCGGGGCAGTACTCCCCCGGGATTTCACCCATGCGCGCATCCACGCCGACTTCGCGTAGCGCCTGCGCGTACATGGAACCGAAGAGTTCGTAGCGTAGGGTGTTGCCGCTGCGGGCGTCGGTGGCGGGCTGAAAATGGTCCACGACCAGGCACCCCTGATGGTAGGCGGCGGCGTGCCCACCGACCTTGCGCACCAGCACCTCAAAGCCGTGCTCGGCGCACGCCGCGGAGGCCTCCGCGAAGCCGGGGTTCAGTTCGTCACGGCGGCCGAACGCAACCGTCGGGTTCGGCTGATACATGCGCAAGGTGGCTTCACGCTGCCCGCTTGCCACCTCGCGGAGCATCTGCACCGTCTGGTCGTGGTGAATGAGGATATCGCCGGATTCGGGGCCGGTCTCTCGAATAATCTGCACGTTCCTATTTTACGGTTACGCCCGTCACTACGGTGCATGGTCGGTGGGGCGTCTCAGGAGCGACCTGTAGGCGCCCCAGAGGCAGCCCGGAAGTAGTTCAGGAGGCGGCACTCCCCCGCTACGCCTCACGCCGATTCCCTCTGAATCTGTGCAAAGTCATCGCCGACGCCCCGCGGAATCCCAGCCGCCGATACACCCCGCCATATTCACATTTTTTATGCCGATTTTCTTCACTCCGTGAATCCAAACCATTACGATTAAAAGACTACGTGGCATCCCACACGTTGCCATAAGTACACAACACAGCATGACAACGCAGAAGAAACGCACACACCGTGGCGGAACCACCCACCACGGACCAAACTGTACGTTTCACATAAGGAGTACGGACATGACACAGTCCACCAACACAGCAGCAGCCGCTGCCCCCAGCCAGGAGGTGAGCGCAGCCCGCAAACAGCGAAACAAGCTGATTCTGCACGTTGCCATCATCGTAGCCGTCACCCTCGCCATCTGGTTCGTTCCCGCCCCCGAAGGCGTCGACCCGCGCGGCATGCACATGCTCGCCATCTTCGTCGGCACCATCCTCGGCCTGATCCTGCAGCCGCTGCCGACCCCGTCCGTGGCGCTCGTCGGCCTGGGCGCCGCAATGATTACCGGCACCATGGCGGCAAAGAACGAGGCACTGACCGGCTTCGGTAACTCCTCCATCTGGATTATTGTTGCCGCGTTCTTCATCGCCGACGGCTTCCTCATCACCGGCCTGGGCAAGCGCATCGCACTGCTGTTCGTGCGTGTGCTCGGCAAGTCCTCCCTCGGTCTGTCCTACGGTATGGCAATCACCGACCTGGTTCTCGCCCCCGCCACCCCCTCCAACACTGCGCGTGCTGGTGGCGTGATTTACCCGATTATCCGTTCCCTCTCCGAGGTCAACGGCTCCACCAACGAAACCCCCGAATCACGCCGTAAGCTCGGCTCCTACCTGCTCATGACTGAGGCGCAGGTCAACACCATCACCTCCGCCATGTTCCTGACCGCAATGGCGGGCAACCCGCTAGCGCAGAAGTTCGCGCACGACCGCGGCATCAACCTCGACTGGGGCACGTGGGCGCTCGCCGCTATCGTTCCCGGTCTTGCCGCGCTGATTGTGATGCCGTGGATCATGTCGAAGATTTACCCGCCGACCATCAAGAAGACCCCGGACGCACCCGAGCACGCCCGCCAGGAACTGCACGAAATGGGCCCCATGAGCTCCAAGGAATGGATTATGCTCGGCACTTTCGTGCTGCTGCTGGTCCTGTGGATTACCGGCACCGCCCTGGGTATTGACGCCACCAGCGCCGCATTCTTCGGCATCGCAATTCTGCTGGTGACTAAGGTCCTGACATGGAAGGACATGGCGAAGAACTCCAGCGCATGGTCCACCCTCATCTTCTTCGCCGTGCTCGTCGGCATGGCAGACCACCTGAAGAAGCTCAAGGTCGTCGACTGGATCGGTCAGCAGGCGGCGCACAGCGTCAGCGGCATGGCATGGCCCATGGCGTTCGCGATTCTGGTTCTGGCGTACTTCTTCATCCACTACATGTTCGCTTCGAACACCGCCCAGATTGTTGCACTATACGCAGTATTCCTCGGTGCGGCGGTAGCTGCCGGTGTTCCGCCGATGTTCGCGGCGCTGTTCCTCGGCTTCATGGGCAACCTGATTGGCGGCATCACCCACTACGCCTCCGGCCCGGCGGGCGTGTACTACGGTTCCGGCTACTTCAGCGTGGGCGAATGGTTCAAGATCGGCTTCATGGCGGCTATCGTGAACCTCGTCGTCTGGGGTGCGGTCGGTACCGCGTGGCTGTTCGCGCTCGGCTTCGCCAACTAATAGCGCAGGCCCCGCGGCGGCCTAGCTCAGCGTAAAAGCGCTGTAGAAAGCCCGGTGTTCTCACGTGAATTTTCGTGTGAGAACACCGGGCTTTTACGCGCCCGCTAGCTTCCTAAAACAGGGCAAATCCTAGTATTCCCCCACCCCCTCCGCTAGGGTAGAAGAAAACCCCACAACACCTTGGAGGATGCCGTGCACCAGGACCAGCACATCACCGCCCAGACTACCTCTTTGCCAAACTCCAACCCGGCGCTGACCGAGCCGCAGCCGCTCGGCGCATTCCCTGACGGGTTCCTCTTCGGAGGCGCCACCGCCGCCAACCAGTTCGAGGGTGCCTGGAACGAAGACGGCAAGGGCCCCAGCCTGCAGGATGTGCTGCCCGCCGGCGGCCTGTACCCGCGCACCGCGGAACCCACCGAGGACAACCTCAAGCTGGAAGGCATCGACTTCTACCACCGCTACCGCGAAGACATCGCCCTGCTCGCGGAGATGGGTTTTAAGGTCTTCCGCTTCTCCATCGCCTGGTCGCGTATCTTCCCCCGCGGCGACGAAGAAGCCCCGAACGAGGCGGGCCTCGCTTTCTACGACCGCGTGCTCGACGAGCTTGAAAAGCACGGCATGGAACCGCTCATCACCCTCAGCCACTACGAAACCCCGCTGCACCTGGTGGAGCAGTACAACGGCTGGACCAGCCGCGAACTCATCGGCTTCTACGAACGCTACGCCCGCACCGTGTTCGCCCGCTACGGCAAGCGCGTGAAGTACTGGCTGACCTTCAACGAAATCAACTCGATGCTGCACCTGCCGTTCATGTCCGGCGGCATTAACACCCCGGCGGATCAGCTCAGCGACGCCGACCTCTACCAGGCGATGCACCACGAGCTGGTCGCCTCCGCGCGCGCCACCGCTGCGGCACGCGAACTGGCACCGGGCGCACAGATCGGCTGCATGATTCTTGCCATGCCCACCTACCCGCTCACCCCCGACCCCGCCGACGTACTCGCCGCACTGCAGGCGGAGCAGGCGAACTTCGCGTTCGGTGACGTGCACGTGCGCGGCGCATACCCCGGCTACTTCCTGCGTGCCCTGCGTGAGAAGGGTGTGGAGCTGAACATCACCGAGCAGGACCGCGAGGACCTGAAGAACACTGTGGATTTCGTGTCGTTCAGCTACTACATGTCCACCTGCGCGACCGGCGACCCGGCACGAGGCGAGCGCGGCGAGGGCAACATCCTCGGTGGCGTGGCGAACCCGACCCTGCCCTCCAGCGAATGGGGCTGGCAGATCGACCCGACCGGCCTGCGCGTGGTCCTCAACCAGTATTGGGACCGCTGGCAGAAGCCGCTATTCATCGTGGAGAACGGCCTGGGCGCCCGCGACGAACTGGTTGAGGTGAACGGTGAGCTCACCGTGGAGGATGACTACCGCATCGACTACCTGCGCCAGCACCTGCGCGCGGTGCGTGAAGCCATCGAGGACGGCGTGAACGTGCTCGGCTACACCACATGGGGCTGCATCGACATGATTAGCGCCTCGACCGCGCAGATGTCCAAGCGCTACGGGTTCATCTACGTGGACCGCAACGACGATGGCTCCGGCACCCTGGAGCGCTACCGTAAGAAGTCCTTCCACTGGTACCGCGAGGTGATTGCCAGCAACGGCGCGGAGCTGTAACCGGTCAGGTTCTACCCCCGCCCCGCGAAACTAGCACGCGAAATTCACGGCGCGTGAAACTCAGGCCCCCTCGTAAGCCTGAGCCCCGCAAAACCAGCGACAAAAGGCCCCCGAGACTCTGAATCTCGGGGGCTTTTGCGCATGTCCGTTATGCCTAGCGCGGGCAAATCTAGTCTGTAAGCAAACCTAGTCCATGGGCAGGTCATTCAGGCTGGTCGAGACGTACTCCCACCAGGTCGGCACCAACCCGGCATTCATTGCAACCCTCTGCGACAGCATGTGCGACGGGCTCGTACCGTAGAACGGCAGGTACCCTTCCGCCAGAGTCAGGCGTGCCGCATCACGCACCAGCACGCTGGCGATGCCGGCACCACGCCAGGCAGGCAGCACATCAATGCCAATCTGGCGCATAATCGGCGAATCGTCACTCAGGCCAACCATAGCGATAGGGTCTGCGAGTGCGGGGGCGCTCTCCCCCGCCGCGGGTGCATCAGGTGTATCCTCATCCACTGGGTATGCGGCGAGCACCAGCACATCCGGGCGGGTCACGCTAAAGCCCAACGCGTTCGAGTAGCGTTTATCCCCGCGGAAACGCTCAAACTGTTCAGCGTCCAGCAGCTCCACGCGCAGACGGGTTACGCGCGCCTCGGTGTCCTCAGGGTCGACCTCAAGCGCCCCCGCGGAGGCGTTCGCCTCCCTGCAGATGCTGCGCTCGCCCGTGATTTCGGCGAGCAACGCAGCCTTCAGCTCGGCGGGGTCAACGCGGCGCATCATGCCCACACCGGGCACGGCGCACTTGACCTCCTGCGCCTGCACGCCCTCGGGTACGACCGAATTCAGCAGGGCGCGGCCGGGCGTGTAGTAGATGCTCGTGCCACTGACCTGCTGGGTGTAGGGGGTGAGCAGTTCGTTGAGCTGGCGCAGCTGCGCGTAATCGCCCAGCCAGTTCGACTGGTCGCCGAGCATGTAGTCGATGGCCTTGTCCAGCACGCGCGGATGCTTGGCGCAGAGAATGCCGACACTCGCGTAGTTGGCGACGCGCAACTCCCAGATGTCGTCGTTGCGGCGGCGTGCGGCACCCATCTTCTCGGAGGGAGGCTGCACGGTGGCGAGCAGCGGCAGGCTCTCGGCGTCCGGGTAGTCGCGTAGCTCTTCGAGGGCGCGGCTAATCGAGCCAGGCGCCTGGCAGAAGTCCGCCTCCAGCTGGGTGTGCAGGATGTGCCGCGCACGGTCCGCGGTGGTCACAGCGCCACGGTTCATAGCGCCACGGGTTGCCTGAGCTCCCCGCGTGGGTTCGGTTCCTTGAGTATCAGTCACGTAGGTTTCCTCTAGGGCAAATTTTTGACTAGTTCAGGATCTCAGCAAGGAACGCGCCGGTGTGCGAGCCCTTCACCTGAGCCACCTGTTCCGGGGTGCCTTCGGCAATCACGGTGCCGCCGCCGCTACCGCCTTCGGGGCCCATGTCGATAATCCAGTCGGCGCACTTGACCACGTCCAGGTTGTGCTCGATGGTGATGACGCTATTGCCCTTGTCAACCAGCGATTGCAGCACGGCGAGCAGCTTGCGGATGTCTTCAAAGTGCAGGCCGGTGGTCGGCTCGTCCAGCACGTAGATGGAGCGGCCGTTGGAGCGCTTCTGCAGTTCGGTTGCAAGCTTCACGCGCTGCGCTTCACCGCCGGAGAGGGTGGTTGCGGGCTGGCCCAGGCGAATGTAGCCCAGGCCCACGTCCACGAGGGTGTTCAGGTGGCGCGCAATCGGGGTGAATGCGGCGAAGAACTCTGCGGCTTCTTCCACGGGCATTTCGAGTACGTCGGCAATGGTCTTGCCCTTGTAGTGCACTTCGAGAGTTTCGCGGTTGTAGCGCTTGCCATGGCAGGTTTCGCAGGGCACGTACACGTCCGGCAGGAAGTTCATTTCAATCTTCAGGGTGCCGTCGCCGGAGCAGTCCTCGCATCGGCCGCCCTTGACGTTGAAGGAGAATCGACCCGGGGTGTAGCCGCGCATTTTCGCTTCGCTGGTCTCTGCGAACAGCTTGCGGATGTGGTCGAACACGCCGGTGTAGGTGGCGGGGTTCGAGCGCGGGGTACGACCGATGGGCGACTGGTCCACGTGAATGACCTTGTCCAGGTGTTCCAGGCCGTCGATGCTCTTGTGGCGTCCGGGTACCTGCTTGGCGCCGTTGAGCTTGTTCGCCAGGGAGGTGTACAGAATGTCGTTGACGAGGGTGGACTTACCCGATCCGGACACACCGGTCACCGCGGTGAACACACCCAGCGGGAAGGACACGGTCACGTTCTTGAGGTTGTTTTCGCGGGCGCCGCGCACGGTCAGCTGGCGTTCCTTGTCCACGGGGCGGCGGGATGCGGGCACCTCAATGCTGCGGCGGCCAGCCATGTAGTCGCCGGTAATGGACTTGGTGTTCTTCAGCAGCTCCTCAAAGCTGCCGGAGTGCACGATTTCGCCACCATGCTCGCCGGCACCGGGTCCTACGTCCACAATCCAGTCGGCTTCGCGCATGGTGTCTTCGTCGTGCTCAACCACGATAAGCGTATTACCCATATCGCGCAGCTTGGTGAGGGTTTCGATGAGGCGGCGGTTATCGCGCTGGTGCAGACCGATGGAGGGCTCGTCGAGCACGTAGAGCACCCCGACCAGGCCCGAACCGATCTGGGTTGCGAGGCGGATGCGCTGCGCCTCACCGCCGGAGAGCGTACCGGCGGAGCGTGAGAGGGTCAGGTAGTCCAGGCCCACATCCAGCAGGAACTGCAGGCGCGCGTCAATTTCTTTGAGGACCTGCTCGCCAATCTTGGCTTCGCGGGCGCTGAGCTGCAGGCTACGCACGAAGGCGAGCGCGTTGGCGAGGGACAGGTCGGTAATGTCTGCAATGGACTTGCCGCCAACCTTCACGCCGAGAATGGTCGGGTTCAGGCGCGCGCCACCGCAGGAGGGGCAGGCGACCTGGCGCATGTACTGTTCGTAGCGGTCGCGGGCGAAGTCCGATTCGGTTTCTTCGTGCTTGCGCTTGATGTACGCCTTCACGCCCTCGAATCCGGAGGTGTAGCGGCGTTCACGGCCGAAGCGGTTGCGGTAGGACACCTCAACCTTGTAGTCCTTGCCGTCCAGGATAGCGGCGCGGGTCTTGGCGGGCAGGTCCTTGAAGGGGGTGTTCAGGTCGAAGCCGAGCTCCTCCCCCAGACCCGCGAGCAGGCGCAGCCAGTATTCGGTGGTGGCCTTGCCCTGCGACCAAGGGGCGATAGCGCCCTCGCCGAGGGTCAGGTCGGGGTTGGGTACGAGCAGTTCGGTGTCGACTTCCAGGCGCGAGCCGATGCCATCGCAGGCGCTACACGCGCCGAACGGCGAGTTGAAGGAGAAAGCGCGCGGCTCGATGGTGTCGATCTGCAGTGGGTGGTTGTTGGGGCAGGCGAGGTTTTCGCTGAAGGAGCGGGTGCGTTCGGGGTCGTCCTGCTCGCGGTCCACGAAATCGATGAGCACGCGGCCGTCGGCGAGCTTGAGCGCGGTTTCGATGGAGTCGGTCAGGCGCTGGTGAATACCGTCCTTAATGACGATACGGTCGACGACCACATCAATGGTGTGCTTGTACTGCTTGGCGAGCTTGGGCGGGTCGGAGAGCTGCACGGTTTCGCCGTCCACGCGGGCGCGCGAATAGCCCTGGGTCAGCAGGTCCTTGAAGAGGTCAACGAACTCGCCCTTGCGTGCACTGACGACGGGCGCGAGGATCTGCAGGCGGGTGCGTTCGGGGTACTCCTGCAGAATGTCCACGATCTGCTGCGGGGTCTGCTGGGTGATTTCTTCGCCGCATTCGGGGCAGTGCGGGTGGCCGATGCGCGCCCAGAGCAGACGCATGTAGTCGTAGATTTCGGTGATGGTACCGACGGTTGAGCGTGGGTTCTTGGAGGTGGACTTCTGGTCGATAGACACCGCCGGGGAGAGGCCCTCGATGAAGTCTACGTCGGGTTTATCGACCTGTCCGAGGAACATACGCGCGTAGGAGGACAGCGACTCAACGTAGCGGCGCTGACCTTCCGCAAAGATGGTGTCGAAGGCGAGGGAGGACTTACCGGAGCCGGAGAGGCCGGTGAAGACGACCATCGCATCACGCGGAATGGTGAGGTCTACGTTCTTGAGGTTGTTTTCGCGGGCACCCTGAACCCGGATACTGGTCAGGTCGTTCGCTTTGAGTGCGGTGCTACCGTGTGCCGGGCGGGGTGTCATCGAAAATCCTTTCGTCTTATCTTCGAATTTAAATTCTACACCCTCACGCCTTTCACCAGCGGGATTATGCGGCCGGTGAAGGCATGAGGGTGCAGTACTTATATGAGGCGGACTAGGAGGCGCAATTCATCACGTGCGGTTTACCAGCCGCGGGTTCCCCACTCTTCCAGGTGGGGGCGCTCGTCGCCGAGGGTGGTGGAGCGGCCGTGGCCGGGCAGCACGATGGCATCATCGTCGAAGCCACCGAAGAGCTTTTCAAGCACGTTGGAGAAGAGCTCACCGAACTGCTGCGGGGAGTCGGTCTTGCCCACGCCGCCAGGGAAGAGGGCGTCGCCGGTGAACAGCAGGGTTGCGGGAGTGCCGTCTTCCCAGGTGGTTTTGAGGGTGTAGACGATGGATCCGGGGGTGTGGCCGGGCACGTGCAGGGCGCGGATGACGGTGTCAGAGAGGTAGAAGTCGAAGCTTTCGCCGCCGGTCAGTTCTTCTTCGACGGTGTAGTCTTCCTGCTCCTTAATAGCGGCTGCATCAGCTGCACCCGCGGAGGTCACGGCACCGGTGAGGTGGTCGAGCTCCTTAATAGCGCGGATGTGGTCCCAGTGGCCGTGGGTGACCAGAATGCCGGTCAGACCGATTGCGCGGGGCCTGATGGAGTTGAAATCCTCTTCCTTCTCCATGACGCGCACGCGGCGTTCTTCGCCGTCTGCCAGTTCGAGCTGCGGGCAGTCCTTCAGGAGCGCATCGAGAGTGAAAGCATAGAGTTCTTCTGCATCGTCTGCGGGGTCGATGAGTACCTGCTCGCCGGTGGCGCGCATGGTGATGAGGTAGACGCTGTTGTCCATCTCGGAGACACTGAACGCACGGACGGTCAGTTCGGGGTTCTCAAAGATGAGGGTGGGTTCGGGGTAAGTAGTCATAGTTCCAGTGTAGGGGTTGTGACCGCACAGCATGCGCCTATGCGGTTCGCTCCCCTATCAGCGCATTCGGCATTGACCGCGCGGGATACATGTACGGGTTGCCTGTGCGGGATGCACAGGGAATAGATTCTGGAGCACGCTCGGTACGGATTGGGTTCAGCGCGGATTAGGTTCCGGCTGGATCCCGCCCGGCTGAGGGTTCAGCGAAATTCAAACAGCGAAATTCAAAAGTCCACTGAAATTCAAAAGTTAAACAGAGAAGCGACTGCGCATCGATACACAGTCGCTTCTCATGACACCCAGGGGTATCTATCACTCACTCAAACACAAGCAACCCGAGGACTTTAGAAATCTCACGATTACTTGATGACTCAATAGTAGCGAACTTTTTGGGGGCTGTTTTACCACCCCATTTGGTACGGAGAGCCAGATTTAGTGACCCACACCTCATTGTAATCATTCTGTAATAAAAACAGGTGTTTTTTAGGGTATCCATACGTACCAATTTCATTTTTTTCGAGTTTTGATGTGACTTATTTCACCCAAAATAATTTCAGATTTTCCCTCATTTGGCACTTCAGTGCACCTTTAACCTAAGCTTCACAGTCGGTAATCCTAAAGGCTCAATACCCGGTTTTACCCCGGTATTCCGCGGAAGTAGAGGGTTAAGGTAAAAGTATCTTCAAGTACTTGCAACTTCATGAACAGGAAAAAATGTACCGCTCACCGTTCAAAAAGTGTACGGATATACACTTGAAGGAAAAATTAATTGGTCTGTTTAGACCCATTAGGCACCCCCTAAAGTAGAGCTTTTATAACAAAACGATAACAGCAGCCCCGCCTTCAGGTTCACTGAGTGCACCCACTAAAACCCCTTTCAAAAATCAAAATACCTAGTCAATGCCATATTTTCACAAAATGCAAGACAGTGTGTCACTAAAAAATCAACCTCTACAGATTGTTTAATAAAACCTGACCTTCAAGCATACATAGAGCCCAATTATTAACTAGCAAGTACCAATTCCACCCTCAAAACAGGCGCCCTAGAAGCCTCAATGAAAGGTTGAAAGACCCCTCCACCAGGGGTTTCAGGATCCTTCACTCCCCCTGGTTGCAGTCTGGTTGTAGCCAGGTTTCAGCTTGGTTGCAGTCTGGTTTCACTCTGTTTTCAAGAGCTCCCTCGCCCTCAAGCGTTGCGCACCTCGTATTCACCCCTCATGCTTCCATGTATCTGGGGCAGAGCACCCCACAAAAGCACCATAGGGCACAGCAAAGGCGGCACCCCTCCTCCGCTGTGGGGAAGGAGCGCCGCCTCCACTAGCTATAGATCAGCTGGCACAGTCACCTTAGGACAAGCCCTTAGGACAGGCCGACCATCACGCCGTTCTCGTCGAAGCCGATGCGCTCAGCTGCGGGGCTCTTGCTCAGACCCGGCATAGTGCGCATGGTGCCGCAGATAGCGTAGACGTAGCCAGCACCTGCAGCCAGGCGAACCTCGCGCACGGGCAGAGTCCAGCCGGTCGGTGCGCCCTTCAGAGTTGCATCCGAAGAGATGGACAAGTGGGTCTTCGCGATAACCACGGGCAGGTGCGAGTAGCCCAGCTCAGCGAAACGCTTCAGCTGCTTAGCGGCGGCGGGAGCGATGGAGATGCCGTCCGCGCCGTAGACCTTGGTCGCGACCTTCTCGATCTTGGTCTCGATGGAGTCCTCAAGATCGTAGGTGTACTTCAGATCCGAAACGTCGTCACATGCCTCAGCAACCACGTCTGCCAGGTCGGTGGTGCCCTTACCACCCTCAGCCACACCGCGGTGGATAGCGACGCGAGCGCCAGCTTCCTCAGCGATACGGCGGATGGTCTCGTGCTCGGACTCGAAGTCGGTCGGGAAGGCGTTGATTGCCACGACCGGCTGAACACCGAAGTTGCGCACAATCTCGATGTGCTTCTTCAGGTTCTCTGCGCCCTTCTCCACGTCGGAGGGGCTTTCCTGCAGCATGCCTTCGGGCAGGGGCTTGCCCGGAACGATCTTGTACAGGCCGGAGTGGGACTTCAGGGAGCGCACTGTTACGACGAGCACTGCTGCGTCCGGCTTCAGGCCGGAGACGCGGCACTTGACGTTGAAGAAACGCTCCGCACCCATATCGGCACCGAAGCCAGCCTCGGTAATCACGTAGTCGGAGTACTCCAGACCAACGTAGTCGGCGACCACGGAGGAGTTACCGGTTGCGATGTTGCCGAAGGGGCCCGCGTGAATCAGTGCGGGGGTGTGCTCCAGGGTCTGCAGCAGGTTCGGGTTGATTGCGTCTGCCAGAATCACGGACATTGCGCCGTCAGCCTTCAGGTCGGCCGCGGTGACGGGCTCGCCGTCATAGTTCAGGCCAATCACGATCTTGGCCAGGCGCTCGCGGAGGTCCTTGAAGGAGGTTGCCAGCGAGAGAATCACCATGATTTCGGAGGCGCTGGTGATGTCGAAACCGGTCTCGCGGACCACGCCGTCCATGCGTTCGCCCAGGCCCACGACGATGTTGCGCAGGGAGCGGTCGTTCATGTCGATAACGCGGCGCCACTCGATTGCGCGCGGGTCGATGCGCAGCT
Source organism: Rothia sp. HMSC062H08 (assembly GCF_001810775.1). Lineage (NCBI taxonomy): Bacteria > Bacillati > Actinomycetota > Actinomycetes > Micrococcales > Micrococcaceae > Rothia > Rothia sp. HMSC062H08. The sequence continues at coordinate 379,179 of NZ_KV802665.1, forward strand.
CGTTGCCGTGGTGCAGGTGGTTGTCGATCATGGCGGCAAGCAGGTTGTGCGCTGCGGTGACGGCGTGGAAGTCGCCGGTCAGGTGCAGGTTCAGCTTCTCCATGGGAACAATCTGGGAGTAGCCGCCGCCTGCTGCGCCGCCCTTGATGCCGAAGGTCGGGCCCATTGCGGGCTGACGCAGAGCCAGGATTGCCTTGCGGCCGGTCTGGGCGAAGCCCTGTGCGAGGGAGACGGAGGTTGCGGTCTTACCTTCACCGAGCGGGGTGGGGGTGACTGCGGTAACCACGATGTACTTGGAGCCGCGCTTGCGGGCGGTCTCTGCGTTGGTGGTTTCGTCGAGGAGGACCTTAGCGACATACTTGCCGTAGGGTTCAAGGCGATCTTCGCTGATGCCGTTGTCTGCTGCGATCTTGTTAATAGGCCAAAGATCGGCGGCAAGTGCGATTTCGAGGTCGGAAGGGAAAGGCTTCTTCGTCATTGTCATCCTTCGAGTTGTACGAATCATGCTCTTTTATTCTATGCCTTGGCTCACTCATTTGTCCCTCACCTCGCCGGAAGGTGGCAAATAAACCCAATTTTTAACGCACTAATCCCCGCAACCGGTGACCTCCGCTCACGTGGAGCGACAGGGTCGGTGCGGGGATCAGTAGCGCATACGCGCCGGAATACTGGTATAGGAACCGGTATAGGAACCGGCGATACGACCGGCTATTACGGCATGGTCAGCAGAACCTTGGTAGCGGTACGCTGGTCCATTGCCTCGTAACCCTTAGCCGCCTCGTCAATGGGCAGAACCATGTCGAAGACGCGGCCGGGCTCAATTTCGCCCTTGTAAATCAGCTCGATGAGGGTCGGCAGGTACTTGCGCACGGGGGCGGGGCCACCCTCCAGGTGAACCTGCTTGCCGAAGAGCTTATCGGTGCCGATGGAGCTGTCGTGCGGCACGCCCACGAAGCCGATGTAGCCACCGTGGCGTACGCAGCCGAGAGCCTGGTCGAAGGACTGCTGGGTGCCGACAGCCTCCGCGACGCCGTGTGCGCCCACGCCGTCGGTGAGCTCCATGACCTTGGCGATGCCCTCTTCGCCGCGCTCTTCCACGATGTGGGTTGCGCCGAATGCCTTAGCGAGCGCCTGACGTTCGGGGTTGCGGGACATGATGATGATCTTCTCCGCGCCGAGCTGCTTAGCGCCGATAACTGCGCTCAGGCCGACTGCACCGTCGCCAACAACGACGATGGTCTTGCCGGGGCCTGCCTGCGCTGCGTCTGCTGCGTACCAGCCGGTGCCGAGCACGTCGGATGCCGCCATCAGGTGCGGGATCTGCTCTGCGGTGGGGGTTGCGGGGGTCTTGACGAGGGTGCCGTCTGCGAAGGGTACGCGGGCGTATTCTGCCTGGGTGCCGTTGGAGCGTGCGCCAATGAAGGCATCGCCTGCTGCGATTGCCTTGAGGCAGCGGGAGGGGTAGCCTGCGGTGCAGGTTTCGCATTCGCCGCAGGAGATGCAGAAGGAGCCTACGACGAAGTCGCCGGGGGCTACGGTGGTGACCTCGGAGCCTACTTCGACGACTTCGCCGATGTATTCGTGGCCCATTGCCCGGTGGTCAACGGGCTGTGCGCCGCGGTAGGGCCACAGGTCGGAGCCGCAGATGCAGGATGCTGCGAGCTTGATGATGGCGTCGGTGGGTTCGAGCAGGGTCGGCTTCTCAACTTCGTTGACGACGACCTTGCCGGGGGCTTCCATAACAACTGAACGCATGATGTTCCTTTCAAATCTGCGTTGATGGTTAGTCGTATCAGACTACGCCCCGCACCCCGATATATCAATAATTTTTTATGCTACGGGGTGAAGGTAAAAATTCCGACAACCGGAACCAGAAAGGAACCAGAAAAACTGCTCCCACTCCCCTGCTTCTCCGCGGCCTCTCCCCCGCTTCCGCACCCGGTTAAACGGCGCCCCCCCCGCACCTTCCAGATGGGTATCCATCCAGAAAACACGGGGTCGCAACGTTAAGATGCCTCAACGTTTAGCAACCACAGCAGAGCTAAAGCTGAGTATGCCTCAGACTAGAATCCCCGTTCCATGTAGTTGTTGAAGAGGGTAGTCGTATCGTGCATGTTAAGCTATAAGTCTGCCTGCCAGGGGTAGGACATAAAAGTAATCTCGGCAATAAAATGAGGATTATCGGGTCTCGGTGGTGTAACCTGAGATGACTCAAGGTAAGCCTATGGTAGGTTACAGTTACTAAGAGACAACGGAACTCGAACACTGAAAGTTAGTTCGGAGAGTACAGCATAGTGTGTGGAGTGACGTTGAGATACCAAGAAAGGAGACCGGCTAGATGACCGACAAACTCTCGGAATCCGAAGCACTTGTCACTACTCTCGGTGAGCTCTGCGTTGATTATTTCGGTAAGGAAAACCTTCAAAAACTCTTTGTCGAATATACCCCTGCATTGGAGCAGGCTGTCATCTATGTTGCTTTGTGGGAACAATCTAACGAGGCCATGGAAAAGATTTTCCAAAAGTACATCGACGAGATTGTACCCCTCTATATTGGTGAGACTATGCTTGACTTGCGATTTTTCGTAGCTGACTCACCAGTATTTGCTGCTTCAAACCATAGCTCCAAGAGTAAAACCTACGCGATGGCATAAGGCTTACTTATATATGAACAGCCAGCCTAATTTGCAAGAACACCGTCATAAAGCAAATATCTTTCTGCGGAAAGCTAATAAGTACAAGGTTAGCGACCAAGTTGTTGCGCAGATTTGTGCTTTTTATGCTGCATACCATGCGATGCGGTTTGCAATACTAACTGATCCAATCTTAGACAAGAGCAACGAAGAGATTATGCGCCTTGTCCATATGCCTGGTCTTGTTCAAGATTCAAGATATGCTACCCACCACAGTGGACGGCATAATAGCGGTCGCGGTATTGGTCAAAATCAAGTTATCCAAGCTCTATATCCGTCAGAGGCGTTGGCATATAACCAATTACACCGCGCCTCAATCGATGCTAGATATGGTTCTCTTCCTGGAGAAGTTATTATCGATGCTGCTGATGCTTATGATAAGGCTGCGCGAATCGTGGACGTTGCTCTTTCCGAGGAAGGACTTAGGTGGAAGCCAAAGTCTATTAGATAACTAAATACGCTTAAATAAAGGGGGCCCGTTTCTATCATTATTAATAGTGACGGGGCCCCTTTATGCTATACCGTAGTCAGCCATTGAATTATCAACTCGTTATTCAAAGTCTGAATCCAAGATTTAGCATCACATATACTTATTGTCACGCTAAATAGGCTAATTTTCATGGTTTGTCCTCCCCGGAGAGGAGAACCAACAAGGGTGTCAGATAACATCTGAAATGTTCACCTGACACCCTTGTTATAAGAGATTATTAGAAGTCCCAGTCCTCGTCCTCAGTGTTCACGGCCTTACCAATGACGTAGGAAGAGCCGGAACCGGAGAAGAAGTCGTGGTTCTCATCAGCGTTCGGGGACAGTGCCGAGAGGATTGCCGGGGACACGTTAGTCACGGTCGCCGGGAACATCGGCTCGTAGCCCAGGTTCATCAGAGCCTTGTTAGCGTTGTAGTGCAGGAACTTCTTAACGTCCTCACTCCAACCCACACCGTCGTACAGGGAGTGGGTGTACGCCACCTCGTTCTCGTACAGCTCGTACAGCAGGTTGAAGGTGTACTCCTTCAGCTCTGCCTGACGCTCCGGGGATTCCTTCGCCAGGCCGCGCTGGAACTTGTAGCCAATGTAGTAGCCGTGCACTGCCTCGTCACGAATAATCAGACGGATCAGGTCAGCGGTGTTGGTCAGCTTCGCGTGCGAAGACCAGTACATGGGCAGGTAGAAGCCCGAGTAGAACAGGAAGGACTCCAGCAGAGTGGAGGCAACCTTCTTCTTCAGCGGGTCGTCACCGATGTAGTAGGACAGAACGATCTTCGCCTTCTTCTGCAGGTGCTCATTCTCAGAAGCCCAGCGGAACGCCTCGTCAATCTCCTTGGTGGAGGCGAGGGTCGAGAAGATCGAGGAGTACGACTTTGCGTGCACGGACTCCATGAACGCAATGTTGGTGTACACGGCCTCTTCATGCGCGGTCACAGCGTCCGGCAGCAGGGACACGGCACCGACAGTACCCTGGATGGTGTCCAGCAGGGTCAGACCGGTGAAGACGCGCATGGTCAGCTGCTTCTCTTCTTCGGTCAGGGTCTTCCAGGAGGGCACGTCGTTGCTCAGCGGCACCTTTTCCGGCAGCCAGAAGTTACCGGTCAGACGATCCCAAACCTCAAGGTCCTTCTCGTCCTCAATACGGTTCCAGTTGATAGCCTCGACCACGTGGTCGACGAGCTTCACCTTTTCGCTCATTAGTAATTCTCCGATTCTTAAGGGGCGGTTACGGTGCCACGCGCGGCCAGCCAGTCGCGCAGGCGGTTTGCGTGTTTACCGTAACCGCCCCTTCCAGTCTTTAGTTATAGTGTGCCAGCTCAGGCTGAATGCGTCACAGCATTCGGTCTAGAGCATGCAGGATACGCAGCCTTCAACCTCGGTACCCTCAAGAGCCATCTGACGCAGACGGATGTAGTAGATGGTCTTGATGCCCTTACGCCATGCGTAAATCTGGGCGCGGTTGATATCGCGGGTGGTTGCGGTATCGCGGAAGAAGAGGGTCAGCGACAGGCCCTGGTCCACGTGCTGGGTGGCCACAGCGTAGGTGTCGATGATCTTCTCGTAACCAATTTCGTAGGAGTCCTGGTAGTACTCCAGGTTCTCGTTGGTCATGTACGGTGCCGGGTAGTAGACGCGGCCGAGCTTGCCTTCCTTGCGGATCTCAATCTTCGAAGCGATCGGGTGAATCGAAGAGGTCGAACCGTTGATGTAGGAGATGGAGCCGGTCGGCGGAACAGCCTGCAGGTTCTGGTTGTACATGCCGTACTGTGCCACGTCAGCAGCCAGCTGAATCCACTCTTCACGGGTGGGGATGTGGTGCTTAGCGAACAGTTCGCGGGTACGCTCGGTCTGCGGTGCCCATTCCTTCTCAATGTACTTTGCGAAGAACTCACCAGATGCGTACTTCGAGTTCTCGAAGCCCTCGAAACGCTGACCGCGTTCCTTAGCAATCTGCATGGAGGCGCGGATTGCGTGGTAGGCGACGGTGTAGAAGTACATGTTGGTGAAGTCCAGTGCTTCTTCGGAACCGTAGTAGACGTGCTCGCGTGCCAGGTAGCCGTGCAGGTTCATCTGGCCCAGACCCACGGCGTGGCTCATGTTGTTGCCGCGCTCGATGGAGGGTACGGAGCGGATGTCAGACTGGTCGGAGACGGAGGTCAGCGAACGAATCGCGGTTTCCACGGTCTTGCCGAAGTCGTCGCCGTCCATGGTCAGTGCAATGTTCAGCGAACCGAGGTTGCAGGAGATGTCCTTACCGACGGTCTCGTAGCCGAGGTCAGCGTGGTAGGTGGACGGCTCAGAAACCTGCAGGATCTCGGAGCACAGGTTGGACATGATGACCTTACCGGCGATGGGGTTCGCGCGGTTGACGGTGTCTTCGAACATCACGTACGGGTAGCCGGACTCGAACTGGATCTCTGCGATGGTCTGGAAGAACTCACGCGCGTTGATCTTGGTCTTGGTGATGCGTGCATCGTCGACCATTTCGTAGTACTTCTCGGAGACGTTGATGTCGGAGAAGGGCACGCCGTAGATGCGTTCCACATCGTACGGGGAGAAGAGGTACATGTCCTCGTTCTTCTTCGCCAGCTCGAAGGTGATGTCGGGGATGACAACGCCCAGGGAGAGGGTCTTGATGCGGATCTTCTCGTCAGCGTTCTCACGCTTGGTGTCCAGGAAGGCGTAGATGTCGGGGTGGTGTGCGTGCAGGTACACGGCACCGGCACCCTGACGTGCGCCGAGCTGGTTTGCGTAGGAGAAGGCGTCTTCCAGCAGCTTCATGACGGGGATAACGCCCGAGGACTGGTTCTCAATCTTCTTAATGGGCGCACCGGACTCGCGCAGGTTGGTCAGGGCGAATGCCACGCCGCCGCCGCGCTTGGAGAGCTGCAGTGCAGAGTTGATGGAGCGGCCGATGGACTCCATGTTGTCTTCCATGCGCAGCAGGAAGCAGGAGACGAGCTCGCCGCGCTGCTTCTTACCTGCGTTGAGGAAGGTCGGGGTTGCCGGCTGGAAACGGCCGGAGATGATCTCGTCGACGATGTCTTCGGCGAGCTTCTCGTTGCCTTCTGCCAGCAGCAGTGCGACCATGCAGACGCGGTCTTCGAAACGCTCCAGGTAGCGCTGACCGTCGAAGGTCTTGAGCGCGTAGGAGGTGTAGAACTTGAAGGCACCCAGGAAGGTCGGGAAGCGGAACTTCACGGCGTAGGCGCGCTTGAACAGGTTCTTGATGAACTGGAAGTTGTACTTGTCGAAGAGTTCCGGCTCGTAGTACTGGTTCTCAATCAGGTACTCAATCTTCTCTTCCAGGTCGTGGAAGAAGACGGTGTTGTTGTTGACGTGCTGCAGGAAGTACTGTCGTGCCGCCTGGCGGTCTGCATCGAACTGAATCTGGCCGTTCTCATCGTAGAGGTTCAGCAGTGCGTTCAGCTCGTGGTAGCTCATACCCTTGAACTTCTCGGGCACGCTCTTGCCGTTGTGGCTCGCACCGAGAGTTTCTAGTGCTGAGGGCAGTTTTGCGTCCAAAATGCTTCCAATCCTTCGTTGACTTTTTCTACATCTGAATCGGTGCCCATGAGCTCAAATTTGAAGAGCACGGGCACATCGCACTTCTTGGCGACAATGTCTGCCGCGATACCGAAGAGCGGACCAAAGTTGGTGTTGCCGGAGCCAATCACACCGAGTATGTGGTGGCGATTCTGCTCCACGTTCAGGAATTTAACCACCTGCGGGGGAACGTTACCGGCGCCTTCGGGCTTGCCGTAGGTGGGGACGATGAGCACGAACGGCTCATCAAGAATGAGGGTGTCTTCGCCGGTGCGCAGCGGCAGGCGGAGGCGGCGGGCACGGATCTTCTCCACGAACTTGTGGGTGTTACCGGAGATGGAGGAGAAGTACACGATGAGTGGCGCTGTATCGTCCAGTTCGTCCTCGGTCGCTCGACCCTCGGAAGCATTGCGTGCATCCATAAGAATCTTGCGGATTTCTGCGTGCTCGTCGACGGGGTTGGGCGTGAGGGCGGTACTCAATCTGTACTCCTTATTCTCGTGGGCCGGTGTGGTTCCGTGCCGATTTTCCGTTTGTACGGGTTTCGGCAGGGTTGTTACGCTGCCAGAGCGTTGATCTTGTCGGGCTGGAAGCCGGACCAGTGCTCGTCGCCTGCGATGACGACGGGTGCCTGCATGTAGCCGAGGGACTTGACCATTTCGAGGGCCTGAGCGTCTTCGGTGATATCAACCTTGGTGTAGCTGATACCCTTCGCGTCGAGGGCGCGGTAGGTCATGTTGCACTGGACGCACTGGGGCTTGGTGTACACGGTCACTACCATGGGAGTGCCTCTTACTTTCTCCCGCTCGGGCGGGCTTATCTCGTGAATGAATCTGGCGTGTTTCGTCGGTGGTTCACCACGTGTTATTTACGGCGGGCGCTGTGCCGTCCACTGCCCCCTCCTAGTGGGGCGTGGCGGTTTCCTGCTCTGGGGCAGGGCGCCTAAAAGTGCCGTAGTGGTGGAACCGAGTATTAATACTACATCTAGTGTCGAGATTTTTCTGCACCACAAGATGATGTGGTGCGAGGGTCGTGTTTCGTTCGATAAACCCACAGTTGAACCCACTTAAGAGGGGGTGTCTACAGCTTATCCACACCCTGCCGCGGGGCTAGTTCGCCGTATTTTCGCGGGGTGTGCCGGGTTATCCACAGGTGGGGTTTAAGTTGGTCAGGATTTTTAAGGGTTCATTCGCCCGCTGAGTTGAGGTTCAGTTAACCTCATGTATGCGTTTGGGGGCATAAAACCCGGCAGATTCGGGCTTGATTTTAAAGAGATTTCCGCTCTCACCCGTTCTTGCGCGGAACGGCGCGGTTTTAAAGCAGAACGGACTTTCTTAAAGGCGGGGGTTAACCCCCTTCGAGCGGGTTTAAGCTATGTGATTAAGGCTGTAGAAAAGATTTTTAACTCTTTTTCAGCAGCCGGTGTGTCGTGGGTTTAAGTTGGTTAATTCCGCTGAAACACCAAAACCCACCGCATATACCGGCATTTCGCGGTATTTGCGGTGGGTTTACAGGCTATAGGCACAGATTTTAGCAACCGGCGAGCAGTAACCGGCTAGAAATCGATCAGGCCCAGCTCACGCAGTTTCTTACTCAGCGTTACGCCGTCGGTGGCTTCAATCCACAGCGGCGAGCGCATCATCTGTTCGGCACGGTAGTCACTCCAGACTCGGCCGGAGGCGAGCATGGTCTCCCCCACCGTCAGGTTGCGGATGACGATTGCCGCGACGTTGTCCGGGTAGCGTACCGCGAAGCCGTTGTAGATGTACGGGTCGCGCTGCCCGTCGTCACCGACGAGGATCCACTTCATTTGCGGGAATTCCTCGGCGAGGCGGCGCAGGGACTCGACCTTATGGTTGGTTCCGGAGCGGAACCAGCGGTCCGGGGTGGGGCCCCAGTCGGTGAGCAGGAACGTGCCGCGCGGGTAGCCGTTGCGGCTGAGGAAACGGCGCAGGGTCGGGGTGATGTTCCAGGCGCCGGTGGACAGGTACATGAACGGCGCATTCGGGTGGCTGCGGCGGATACGGTCGGTCATGACCGCCATGCCGGGGGTGGGGATACGTGCGTGCTCGTCGAGGATGAAGGAGTTCCAGGCGGCAACCATGGGGCGCGGCAGCATGGTGACCATGACGGTGTCGTCGACGTCCATGATGACGCCGAGCTTCTGGCTTTCGGGAACGATATAGACGCTGGTTGCTACGGCGCGGGAACCGGGCACGTACATGATGACTTCGTGTATGCCGGGTTCCAGGTCGATGCTGAGTTTGACGTCGAGCACGCCGCCGCGGTCGGTGTACGCCTCGTGCTTGGTGCCGTCGATGACGATGGTGACGGGCGCATCGGACATTGCGGTTGCGGTGAAGGAGCGCCAGCCGCGCATGGGGTTGGCGGTGTCTTGGGTGCCGTCGACGACCTGCAGGAGGCGTTCGAGGTTGACCGTCTTGTAAAGGGCGCGGGCGATAACGCGGACCCAGCCGGGGGTTCCGTCGGAGGCGGCGCGGCCGTAGCCTTCGGTGGGCACGAGGATAGGCTCGCGACCGGCAGCGATGGCACGCTTTTCGCGCCACCTGTGCAGCCGGTCTGCAACACGGTAGCCGATGTTGACAGCCTCGTCGGCAGCATCGTTCACAAGGTTGCGCAGTTCGTGAGTGCCCAAATTCTCCATCCCACTAGTGTAGCGGAGCGTTACCGGCTTGCGGCTTTAGGATTTTGTGTTCTTATACCTAGTTTTTATACCTATTAATACTGTGGTGCTGAGCGCGGGGTGTGATGTGCACATTATTTAGGGTGTATTCGCTGTTCAGATTCGTTCCTTGCAGGTGGGGGCGTTATCCTGGAGAGTATGACCCACTCACAGCCTAACCGCCGACTTTTTGTGCTCGGCACTGCTATGCTTCCGCTGATTGCTGCCTGCTCGAAGAAGTCGAATGACTACGACGGCACCAGCGGTAATTTCACTCCGTATCAGGCTGGCGGCGAGACCTCTGCTACTGCTACTCGCCCCGCACCCACGAATTCGCCGACGGTTGCCGCTGCTGGCAACCCGGTTGATAAGCCGCGCGAATGGCCCGGCATCGGCAACTCCCTCATTGGTGACGGCAAGTATGTTGCGTGGACTGTTGATGACGGCGCAAGCCCGGAGGCGATTCGCGGCTACGCTGAGTTCTCGAAGCGTACGAATACTCGCCTGACGTTCTTCATTAACGCTTCGTACACCGGTTTTAAGGAGCATGTGTCGTTGCTGCGTCCGCTGGTTCAGAGCGGCCAGATTCAGGTTGCGAACCACACGTACAACCACGCTGACCTGACCACCCTGGATGCTGAGGGTGTGAAGGAAGAGCTGCAGCGTAACGAAGACGAGATTATGAGCATGTTCGGTGTCTCGTCGAAGCCGTACTTCCGCCCGCCGTACGGCCGCTACAACGATGCGGTGCTGAAGGCTGCCGGTGAGATTGGTTTTACCCGCCCGGTCATGTGGAACGGCACTACCGGCGACGAGGCGAAGACCAGCTCCCGTGTGATTTACATGCGTTGTATCCGCTACATGTTGCCGCAGCAGATTGTGCTGGGTCACCTGAACTACGAGACGATCATCCCGATTCTGGATAAGGTGAAGGGCCTGCTCGATGACCGCGGCCTGACTGCGGTGACGGTTCGTGACTACTACGGTGACGCATCCGAGGAAGAGATTAAGGCGGCGGCTCCTTCGCCGACCCCCACCCCGGAGGAGAACACCCCCTCCCCCGAGGCGACTACGGAGGCACCGGCCCCTACCCAGGAGCCGACTACTGAGGCTCCGACTCAGGCGCCGACTACCCGCTATGAGGATGAGGCAGCGGCAAGCCAGCAGGCTACAACCGCTCCGGCGGCAACCACTACGGCTCCGCCGGCTCGTGCTACCGCCGCACCTGCGGCTACGACTGCTCCCGCGGCTACTGCCACGACCGCACCGGCGGCTGCCCGCCGATAGGGTCGCGTATTTCGCGTATGCTAAGCCCCCTTGACCCGGTTCCCCTACGGACCGGTACGAGGGGGCTTTGCCGTACCCGGCGAGAATAAACACGCGGGAATAAACGCTGGGGAATAAGCGCGGCAACCGGGGTGTTAGGTGAGCGTACAGTTGCGGCAGTTGCCCCATCCGAGTGTGAGAGGAATAGACACCATGCGTATTGATATTTGGTCCGATATTGTGTGCCCCTTCTGCTACGTGGGCAAGCGTAACCTGGAGCTGGCGCTCGCCGAGTTTGAGCACCGTGACGAGGTTGAGGTGGTGTGGCATAGTTTTGAGCTGGACCCGTCGGCTACGGAGCATCCGGCAGGTTCGTTGCCTGAGATGATTGCTGGCAAGTATCAGATGCCGTTGGAGCAGGCGATTGCGAGCCAGGAGTCGATAGCGGAGCGTGCCCGCGAGGTGGGTTTGGATTTCAATTGGCGGCAGGCACGCTACGGTAACACGTTTGATGCGCACCGTGTGATTCACTATGCGGCGGAGCAGGGTTTGGCATCGGCGGCGCAGGAGGCGTTTAAGAAGGCGTACTTCACGCAGGGCCGTTCGGTGCAGGATCACGAGTCGATTCTGGATATCGCCTCTGAGATTGGTTTGGATACCGCCGAGGTTGAGGCGGTGTTGAAGAGCGACCGTTACGCGGTGGATGTGCGCGCTGATGAGCAGTTGGCGCACCAGCTGGGCATTAATGGTGTGCCGTTCTTCTTGATTGAGTCGAAGTGGGCGGTGAATGGTGCGCAGCCTGCGGAGGCGCTGGTGCAGGCGCTGCGTCAGGTGTGGGAGCAGACTCATCAGGTTGAGTTCCTGAACCCGCTGGCGGGCGCGGCTGGTGACGCAGCAGGTAACAATGCTGCGGAGGCGGGTCCGTCCTGCGATGTGAACGGCAACTGCTCCTAGCGGCGGCTCTGGCGAGAGCTACCCCGGCGGGGGTGCTACTCCCCTAGCGCCCCCGGCTAATACAGCCCCAGGTATAGCGAAGCCCCCTCGTACTATTGAACTGCCTCCCGTTTCTTGGACAACGAAAATAAAGTCCAAGAAACAGGAGGCTTTT
>NZ_KV802665.1:391061-391455 GCF_001810775.1 Rothia sp. HMSC062H08
AAGTCCAAGAAACAGGAGGCTTTTCATGTCTGAACATCTGGGAGTAAGACATGACCGTTTGCTTCGGAAACAGGCAGCGCAAATGTTTGAGAAAGGATTTGGCTATCGGTTGACCGCCAGGAAGCTTGGTGTGTCCGCCGCGACTGTGAGAGAGTGGCAGAAAATGTACCGCGTCATCGGGAGGAGCGGGTTTCTTGCCATGGGAGTAAAGCAGGCCAGATACGACTATGAGACCAAAGTCGCCGCAGCGAAGGCCGTGGTTGACGGTGGGATGAGTAAGCCTGAAGCGATGGCGCGCTTCGGTATTGCAAGCGCGACACCGTTGAAGCAGTGGTGCAGGCTATACCGCCAGGGCGGCGCGCAAGCGCTTAAGCCTAAGCCCAAAGGCAGGCCG
>NZ_KV802666.1:0-18799 GCF_001810775.1 Rothia sp. HMSC062H08
ATGAGTTCTTCCGTGGGCAGGACTGGCAGAGCTTTGAGAGTTTCAAGGTTGACCTTGATGCCTATATCACGCACTGGAATACGGTAAGGCGTCAGGTAAAGCTTAAGGGCCTGACTCCGGTAGAGTACCGGGTTCAGGCCCTGAGGGAAGCCGTATAGGGGTTACTATTTAATGCGTCCAAGTTTCGGGGCGCAGTTCATGTTTGTCCCTTTGGGAGTTTTTCCATAGACCTCTCAGCTACCGGGTGACTCTTTTCATCATGCGCTGATAGTTTCGTCTCTGCCTGACCGCGCAGAAGGCAGGTTTTTACGATTTCTTCCGGTATTCACGCCCAAATATTGGGCTCTGAAGCCCAGTTGAACCCATTCTGCGACCTTCATGTGGTCTTGCTCCCATAAGCACTCCGAACCCGGTACACTTAGGTGATGTGACTTACCCTGTGACTGGACCCGTAATTGGTGTCATCGGCGGCGGCCAGCTGGCCCGCATGATGGCTCCCGCAGCAACTAACCTTGGCCTGAACCTGCAGATTCTCGCGGAGGCGCCCACCGTTGGCGCCGTGGCAGCGGTACGTACCGCTCCCGTCGGGGACTACAAAGATCTGGACACCCTCCGCGAATTTGCTCGCGGCAAGGATGTCATCACTTTCGATCATGAGCACGTGCCCACTGAATTTCTGCGCACCCTCATGGCGGAGGGTGTGAATGTTCAGCCCCGTCCCGAAGCTCTCCAGTACGCTCAGGACAAGCTCCTGATGCGCGCCGCTATTGAGCGTCTGGGCCTGCCGAACCCCCGCTGGGCTAAGGTTTCTACCCTGGACGAACTGCTCGCCTTCGGCGATGAAATTGGCTGGCCCATGGTGCTGAAGACCCCGCGCGGCGGTTACGACGGCAAGGGCGTACTCGTTCTGGATTCCCCCGAGGAGGCTCGCGAGCGCAGTACTGCGTGGTTCGAGCAGTTGCCTTCCCGCACCGATTTCTCCGCCCTGCTTGCCGAGGAGAAGGTTCCCTTTACCCGTGAACTCTCCGCTCTAGTGGCTCGCCGTGAAAGCGGCGAGGTGCGTCCCTGGCCGGTTGTTGAGACCATCCAGGTGAACTCCATCTGTGATGAGGTTATTGCACCCGCGCAGGACCTGGACCCCGAGATTGCGGAGGCTGCCGCAGCCGCCGCGGTGACCATTGCCTCCGAGCTGGGGGTCACCGGTGTCATGGCTGCTGAGCTTTTCGAGGTGCCCGGCTCCCCCGCCGGCTTCTACATCAACGAGCTGGCGATGCGCCCGCACAATACCGGCCACTGGACTCAGGACGGCTCGGTGACCAGCCAGTTTGAGCAGCATCTGCGTGCGGTACTTGACCTGCCGCTGGGTGATACCTCCGTGCTGGAGGGTGTTGCCGTGATGAAGAACTACCTGGGCGGCGAGAACGAAGACATTTTCGGCGTCTACCCGCTGGCGCTTTCAGCTGAACCGCGCGCGAAGATTCACTTCTACGGCAAGGAAACCCGCCCGGGCCGCAAGATTGGTCACGTGAACATTACCGGCACGGTGGCTGAGCTTGAGGCGTTGCGCCATAGCGCCGCGAATGCCGCCTCCATTTTGCGTGACGGCCGCCCCCTGTAGCCCTATTTTTAGCCGGTGCGTGGGGTGAGAGTATCCTGCGTATCCGACGCACCCTATTGATGGTGGTTCGCCACCGCATCCTGAAAGGATATGAGGATTATGTCTCAGTCTCCCTATAATTCTTCCCAGCCCATTGTTGGCATTGTGATGGGTTCGGATTCGGACTGGTCGGTCATGGAGGCCGCAGCCGAGGTTCTGGACGAGTTCGGCATCCCTTACGAGGCTGATGTTGTTTCTGCACACCGCATGCCCGAGGACATGATTGAGTACGGCAAGAAGGCTCACAGCCGCGGTATTCGCGTGATTATTGCTGGCGCCGGCGGCGCCGCTCACCTGCCCGGTATGCTCGCTTCCGTCACCGCTCTGCCTGTGATTGGTGTTCCGGTGCGTCTGAAGAACCTCGAGGGCATGGACTCGCTGCTGTCGATTGTTCAGATGCCCGCCGGTGTTCCGGTAGCTACCGTCTCCATTAACGGTGCTCGCAATGCGGGTCTGCTGGCTCTGCGTATTCTGGGTTCGGGTACCGATGCGTTTGCTCAGCAGGTTCACGCTGATTTGCGTCAGTTCTCTCAGGATCTGCGCCAGACCGCGATGGACAAGGGAGCCGCTCTGCGCACCCGAGTTGCCGAGGCGAAGGCTAAGGCAGCGGCCGAGCGCGAGGCGGAGGAGAGCTCCTCCGCCCCCCGCCCCGCTTCTGCTCCCGAGGCCTCGTCGGAGCCCCAGGCTTACGTTCCCTAAGCTCGGATACACTAGAAGTATGAGCAATATTCTTCAGTCCGATATTTGGGCACGTTTTCAGGAATCTAATGGTCACACCGTAATCCGTAAGAGCGGTAACGGCTGGTCGTACCTTGCAACCGTTGAGGGCGGCGCTACCGGCCGCTACCTGTACAGCCCGTACGGACCGGTCGCCTCCAGCGCTGTGGCTTTTGATGAGGCTCTCGCGTCATTGAAGGAAGAGGCTGCGAAGCTTCGTTGCCTGTTTGTGCGCATTGAACCCACTGAATCCGCTATTTGGGGCGATCAGGATGCGGCTACTTTCCTGGCTCGTCGCGGCGCGGTTCTGGCTCCTCGCCAGGTGCAGCCTTCGCACACTCAGATTATTGATCTTTCGGGCTCTGAGGACGAAATCCTCAAGGGAATGATCCCCAGTTACCGTAATCGTCATCGTAATCTCCACAAAAAGGGCGTGACCGTTGAGGTTTCGACCAATCCCTCGGATATGACGATTCTCTTCGGCTTCCTCGAGGAAACCGCGGACCGTAACGGTTTTAACCGTCAGCAGGATGAGTACCTGATGCAGGTTGCTCGCGTGCTGATGCCCGCCGGTGCGGCGTCCCTGTACATTGCGAAGCTGACCGATGAGAACGGTGAGAGCACCCCGATCGCGGCGGCGTTTGTGTACGATTCGGATGACACCCGCACCTACGCGCACGCTGCGGCTTCTTTTGAGCACCGCAACCTTAGTGCAGGTGTTGTGGTGGTGACGAACTTTATCCTGGACGCTAAGCGTAAGGGTCTGAAGTACGTTGACCTCTTCGGTATTGCGCCGGAGGATCAGCCGGATCACGAGTGGGCTGGTTTCACGAAGTTCAAGAAGTCCTTCGGCGGCGAGTCGGTGGAGTACCCGGGTACCTGGGATGTTCCGGTAACCTCGTTGGGTTACCGCGCCTACACGCTGGCGTACAAGGCTCGTCCGGCAGTTCGTGATGCTGTGTCGAAGGCGAAGGCGAAGGTTCAGTCTTTCCGCTCTCGCTAACGGGTTCAGGCTCGTCCTTACTGGGGCGTATCCTGAGAACTAAAAGCTAAATACATGAGGGAGCCGCCCTCACCGAGTTCTTCGGTGGGGGCGGCTCCTGCGCGTATGTATGTGCAATGTTCGAGGAGTCTTAGCGCGGCTCCTCAGCCCTTGCGGGGGCGAAGATTACTGCCCTTCGAGGATTACTGCGCTTCGAAGATTACTGCGCTTCGAAGATTACTGCTCTTCGGGGCTCTTGGTGTGCGAGAGAATCTCGCGCAGGCGGGAGAGGCGGTGCTCTGCCTCGACGGTACGCACGGTACCCGAGGAGGAACGCATAACCAGCGACTGGGTGGTCACAACGTTCTTGCTGTAGCGCACGCCGCGCAGCAGCTTGCCGTCGGTGATACCGGTTGCGGCGAAGAAGCAGTTGTCGCTGGTGACCAGGTCGTTGGTGGTCAGCACACGGTCGAGGTCGTGGCCGGCTTCCAGTGCCTTTTCACGTTCTGCCTCGTCGGTCGGTGCCAGGCGGCCCTGGATGACGCCACCGGTTGCCTTGATAGCGCATGCTGCGACAACACCTTCGGGGGTGCCGCCGGTGCCGAGCATGAGGTCCACGCCGGTGTTTTCGCGGCAGGCTGCGATAGCGCCGGCGACGTCACCGTCGAGGATGATGCGGGTACGGGCGCCGGCCTCGCGAATCTCCTGGATCAGCTTGGCGTGGCGGGGGCGGTCCAGCACGCATACGGTCAGCTCGCTGACCTTCTTGCCCTTAGCCTTAGCGACCAGGTGCAGGTTCTGCTTGACGGGCAGGCGCAGGTCGACGAACTCTGCGGCGTCGGGGCCGGTGACCAGCTTCTCCATGTAGAACACTGCGGAGGGGTCGAACATGGTGCCACCGTCTGCCACAGCAATCACGGAGAGGGCGTTGTCCATGCCGAGTGCGGTCAGGCGGGTACCGTCGATGGGGTCAACCGCCACGTCGAGGGAGGGACCGGAGCCGTCGCCGACGTTTTCGCCGTTGTACAGCATGGGAGCCTTGTCCTTCTCGCCTTCACCGATGACGACGGTGCCGTTGAAGCTGACGGTGGAGAGGCGGTAACGCATTGCGTCTACGGCTGCACCATCTGCGAGATTCTTTTCGCCTGCGCCGACCCAGGGGCCTGCAGCAATTGCTGCTGCCTCAGTCGCGCGGACCAGTTCCATTGCGAGGTTGCGATCGCCGTGGTTGTTGTTCGTAGTCATAGACTCACCTTCGAGATTTCTGAATACACCGTCGGCTGGCTGGTTCTTTCCAGCACGAAGTCGCCGACGCAGTAGTGCTCCTTTCAGGATAGCGCGCGGGCGCTTCGTTTTTCTTGTTCTGAACGAGTTTGCGTGCGTGTTGACTTTAAGGTGAGCAGATGCGGCAAATTGGTGAGGGCTGCGTCTCTCTTCGGCGCTTCATACGCTCTGAGGCACTGATTTTGGGTGTTGTGAAGGCGTGCCAAACTAGCTATTTTTCGCATATTTAAGGCATATTTGAGGTAGGTTCTTTCTCCGGGAGGCTCCCGGCAAGGAGCTGAGCTTCAGCGCGAGCGCCTGAAGCCCCATATACCCGTTCGCAGATTCGCTGGCTCCGACGGCACGCGTTATCTGTATTTGTCCGCTAAGGAGCATCACATGGCTGGCATCCAACCGACTCCCGCAGAAGCATGGAAGCGTCTGAAGGACGGTAACCGCCGTTTTGTTGAGGGTAGCAATGAGCACCCCAACCAGGACACGATTCGCCGTACCGACCTGGCATCGGGTCAGTTCCCGTTCGCCTCGATTTTCGGTTGCGGTGACTCTCGCCTCGCGGCAGAGATTATTTTTGATCTGGGCCTGGGCGACGCGTTCGTGGTGCGTACCGCCGGCCACGTCCTGGAGAATGCCGCGCTCGGTTCGTTGGAGTACGCGGTTGATGAGTTTGAGACCCCCATTGTGATGGTTCTCGGTCACGACTCCTGCGGTGCTGTGACTGCGGCCAGCAAGTCCTTGGAGTCCGGTGAGATGCCGCACGGCTTCATCCGTAACCTGGTGCAGCACATCCTGCCTTCGGTGATGTCCCCGAAGCTGCCGGAGAACCCGGTCGTTAACGACATGGTGCGTGAGCACACCCGCCAGACCGCCATCCGCATTATTGAGCAGTCCCACATCATTTCGGATGCGGTGGTTGAGGGTAAGGTCGCCGTGATTGGTGTCTTCTACCATCTGAAGGAGGGTAAGGCGGAGCTGGTGTTCAGCTCGCAGGACCTGACCCTGCCGGAGGAGAAGAACGACGCGCAGAACCCGCCGACTCAGGCGCTTCCGGTGGTCGTGAAGACTCCCCCGCGCGTTGTGGTTGCGGAGAACCTGGACTAGGTTTCCTCTTCTCCGCTCATTACGAGCCTTAGCGCGAGAACCCACATGCTCGCACTTAACAACAGATTTTTCTATGGGATACCCCCGCCACGGTAGCATGTTCGCACATCTACCGGGGCGGGGTTTTTACGCGCCTTCTCACGCCTCAAAATTTATGAGCGTTTTTCCTCTTTTGACACCTTTTCGAGGCGACGTAAGCCACTTTGAACGCCTATCCTAGAGGTATGGCTGAAAACATTGAATACCGCATTGAACATGACACCATGGGCGAAGTTCGCGTTCCGGCTGATGCACTCTACCGTGCACAGACCCAGCGCGCAGTCGAGAACTTCCCGATTTCGGGTCAGACCCTCGAATCCGCCCATATTCGTGCGCTTGCCCTCGTGAAGAAGGCAGCCGCGACCGCCAATGAGGAACTCAAGGTGCTCGACGCTGAGCGCGCCCAGGCTATCCGCGACGCAGCGGATCTGGTAGCAACCGGTAAGTACGACGCCCACTTCCCCATTGACGTCTTCCAGACCGGTTCCGGTACCTCCTCGAACATGAACGCGAACGAGGTTCTGGCAACCCTGGCAACCCGTTCCCTGGAGTCTAAGGGTATTGAGGTTCACCCCAATGACCACGTGAACGCATCCCAGTCCTCCAACGACGTCTTCCCCACCTCCGTGCACGTTGCTGTGACCGAGGCTCTGGTGAAGGACCTGATTCCCGCTCTCGAGGTGCTCGCTGAGTCCCTGGAGCGCAAGTCCGCAGAGTTCAAGGACGTTGTGAAGTCGGGCCGTACCCACCTGATGGACGCAACCCCCATCACCCTGGGCCAGGAGTTCTCCGGCTACGCCGCAACCGTGCGTTACGGCATTGAGCGTGTGAACGCTTCCCTGCCTCGCGTGGCTGAGGTTCCCCTGGGCGGTACCGCTGTGGGTACCGGCATCAACACCCCCGACGGCTTCTCCGCTCGCGTGATTGAGCTGCTTGCTGAGGAGACCGGCCTGCCCCTGACCGAGGCTCGTAACCACTTCGAGGCTCAGGCTAACCGTGACGGCCTGATTGAGGTTTCCGGTCAGTTGCGCACCCTGGCGTACGGCCTGATGAAGATCAGCAACGACATCCGCTGGATGGGTTCGGGCCCGAACACCGGCCTGGGCGAGCTGCACATCCCCGATCTGCAGCCCGGCTCCTCGATTATGCCCGGTAAGGTCAACCCCGTGATTTGTGAGGCTACCATCATGGTTGCAGCTCAGGTCATCGGTAATGACGCAACCATTGCTCTGTCTTCCACTAACGGCGCGTTTGAGCTGAACGTGGGTATTCCGGTGATGGCTGCTAACCTGCTGCAGTCAATCCGCCTGCTCGCTAATGTTTCTCGCGTTTCGGCTGAGAAGATGATTGACGGTCTAACCGCTAATGTTGACCGTTGCCGCTTCCTGGCTGAGGCTTCGCCGTCGACCGTGACCCCGCTGAACAAGCTGATTGGTTACGAGGCTGCTGCGAAGATTGCTAAGTACTCGGTGGCTCACAAGGTGACTGTCCGTGAGGCAGTTGTGGCTCTGGGCTATGTGGAGCGCGGCGAAGTGACTGAGGAGCAGCTGGATGCGGCTCTGGACGTCACCAAGATGCTGGGCAACTTCTAATCTCACCCGCCTGAACTTCGCCTGAGGTTCGCGGCTTAACCATAGAAGGAGGGGCGACTCGCCATGACGGCGGGTCGCCCCTCCCTCTGTATGTGTTCTCTGCCCCGTCATTGAGTTGGCAGCGGGTTCTCACTATTGTTCAACAATATTGAACACTTTGAACTGTTTATAGTGGACCAGCGTGTAGATGAGGCAGAGTACAGCTGGGATACTGACGACGAGCGCAGCGTTGAAGGAGCCGAGATGGTCAAGCATCAGTGCTACCGCGCCCATGGAGTACAGCGTTCCTAGCCCAAACACAGCGCCGTCAAGGGAGCTGGCACGCCCCAGTAGCTCATTCGGTGTAATGCAGTCACGCAGATTATTGGAGAAGATGAAAGCTGATGCCCATCCTACGTCCAGGATGAAGAGCAAGGCTCCGAGCACTACGGGGTTATTGCTGATGGTGACCAGCGGTATTCCGAGCAGGGATACGACGTTGGCGACCAGTAGCATTCCTCGTGTGTTCTCGAAAGAGAGGAAACGATCGATGATGAGCGCCGCGACAATACCGCCGATACCGCTGCAGGCCATAATCATGCCTACCACTGAGGCTTCAAAAGTGAGCTCCTCATACAGGCGGTAAATAATGATGAGTGAATACGATGCCGTAGCTGCCGCCAAGAAGAACGTGTAGACAAGGATAAGTCTCTGCGGGGCACCGGAGAACATGTATTGGATACCGTCAAACATGCGATGAATAAACCCATGTTGTGCGGTTTCGCGTTGCTCAGTTTTAGTTTCCATCTCTACGGATGGCAACGTTGCGTATGAAATAGTTGCCGCTCCGAAAAGGAGCACCGGGACGATAAGACCGACCGTTGCACCCGCGACAAGAACAATAAATCCTGCTGTAGGGGGCGCAATGATTGCGGATATTCCCTCGCAAATTTCACGACGTGCATTGTACGAAAGAAGGTTTTCTCGTCCGAGAAGCTGCGGAATATATCCTGCTTCTGAGGCAGCAGCCAGCTCGGAGAAGACACCACTCACAAATCCTAGTGCGGCGATGGCGAACCATGACAGCATATGCTGCTCAATCATCAACGCCAAGGTAAGGATGCTGAGGATGTTTACTGCCCCGGCAATCACAATCATAGGTTTTCGAGGCAGACTATCCGATAGGGTTGCTAGTGGATATGCCAAGGCGATATTGGGGATTTGCATGGCTACCGCCATTACGCCAGCCAGCCCAATTTCGCCTGTACTAGCGAGAATCGCAATGGGTAGAGCGAAGGAATATATTCCTGTACCTACCAGAGAGCCGATAAGGGCTACGTAGATTCTCCAGGGTATTTTGTGTGTTGTCATGCTTTGCTCCTTCCAGGGCGCGTCAAAATAGCGCCCAAGAATTGCGATGAACACAATGAGCCTAGTTCACAGAAAAATGGCATGCCTTAAAGATTTATAGGCAGAGTAAAAGGAAAGCGACTACGCTCACCAGAACATCACGTGAACGAATCTTTCTCGGGTTACTGACTAATACGGGGCCGTCACTCCCAATGTAACCCGTGTCATATATAAAGCATCTCATGTACACCACTCATAGCTCGATACGCAGGCACAACTTAAGGTAAAAAAGACATAAACAAGGCAAAGCCACAGCAAAACTTGGGATTTTAGCTCTTCAATCCCACAGAAAAACAGGAAGAACCACCCAATAACATGTAACAAACTGTCACAAAAATGAGGGAGGGGCGACTCGCCATGACGGCGGGTCGCCCCTCCCTCTGTATGTGCAGGTTTAGTTCAGCGGCTTTTACTCAGTCCCAGTAACCGGTCTAGAGCTCTTCCGGCGGCACCGACTCCAAACCAAAACGGCAGTGGCCGTCATAGTTCAGCGCCGCATCAATACGGTCCAGCATCCGCTCCGAAAGCAACGCACGCTCCGCCGGGTCAGACACATCCACCCAACGCACCTGCGAAGACTCCTCGTCGTTCACCTTCGCCTCACCAGAAACCCAGCGGCACAAGAACGTATGATCCAAGAACTGGCAGCGGTCACCATTACCGAACTGCATCGGCGGGTCAGCCTTCACCTGCGCCAGCTCCAGCACCTCAATCTGCACGTTCGCCTCCTCCTGCGCCTCACGCAGGCAGGTCAGCGCGGGGCTCTCCCCCGGGTCCACAATGCCCGTAATCGGGGTCCACGCCCCGTTATCGCTACGGCGCACCAGCAGCACCTTAGAATCCTGCTCACGGTACACCACAGCCGTCGCACCGGACAGCCACAGGTAATCCGAACCGATCCGCTCACGCAGCTTACGGATATAGGGAGGGGTAGGCATAACATCAACCTTTCAAAAACCCCGGCAGTTCCGCCGAGAAATAGGTGCTAGAGAGCAGAGCGAACAGCCGCGGGCCGCACACAGAACGAACCCGCCATTTAGCCGGACGGTCACCCTACTTCGGAATCTACCACAGAGAATACGCCGGAGCAGCCAACGCCACCAGCGCCCCCAGAAGCATAAACGGACCGAAGGCAATGCGGGTGCTACCGCGCGCCTTCGTGAACAGCACCAGAGCCAAAGACACCAGACCACCGGCAAGGAACGTCACCAGCGACGCCCAGCCCAGATTCGCCCAGGACAGGTACCCGAGCACGCCGCCCAGAATACCGGCAAGTTTCACATCCCCGCGGCCCAGCGCGCCGAAGGACAGAATACGCAGAAGCAGGTAGCAGAACCACAGCACCAGACCGGCACCAATCACACGCCAAATATCGGCGGGGCGACCGGCAAAAAGCAAAGACACCGGCAGCGCCGTATAGGTGGCAATAGCCAAAGGAATCAGGATGCGGTGCGGCAGACGGTGCTCCCGCACGTCAATACGCCACAGCCGCAGGGCGCACCACAGAAAATACAGCAGGTAGCTGCCGAGCACCAGAGCGGCAATTGTGGAGGCGCCTCCAGCGTTGTAGAGGCGGGAAAGCTCAGCGAGCATAGAACGTCCATTCTGTATTGCTGGAGGCTGTACTACCGGCAGACTACTAGCCAGCGGCACTAGAGTACATAGGCGCTAGAGCATCTAAGTTCTAGGAACCGAAGCGGCGGGAACGGTTCGCGTAATCCCGCAGGGCACGCAGAAAATCAACGCGTGTGAAATCCGGCCACAGGGCGCGGCAGAAGTAAAACTCAGAATACGCACTCTGCCAGGTCATGAAACCGGACAGGCGCTGCTCGCCCGAAGTGCGAATCAGCAGGTCCGGGTCGGGCATATCGGCGGTGTACAGGTGCGAAGAAATATCCTCCACGCTCAGCTGTTCGGCAAGCGAGTCCAAGGATGCCCCCTCAGCGGCAGCCTCGCGCAGAACCGAGCGGACCGCGTCCACAATCTCCTGGCGGCCGCCGTAACCGACCGCAATGTTCACGCGAACACCGGGTAGGTGCGCAGTCTGCTCAATCGCCCAATCCAGGCGCTCGTGCAGCTGAGGAGGAATTAGGTCAATATTGCCGATGGCGCGCACCGGACCGCAGGCGGACTCCACCAGACGCACCAGAAATGCATCAATCACAGCGACCAGGCCGGTCAGCTCCTTCTCGGGGCGCTTCAGGTTCTCAGTGGAGAGCATGTACAGGCTCACCTGCGGAATCGACAGCTCAGTACACCAGGCCAGAAAATCAATAATTCGCTCCGCACCGGCGGCGTGGCCCTCACGGGTGCTCAAGCCGCGCTGAGCCGCCCAGCGGCGGTTACCGTCCACCAGCACTCCAATATGTGCCGGCAGGGATTCGGGGCTCAGCGAGCGCGCCAGAGCCTGCTCATAGATGGTAGGCTCAGTGACAGTGCCGGGGTTGCTGGCGTGGCCGTGCACAGTAATCACGGGCAGGGCGTTGGCGCTCATAGCTCATACCTCATTCGGCTGTCGTGGCAGATAATTCAGCGGGCTCATAACGAAAGAGTCCAAGCTCTTATTCTACGCCGCCGCGCCGTACCTTCGCGGCAATCAGCATCGCGGTTGGGCTGAGAATCGGCTCAAAATTTGTGGCGGCTGGTGGCGGTATCCGGGGTGCGTACAGGGGCTGCACGCATCGCGCGCCTAATAATAGTTGATGCCCTTCACCTACGACTCATATCGTGGGTGAAGGGCATCATTGTAACGCGCGGGGCGCTGCGCCCCAGCCTAGATAACGTAGTAGTCGCTCAGGCCCTCGTCCAGGCTAGATTCGGGCAGCTGAACCTCAGTATGCGAGGCGGCCAGCGTGTAGTCCTCCCAGGGCCAAATGTCCTTCAGCTGTTCACTGGGAACGGCGAAGAACACGCCGTTCGGGTCCACCTGCGAGGCGTGCGCGCGCAAAGCCTGATCGCGCTGCTCAAAGTGCTCGTGAACCAGGATGCGGGTCGTAGTCTCGTGGCGAGGTGCCTCCCCCGAGGAGGCGCGGTGCGCGAGGTTCTCAATCCAGCCGCTCAGCAGGCTCTCACCGTGCGTATCGAGCAGATGCTCGTGCAGGGCGAGGGTGCGTTCGGGGTTGAATGCGCGGTCGTAGTAGAGCTTCAGTGGGGTCCAGGGCTCACCCTCACCCACGTAGGCTTCCGGGTCGCCTGCCTTCTCGAATGCTTCCACGGCAACCTTGTGGGTCATGATGTGGTCGGGGTGCGGGTAACCGCCGATCTCGTCATAGGTGATGATGATGTGGGGGCGGTACTCACGCACCAGACGCACGAGCGGCGCGGCGGCACGGTCCAGGGGCATGGTGCCAAAGCTACCGAAGGGAAGCGGCGACATGGGGTCGCCCTCGGGCAGACCCGAGTCGAAGAAGCCAATCCAGCGGTGCTCAATACCCATAATCTCGCGGGCAGCCGCCATCTCAGCACGGCGCAGACCCGGCAGGTCGCGGTGCGCACGCGGGCTCTTATCGATCTCCTCGTTCAGGATGTCACCGCGCTCGCCGCCGGTCATCGTCGCCACCATGAAGCGGGCGCCACGGGCAATATACGCCGAGGCGGTACCGGCGCCCTTGGAAGACTCGTCGTCCGGGTGGGCGTGCACCGCGAGGATGCGCAGACCGGTGTAGTCCTCCTCCAGGGGTTTGAGGGAGTCCACGGGAGGGTGAGACGGCAGGTTTGCCTTCAGCTGTTCAATGGCTTCGCTCACGGTGGTCTCCTTTAGATGATGCGCCAGGGGGTCGATGATGTGTCTGTGACTCGCGAATACGAGCGCTACACGGCAGAAATTTTACGGTTGTAGCTTCTCGTATGATACCCAAGGATAGCGCCGGTGTACTAGCGCAGATGACGCCGTGTGACATCGTGAAACGTGCCGTCATATCAGCAGATTCACGGGCATGAAACAGGCTGATGCTGGCGGAGTGTTCAGCTACCGGCGTGCGTACCGACGAAGATGCGTTCAGAGGGGAAGATACGACCGGCATAACAGCCGAAAATCCTCCGGTGCTCTAGAATAGGTCTGTTGATTCATTCCGTTACCGGTACCGCCGCGCATTGAACGCGGCACGCGGTAGCGGGTTTATTCGTTTCGCACCGGCAGAGCCGGCGCATAAGCAAAGGACACGCATGGCTGAAAACACCGGTGCATGGCTCACTCAGGACGCCTTCGACCGCCTCACCCAGGAGCTGGAGCACCTCTCCGGTCCGTACCGTCAGGAAATCGTTGACCGCATCGCCCAGGCGCGCGATGAGGGTGACCTCCGCGAGAACGGCGGCTACCACGCGGCACGCGATGAGCAGGCTAAGAACGAGGCGCGTATCAAGCAGCTCAAGCACCTGCTCGAAACCGCACAGATTGGTGAGGCGCCCGTTGATGACGGCGTGGTAAGCCACGGCATGGTCATCGAAGCTGAGGTTGCAGGCCGCACCCTGAAGTTCCTGCTCGGCTCCCGCGAAATTGAGGACACCCTCCCTGCCGGCACCGACCTGAAGGTCTTCTCCGAGAAGTCGCCGCTGGGTGCCGCAATCATGGGTGCTAAGCAGGGCGACGAGGTTTCCTACACCGCTCCGAACGGTAAGGAACTGAGCGCCAAGATTGTCTCCGTGACCCCTTACCAGGGCTAAGAGACTAGCTAAGAAGCTAGGCTGCGAGACAGCGCTAGATTTAAAACAAACAGTGCGGGGTGCTGACTATAACGGTCAGCACCCCGCACTGTTTTTTATCTATTGAATTGCGTTCTACCTATAAGGCTCAGGTGCAACTATTGCAGTTCATCGGCTTAGTAGACGATGATGGGCTTGAAACCCTCATCCTCCAGGGCAGAAATCACCTGGCGGCAATGCTCCACACCCTTGGTTTCCATGTCGATGGTAATCGACACATCGCCCATGGACAGCGAACCACCCACACGGGTGTGATCCACACCGGTCACGTTCGCGTCGTTCTCAGAAATAATGCGGGAAATGGTAGCCAGCTCACCCGGACGGTCAGACAGCATCATCTTCACGGTCATGTAGCGGCCAGCCGCAGACAGACCACGCTGAATTACCTTCAGCATCAGCATCGGATCAATATTGCCGCCGGAGAGCACGCACACGACGGTACCCAGGTCGCCGTACTCTTCCTTCAACTTGCCGTTCATCAGCGCCGCCACGGGCACCGAACCGGCAGGCTCCACCACAAGCTTGTTACGTTCCATCAGGAAGATCAGGGCGCGAGCGATATCGTCTTCACTCACGGTCGCCACATCGTCTACCAGCTCCTTAATGATGGAGAAAGGCATCTGGCCGGGGCGGCCCACCGCAATACCGTCAGCGATGGTGGAAACCTTCTTTAGCGGCACCAGAGCATCCGCAGCCAGCGACAGCGGGTACGCCGCCGCGTGCTCCGCCTGAACACCAATAATCTTGATCTTCTTACCGAGCTTCTGCTCCTTCGCGCGGATAGCAGCGGACAGACCAGCCAGCAGACCACCGCCGCCGACGCCCACAATGACGGTGTCAACGTCCGGAACCTGCTCCAGAATCTCCAGGCCGATAGTGCCCTGGCCGGCAATAATGTCTTCATTGTCGAAGGGGTGCACGAACACCGCGCCGGTCTCTTCGGCGTAGCGCTTCGCCTCCGCCAGAGCCTCATCCACGGTCACGCCGTGCAGCTCAACCTCCGCGCCGTGATCGCGGGTCGCGGTAATCTTCGGCAGCGCCGCACCCAGCGGCATGTAAATACGGGCCTTAATGCCCAGACGGTCAGCAGCCAGAGCCACACCCTGAGCGTGGTTACCCGCACTCGCCGCCACGACGCCGCGTTTCTTCTCCTCCTCGGAAAGCTTCGCCATACGCACGTACGCGCCGCGCACCTTGAAGGAACCGGCACGCTGCAGGTTCTCGCACTTGAAGAAAACCTCTGAACCGAGGCGCTGGCTCAGCGCACGCGAATGAGCGACGGGGGTGCGTTCAATAACGCCTTCGAGCAGCTCTGCGGCACGTTCAATATCGGTAATGGTCACGGGCAGGGAGTCGAGATCTACGCTCACGGGTTTTCCATTCTGACGGTGCGTTGTCCCGCGGGCGCGGGATGGTGATGTATTGCTCATCCCATTTTAGAGGATGGGTACAGCGAAGGGGGCTACCCGGTCGCAAGTAGCCCCCTGGCGAGACACCGCCGTAGACGGCATCGCGGCCGGCGGTATCGCCGGGACGAGTTAGCGGTGCGTTATCGAGGGTGGCGGGGTGCCCTACGCCAAAACCTCCCGCTCGATGCAGGCCCCTAGTCTTCGGAGGAGTCCGAAGCCTCGGAAGCCTGGTTCTCAGGCTCCTCAGCCTTCTGACGGCTCGGCACCCGGGAGGCCAGATTCTTGACGCTCTCCTGCCGTTCCTGGGCCTTCTCCTCAGCCTGCTCGCGGCGAGCCACCTCGTGCGGGAAGAGGAACTCCTCATCGCGCAGGCTGGGATCGTGTTCCCAACCGCGATTCGCCAGGTAGCGCACCACCGAGTTCACCACGGCCAGCGTCGGCACCGCGAACAGCGCGCCCACGGCACCAAAAATCATGGATCCACCAGCCACCGAGAAAATAACCGCCAGCGGGTGCAGGGAGACAGCCTTACCCATAATGAGCGGCTGCAGAATGTGGGATTCGAGCTGCTGAACCAGCAGAACAATACCGAGCATAATCAGCGCCTGCACCGGCCCCAGAGCAACCAGCGCCAACAGCACAGCCACAGCACCGGAGATGAGGGCACCAATCACCGGAACGAAGGAGCCGAGGAAGACCAGCACACCCAGCGGGATAGCCAGCGGAACACCCAGAATTGCGGCACCAATACCGATGCCGATAGCGTCAATAGCCGCCACCAGAATCTGAACGCGCACGTACGCGCCCAGGGACTTCCAGCCCGCGCGACCCGCACCGTTGACTGCGGCACGCGCATCCTTCGGGAAGAGGCGGGTGACGAACAGCCAGATACGCTCGCCCTCCATCAGGAAGAAGACCAGGGTAAACAGGGTCAGCAGGGTACCGGTCGCAACCTCAGCCGCAGTCGAACCCACCTGAGATACACCGTGCAGCACGGAGCTGGGGTTATTGGTTACAGCGCTCTCCATCTGATCCAACAGCTGGTTCATCTGGTCGGCACCGAACTCGTAGCCGAGGTTCTTCAACCAACCAATCAGCTGCTGGTAGCCCTGCACCGCTTTATCCGCCATGGACACAAAACCACGCAGAATCTGCTGACCGGTCAGCGAAATAATACCGGCGAGCACCAGAATCATACCGATTTCGGCAATAGCCGCCGCGCCACCGGCACGAACACCCTTCTTACGCAGAAGCATCACGGCGGGGCTCAACAGAGCCGCCAGAAGCAAAGCCACCAGAAGAGAAATAACCAGCAGGGAGACGTGCCCCAGACCCTTCCATAGGATCCAGCCGGCACCGGCAATCATAATGATGCGCCACGCCCAAGCACCGGCAACTTCCATGGCAAAAGGAACCCGGTAGCCGCGCTCCTCCTCGGCTACATGTTCTTCTGCAACAGGTGTAATTTTCACGGTGTCTCCAAATCGTTATCGGTGTCGCACTCGTGCGGGGTAGCTTCAGCTACCCCATCGGAGGCGGTGTGTGGTGTTGTTATTGTGTGCTCTCCCCGCGCCTCGATGCACCGGGGAAGTAAAGCGGCAAAGGCGGCGGCACCATCACGGTACCGCCGCCTCAAAGTGAGCTTTAGTCGTTTCTAAAGATGCTTGCCAGGTACATGAGAACGCGCAGAATCTCAACGTACAGCCAGACCAGAGAAGCGGTCAGGCCGAAAGCAAGGCGCCAGGACTCACGCTCGGGCAGGCCCGCCTCCACAGCCTCGGAGGTGGTGGTGAAGTCCAGCAGCAGCGAGTAGGTTGCCAGCGCGACAGCGAACAGACCAACGACCAGACCCAGCGGAATACCGCCGATGGAGAAGCTGTTCAGCGAGGAACCGAAGATACCCGCGGTCAGCATGGACACCAGGCCGTAACCCAGGTAGCTGAGCGCACCAATCATGAAAATCTTATTCAGCTTGGGGGTGGTGCGAATCTTGCCGTTGGCGAAGAGAGCCAGGGTCACACCCGCAACCACGAGGGTTGCCAGAACCGCCTGAACTGCCACGCCGGGGTAGCGCATATCCACAACAGCGGACAGACCACCGAGTAGCAGACCTTCCATGAGCGCGTAGGTCATGACCAGAATCGGGGAAACCTTCTTCTTGAAGGAGTTCACCAGACCCAGGACCAGACCGCCAACCATGCCCAGGAGCAGCAGCACCGGTGCATTCCATGCAACAGCGGCACCGACAGCGACCAGGCCCAGGTTGATACCGGTCTTAACCAAGACATCGTTCATGGTCAGGCGCTCACCGGCGGGGATGGGCTCCGAGTAGGTGGGGGCTGCTACGCCGTAGTCAGCCTCACCGTACGGCTGGCCGTACTGTGCCTGCTGACCGTACTGGGGCTGACCATACTGCTGGCCATAGGGCTGCTGGCCGTAGGTGTTCTGGCCGTAGCCCTGCTGATCATACTGCTGACCGTACTGGCCATAGGTCTGCTGCTGACCGTACTGTGCCTGCTGACCGTACTGCGCCTGCTGGCTGGTCTGCTGCGGCTGCGCACCAAAACGACCGAAACGAGAGTCACCCTGAGTGACATTCTTCGTCATTGAATTCAGAAGCGGGTTTCCCGCCATCTTTCTCTCCTTAAACGGGTACAAAACTAATTCTGTTAATTATATCGGATAGATTCTGTGCTCACGGGCGCTGTTCGTTACCAGCATGGGCTTCTAGCGACCTTGCCAGAATATTTCAGGGCGGTGTTTACCTGAGGTTCACCCAGGCCCGCGCCGCCCCGCATGCAAAGGCTTCTGCGCGTCTCTTTGTGAAGCGTCTAGTGCGAAGCTTCCAAACGGTCCAGGAGCTGTTCCAGATACTCCAGAACTGCCTGTTCCTCGTTCGAGCCAATCACCTCATCAGCAGCATTTCGCACAACCTCCGGGGCATTAGACATGGCAACACCCCAGCCCGCGTAGCGGAGCATTTCCATGTCGTTCTCACCGTCACCGAAGGCAAGAATGCCCGCCGGATCAGCATCCAGACGCTCGCACAGGTCCTCCAGACCGGTCGCCTTATTGACACCGGTACGCACCAGATCAATGGCACCGAAGCCGCTAACCATCGGAGTGACGGTCTGCGGAAGAACCTCACGCAGGTAAACGCTCAACTGCTGCGTCTGCTTAGGCGGAGTCAACAGCGGGAACTTAATGGGTGCGCCCTCAAAATCCTCAACAGAGTCAACCATGACCGAGCCGGGGAAGAAGAACGCCGCAAAGTCCTCCAACGTGAGGGTTTCGGGAAGCTCCTGACCGGTGTCTTCAAAATAGCCGCGAATCATGTGCACAATCTGGTCGCAACGGTCCTTGGGCAGGTAGATACCTTCGGTGGTGCAAACCAGCAGACCGATCCGGTCCAATCCCTGCACTACCTCAATAATGCGCGGCACATCTTCGTCCAGAAAGGGATGCACGGCAAGCTTGCCACTCTCATCGGCAAGATACGCACCGTTTTCAGCGATATAGATGAGACCCTGGTTCTCGAAGCCGCGCATATAGTCCTGCAGCTTGGCGTAGGTGTTTCCGCTCGCCACAACAAAGTGGATGCCCTGCGCCTGCAGGCGGGATAGGATGCGCGAGAAACGTTCGGTGTCGAACGTTTTGGAGTCGGTGAGGAAGGTGCCATCCATATCGACGGCAATGATGGAGGGCTTAGTCTGCATGCTGTGCCTTTCTGACTCTACTACCCCATTCAGGCGGAGGTGCGTCTGTGGCTGTGTCTCTATATAGGGTCTCATGTTTTTGGGCTCCAGAAGACGGTATGCGGGCGTTTTTGAGAGTGGAGCCCACGGGTACCATCGCTTCCTTCGAGCAGGTGGGCATCCCCATGGCAACCGAACTGGTCAGGGGCATCGTCTTTTACCCCCCCCCCCCCCCC
>NZ_KV802666.1:18899-93830 GCF_001810775.1 Rothia sp. HMSC062H08
TTTTTCCCCCCCCCCCCCCCAAAAAACCCAGACATGTAAACCTTCAAACACGCGAGCGGCGACTCCTCCCCTACGGGAAGAGCCGCCGCCTATCTATACCGCGCATCTACGCGTGTCTATGCAGTGCCCCCACTGGGACTCGAACCCAGAACACAAGGATTTTAAGTCCTCTGTCTCTGCCAATTGGACTATGAGGGCGTATCCCGAACAGTCCGGGACACAAATATT
Source organism: Rothia sp. HMSC062H08 (assembly GCF_001810775.1). Lineage (NCBI taxonomy): Bacteria > Bacillati > Actinomycetota > Actinomycetes > Micrococcales > Micrococcaceae > Rothia > Rothia sp. HMSC062H08. Next base: position 19,128 of record NZ_KV802666.1, read on the forward strand.
TATTATTCCACGAAAACGCACCCGAATCTAAGCAGAGACACATTTCAAACAGTTCCCCGCACCCCACCGCAGCAAGCATCACGCAAAAGCGCTGGTGGGGAGCTAAGCTAGACAGCTCGCAAGCATCCAGGCGCAAAATAGGCGGTGCGGAAGACCAAAGTCTTCCGCACCGCCCATTGCTTTTATCTCAAATGCGCTATCCCAGGGGCGTACCCCTAAGTCAGGCTATTTTAGAGCTTTGCCTTCTGGCGTGCCGGTGCAGTACCGGTTGCTTCCTGGAATGCCAGGCGCGGGGAACGCTGGTGGCGAATCGAGGAGGTGTCGCGACCGAAGATCTGGTTCAGAGCCCAGGTGGTCATAACGCGAACGGTACGCTCGGTGGTGGGGATTGCAGAGCCGTGGTAGCCGCGGTGCATGATCCATGCCAGCGGGCCGCCAATGGTCTTGCCCTTGAAGTTTGCAACGCCCTTCCACAGGCCCAGACCTGCCACAACACCAATGGTCTCGTGGTAGTAGTCGGTCAGGGGCTCGCCGCGGCGAGCAGCCAGCAGGTTCTTAGCCAGAACAACAGCCTGGCGGGAAGCGTGCTGAGCGTTGGGAACGCAGAAGCCGCCCACGCCGCCACCGGAGAGATCCGGAACAGCTGCGTTGTCGCCTGCAGCCCAAGCACCCTCAACCACGCCGTCGTCGCCGGTGACGCGCAGGTCTGCGCTCACGCGAACGCGGCCACGCTCGTCAATCGGGAAGTCGGTGTTCTTCAGCATCGGGGATGCTGCCACGCCTGCGGTCCAGATCAGGGTGTCGGTCTTGATCTCGCCTGCGGGGGACTTGTCAGCCATGTTAATCAGCTGCAGGTTACCGTCGGTTGCGTCGGAGAGGGAGGTGTTCAGCAGGATTTCGATGCCGCGCGCACGCAGCTCTGCAACGACCTTCTCTGCACGGTCTGCGGGAACCTCGGGCATGATGCGCGGTGCAGCCTCAATCATGACGAAGTGCAGGTCAGAAACGGAAAGACGCTCGTTGCGCTCAACAGCAACGCGTGCCATGTCTTCGAGCTCGGAGATGGTCTCAACGCCAGCGAAGCCACCACCAACAACGACGAAGGTCAGGGCACGACGACGTGCTTCAGGGTCGGACAGCATGGATGCGACCTCGATGCGGTCCAGAACCCAGTTACGAACAGAAACTGCCTCTTCAATGGTTTTCAGACCGATAGCAACCTCTGCCAGACCCGGAATCGGGAATGCACGGGTCACAGCGCCTGCGCCGAGGACGATCTCGTCGTACTTCAGCTCGAAGGGCTCACCGTTATCGGTGGGCTCCACTACAGCGGTGCGGTTTGCGTGGTCGATGGAGAGAACGCGGCCGGGGATCAGCTCGGTGTCGCGCAGGTGCTGGCGCAGCGGCACAGTTGCGTTACGGCCTTCCATGGAACCTGCTGCAACCTCGGGGAGGAAGGGCTGGTAAGTCATGTAGGGGTTCGGCTCAACGATGGTGACAACGCCACCGGTCTCCTTGATAGCCTTCTGGATCTTCTTAGCAACGGTGAAGCCGACGTAGCCGCCACCGACGATCAGGACGCGAGGACGGTCCTGTGCCACCTTAGTGAATGCCATTTTGTTACTTCCTAGTCTTTAGGTACCGAGGTTCGGTAGCCCCGGTAGGGTGGTATGTGCAACTTTCGGGTCGTTCCGAAAGCTCCCCTGACGAACAAAGCGGCCCGCTCTGGAAGTCCTTGCGCAACGCGAAGTGGCTAGCAGCACGAGCCTGTCTATCACATACCTGTTATCTTCTATTTTACGCCTTTGTTTAGGTAATTTCGCACTTATGCCGTCTCAGGGCGCACCCTAAGTTAAAAGTTTTGCGCATCTGAACGGGGTTCACCCCTTAATGGTGGTTACGGTCAAAAACACCCTTTCTGATTTTTACGCGGCGTGTTCGATATTTTCGTTTATTACTGCTTATCCTGCCAGAACCCCCAACCCAAACAATAAAGCCCGGGGCCAACTCAAAAGTCAGCCCCGGGCGAACAGAAAAGCCACTGTACAACAGAAAAACGTCATCAAACAGTACTAACGAGAGGTCCGGCGAGTACCCCGATGAGACCCCGGATGATGCGCCGCCGCACGAGCCATCCGCGCAGCCTGCCCCGCGCTCACATGCATCCTGTGCAAACGATGCACAGAACCAGCCGTAATAATCGTCAGCCACAACACCAGCGCCGCCAAAATCACCGGTGGCAACCAGCCACGATCCTCCGGAGGGCGACGCGCATCCGGCGCCGCCGCCTTCACAATGCTCTCACCCTCCTCATGGACCGGCGCAGCATCGCTAGGAGTCGGATCGCTCACCTGCCGCTTACGATGCACCGCAATCCACTCAGAAATAGAACCCAACGGATTCGCCGTCACCGTAGGCGCCGCCAAAGACATTGCATCCTGCGGATTGAAAATACCGTAACCATACAAAGGGTCACGGCCCGTCACGCCAGCATCATCAGCCGAAGCAATCAAACGCTGAGCCAGCTGAGCCGCAGACTCCTTCGGATACTTCTGCTTCAACAACGCCGCAACACCCGTCACCAACGGAGCAGCAGCCGAAGAACCCGACCACAGCATGTACCCATTACCCGGAGCAGCCGCAATCATATCCGTACTCGGAGCAACCACAGCAATCGAAATGCCCTGAGTCGACGACCCCTCAGCAACAGCCTTCTTCCGGTCAATACCGCCCACGGTCAGCACGCCAGGAATCGTCGCCGGAGCACCAACCTGCGTCAAGCCGCTACCGCGGTTACCCGCAGCCGCAACAATCAGCACGCCCTTCTGCTCAGCGTAGGCAAACGCCTCATCCCAGCTCTGCGGCCAGCTCGTCTTATTCGAGCCAATGGACATGTTAATAATCTGAGCCCCATTATCGACCGCGTAACGCACCGCCGCCGGGATCTGCTCATCAATGCTCTTACCGCCGGTCGTACCCATATTCAGCGAAATCGGCAGAATCTTCGCATCGGGAGCTACACCAATCACACCGGTCGGCTTACCCGGCTGACCTGCAATTGCAGAATAGCCCCGCGTATCGTGACCGTGACCGGCGATCAGAGAAGCGACCTCCGTGCCGTGCATCGACTCAGCGCCCAGGCCCTTCCAGCCGTCCTCGCTACCAACACCCGAGGCGTCATAACCGCGCAGAACATTACCTTCAAGATCCGGGTGGGTACCGTCCACGCCCGTATCAATCACAGCAACCGTCACGCCCTTACCCGTAGCCTGCGACCACAAGGACGTAATACCGTACTCATTCAGCCAATACTCACGCTGACGAACATCATCACCATTCGTGGTTGACGCGCCCTGACTCGGAGTCGCCGAAGTCTTCGGAACCGCAGTACCCGACGGCGAAGGAGTCGCCGTCACCTCCCTCTTAGGGCTCGGCGACGCAGAAGCAGAAGGCGTCGGGTCAGTCGCCCAAGCGGCAGGCGCCAGCGGAGTCCACAACGGCAGAAGAGTCAACGCGGCACTAGCGCCCAAAGCTGCAACCTTAGGGATGCGGCGAGTAGCGCCTCGGTCAGAACCAACCGAAGCGCGCACACCAAATACACGAGACGCACAGGCGAAAGACGGCGCAACAGACCAGCCGGGCAGGGGCATACCTCGCCGACGCTCAGAATGGAACATTAAAACTCCTCAAGCTGAGCCGCGCCGCGAACCACCATCGGTTCACGGCGCGAGCGCTCAAGCCTACAGCTGGGACAGAGCGATACCGTCCAGAATGTCGTGCTCGCTGACGGTCACCGAATCCACGGCACCATCAGTCATCTCATTCAGACGGGTCAGGATGCGAGCGTAAATCGTCGCGCCGGCACCAATCACATCCACCCGGCCGGGGTGCATGTAGCCGAGCTCCTCACGCTCGGCTCGGCTCAGCGAAGCCAACCAGCGGGCGGTCTTCTGAACGGTCTCTACGGAGAAGCTTTGAGCGTTAATAGCCTCAGAATCGTAGCGGTCCAGACCCAGCGCAGCGGCAGCCACAGTGGTCGCGGTGCCAGCCACAGCCACCACACGGCGTGCATCCTGCAGGGGCACAGTCTTACGAGCCACCTCGAGAGCCTCGTCAGTATCAGCCTCAACACGGGCAATCTGCGAGTCAGTCGACGGGGCGCTCATCATGTGACGCTCAGTCAGACGCACACAACCAATATTGACGCTGCGGGAAGCCTTCACACCCGACTCGTCACCGAGCACGAACTCAGTCGAACCGCCACCCAGGTCGAACACCAGGGTATCGCCATCACCGTAACCGACAGCGCGCACCGCACCAGCAAAGGACAGAGCAGCTTCCTCATCACCGCTGATAACCTCGGGCTCAATACCCAAAATCTCGCGGATACCGTCCACAAACACCTGACGGTTACCCGCATCGCGAGTCGCACTGGTCGCCACAAAACGTACCGAATCAGCGCCGTGCTCCTTCAGCAACTGCGCGTACTCACGAGCCGCAGCGAAAGTACGGTCCAGCGCCTCCTGCGCCAGCCAGCCGGTCGCGTCCACGCCCTGACCCAGACGCACAATGCGCATCTCACGCACCACGTCCTTCAGGACGGTCTTCTCGACCCCGTCCACCACCTCAGTAGTGGAATCGGCAATCAGCAGGCGAATAGAGTTCGTACCGCAGTCAATCGCTCCAACGCGCACGGTGGGTTCCTTTCAGGTCTTCAATACCAATCAGTGCCAAAAGGCAACGCGAGCGCCGTAGGCGAAAAATTTTCGCTTTTCGGCGCTCTTTCTTCTATCTATTATGCGCCCGCACCGTCCTTCAAGACGATGCGGGCGCACCAGAATCAATATTTAGGCTTCTTCACGCCACGCGGGGTCGCAGGAGCAGACCTCGGGGGTCCACCACTCGGCGATAGCGTCCAGGCCGCGGTCACCCATCGGGTTCACGCCGCGACCCACCGACAGAGTGTGGCCGATAACAGCGTGCAGGCACTTCACGCGGGTCGGCATACCGCCGGCAGAGATACCGTCAATCTCCGGGACCTCTTCGGTGCCGCTGATCAGGCGGATGCGCTCACGCTCAGCCAGGTAGTTCTCGTGTGCGGCAGCGTACTGTGCCGCCAAGTCGGCGTCCTCAGCCAGCGAGTCGGTCATCTCGTACATCAGGCCGCCCGCCTCCAGACGGGAAGCCGCAGCGGTAATCACCGGATGCGCCAGGTAGAAAACGGTCGGGAAGGGGGTGCCGTTGCTCAGGCGCGGCGCGGTAGCAGCCACGAGCGGGTTACCGCACACGCAGCGTGCCGGAATCTCAATCACGTCGCGGACCTTACGGCCCAGCTGCGCGGAGAGAACACGGATGTCCTGCTCGGTGGGGGTCAGGGTTTCAACAGTTACGCCGAAGCCGCCGGGGGTGCGTGCCTTCAGCTCTTCAATGGTGTTTTCGGTGCTCATAATCCTAAGTTTCTGGTACGAGGGGTCACCTCGTCCGCTTATGCCGGGTGCTTGCCAGGGCGGGGGTTCCTGCCGGTGGCTGGGGCTAGTTCTTCTCGAGAGAATTCCAAACCTTCGTGGTCCAGGCTTCCTCGGGGGCGTTCTTCGCGTTCGCAGAAGTACCGTCCGCCTTCGTGGAGTCCTCGGTAATGCCGGTGACCACGTAGGGGGTGTCGCCGGGGTTCACATAGTAGAGGCGGCTACGTGCCTGCTGACGAACGTAGTTGTCGTCGTTCCACCAGGTCTGCTCCGCCTTCAGCTGGGCGTTCTCCTGTTGCAGCTGGGAAATGTGCGTGTTGATCTGCTTGATTTCCCGGTCCTGGTCAATGTAGGTGACCACCGGGTATGCGGTACCGAGCGCAATCACGCCCACCACAACAGCGGTCAGGAAGCTACGACCGGAGAACATATGAGCCGCCACGGGGGCATCGTATCCGCCTTCTTCACTGCCCTGCTGGGCTGCGGCGCGGCGGCGGGCACGCTCCTCACGGCGAGCCTGCGCCTGACGTTCACGCTCGGGGTGGCGCTGGTTCAAGCCCACGCCGAAGAAAAGGGCACTAGCCTTTTTCATCAGGGAGGTGCGGGCTTCCTTAGCGGCGCCACGCGGCGCATCGGAGGCGGTAGCGCCCTGAGCGGGTGCAGTGGAACTCGTAGAGTGCGACCGGGTCTGCTGGTTTGCTCGCTGGCTCATTGCTCTATCCTTCGTTCCGTTCTGTGCCGCTAAACGCTTCCTTCATATTCTACCGGGTTCGGAGGGCTTCCCCAGCTCTATGTTGCAAGCGATACATTCTACCCTGCCACGGCATACCTGAGCTGATAGATCGCGCACAGAGAAGGAGGCGGTGCCACTCCCCTACGGGGTAGCACCGCCTCCTTGACGTCTAACCGCTCACGCGGTCGGATGCTTCAGTAACTTATGCCTTGAAGCGGGGGAATGCGGACTTGCCAGCGTAAACAGCTGCCTCGCCCAGCTCTTCCTCGATGCGCAGCAGCTGGTTGTACTTAGCAACGCGCTCGGAACGTGCGGGAGCACCGGTCTTTATCTGGCCAGCGTTGGTTGCAACAGCCAGGTCAGCGATGGTGACGTCCTCGGTCTCACCGGAACGGTGAGAAACCATGCAACGGTACTCGTGGCGCTGTGCCAGCTCCATTGCGTCGAGGGTCTCGGTCAGCGAACCAATCTGGTTCACCTTCACGAGCAGAGCGTTAGCTGCGCCCTCTTCGATACCGCGAGCCAGGCGCTCGGGGTTGGTCACGAACAGGTCGTCACCGACAATCTGGACCTTGTCACCAATCTGCTCGGTCAGGGTCTTGTAGCCCTCCCAGTCGTTCTCATCCAGGGGATCCTCAATGGAAACCAGGGGGTACTTTGCAACGAGGTCAGCGTAGTATGCGCTCATCTCAGCTGCGGACTTCTTCTGGCCCTCGAACTCGTATGCGCCGTCGTTGTAGAACTCGGAGGATGCAACGTCCAGTGCCAGTGCAACCTGCTCGCCCGGCTTGTAGCCAGCCTTCTCGATTGCCTCAACGATCAGGTCCAGTGCAGCTGCGTTGGACTCCAGGTTGGGTGCGAAACCACCCTCGTCGCCCAGGCCGGTTGCCAGGCCGCGGTCGTGCAGCACGGACTTCAGGGAGTGGTAAACCTCAACACCTGCGCGCAGAGCGTCAGAGTAGTTGTCGAAGCCGATGGGAGCAATCATGAACTCCTGGATGTCAACGTTGGAGTCTGCGTGAGAACCACCGTTGAGGATGTTCATCATGGGGACGGGCAGAACGTGAGCGTTCGGGCCGCCGAGGTACTTGTACAGGGGCAGGTCAGCGGACTCAGCAGCTGCCTTAGCAACAGCCAGGGAGACACCCAGGATTGCGTTTGCGCCCAGCTTGCCCTTGTTGTTGGTTGCATCCAGAGCAATCATGGCTGCGTCAACAGCGCGCTGGTCGGAAGCCTCAATGCCGATGACCTCTTCAGCGATTTCTTCGATAACAGACTTCACTGCGCCCAGAACACCCTTGCCCAGGTATACGGACTTGTCGCCATCGCGGCGCTCAACAGCTTCCCACTCACCGGTGGATGCGCCCGAGGGCACAGCTGCGCGTGCGAAAGCACCGTCTTCGAGCAGAACCTCAACCTCAACGGTCGGGTTGCCACGGGAATCCAGGATCTGGCGTGCGTGAACTGCGGTAATAACAGCCATGAATTGTTCTCCTTATGAGATGTCAAGGATGTGAACGGCTCACCCGGTAGTGGACAAGTCGCGTCCCCTAAATTCTAGCAAAACTCCCACACAAACACACTAGTTGCCACCGCTTTTTTATTGCCTTAATGAAGGTCTAGATAACCCTTAGTCAGGCGCTACAAAGCGGAACAAGACCCACACTCCCCCACATTGTGAGGGTGTGGGTACTCGACCAAAGCACAACATGAGCCCAAATGCCGGGGCATGTGCCACGAGCATCCTCACGGTTGCCCAACACAACCCCAAACAAACAGAAGGCGCTTTGAAACCTTTCATTCCCTCAGAGAACAGATTTCAAAGCGCCTCACAGAAGAACTCAACCAGCGTTTCTAATAGCTCGGCTCATCATGCATATGCTGAGCAATATAGCGGCGAGTGTACGAACGCAGAGCACGCTCCGGATCCAAACCATTACGCTGTGCGCGGCTCACCAACGCAAAGAGCAGCTCACCGAATTCCTCTTCAGTGTGCATATAGCGCAGGTCGTCCTCCATGCTCGTGGGCTCCGGCGGCAGGATAATACCCGCCTTACGTGCCTTCACAGCAGTCTTCTCAGCCATAGCGAGCGCCGGTAGATGCGGCGGAATACCGTCCAGCGCGCCACGGTCACTCTTCTCCTTCTTCTTCAACGCATCCCACGCCGCCTGCTGCTCAGCCGCGGTGCGAGGCGCCTCCGAAGAGCCCTCAGACTCAGCCGCAAACACATCGGGGTGGCGCGAACGAAGCTTCTGCACAAGGCCCTCAACCACCTGCACGATGTCGAAGCCCTGCGGGTTTGCCGCAGCAATATCAGAGTGGAACACCACCTGTAGCAGCACGTCGCCCAGCTCCTCACGCAGCAGCGGCATATTCGGCTCGCCGCCGGTTTCTACCGCCTCGACAACCTCGTAGGCTTCCTCCACCAGGTAGCGGATTAGGGAGGCGTGAGTCTGCTCAGCATCCCACGGGCAACCGCCCGGTGCGCGCAGCAGCGCCATGGTTTCCACCAGGGTGCCGAAGGCTTCAGCCGCGCGGGCGGCAGTGTCCTGAACGTTCTGCGCCGCAGAAGCCTCAGGAGTATTAGAGGTATCAGTCATAACAATCTTCCTCATCGAAAAAATGACAAACATAGCGCGCCGCGCCGACCCCCACATGGGGAGCCGGCGCGGCACACCTTACAAGGTTTTAGAGGTTCCAGTGCGAAAGCGCGCTCGTCATATGAGCCGGGATCTTCGAACCCAAACGCGGGAACATACGCAGCTCCTCAACGTAACGCTCAGCATCCAACGGACGCGGGTAGGTGACAAACGCCTGCTCATTCGCATAATCGAATGCCGCCTGAACCGGCACGCCCGGGGTGAAGGTCAGGCTCATAGCCAGCGGCGAGCCCTCGCCCTCGCTGTACGAGTCGGTCTTCAGCGCCGGAATGTCCAGCAGGGTTTCGGGAATCAGCTCGAAGGTACGGACCTGCTCCCAGAAGCCGTTGCGGCGCACGTGGGTCAGGGCGTCGTAGTAGGAACCGAGGGCGCGTACACGAATCAGCACGGTAGTGGCGTCCTTTGCGGTGCCGTTCTCGCCGAAGAGGTGCTCGACGACCGGCGCCAGACGCTGAGCGACCTGAGCCTCGGTCAGAACCAGGTTACCGGCTGCCAGCTGAGTCTCCGAGGGAACCAGCGGGCTCTGCACCGCGGCGGAGGGGGTGTCCGGCTCAGCCACGATGGTGGGCAGCTGGTTGAGCTCGCTCAGCGCGGATGCCGAGATGCTGGAGGAGATACCTGCCGGGGTGCTCTCCGGCAGGGCAACCGGGGTGGTCGCCGCAGCGGGTGCCGCCTCTGCTACAGGTGCTGCCGGTGCAGTCTGAGCGGTAGCCTCGGAGGCGGGCGCAAGCGCTACGGGAGCCTCAGCAATCTTAGCTGCGGGGGTCACCTCAACGATCTTGAGCTCAGCGACCTTCTCAGCGGGCTCTTCCTGAACGCCGGTAGCCTTCGCAGCGGCACCGGCGGTGCCCACTGCGGCAGCTGCGGCAAGAGCACCAGCCAGGCCGGGTGCCACAGATGCGCTCTCAGCGGCAGGCTCAACGTCTACGAGGGCAGGTTCCTCGGCGGGCGCTTCAGCGGAAGCGGCGGAGGTTTCCTTCTCGGGCAGCAGTTCAGAGTCGTCCAAGAACGCGGGCAGGGCGGGTTCTTCGGAGCTCTCTGCGACCGGCTCTTCTGCAGCTTCTTCAACGGGCTGGGTGCGGTCCAGGGTGAAGGACTCTGCGACCACGGGAGCGGCAGCCTTCTGCTCCTCGACAGCCGAAACTTCCTCAGCAGGTGCTTCCTCAGCGTCCAGCTTCTTCTGAGCGTTGGCAACGATGGCTGCCAGGGCGGCTTCCATATCTTCGCCGGGCTCATCAGAGTCCTCGGCGGATACCTCGGTTGCCTCAGCGGCGGACTCTTCAGCCTGCTCAGTTTCGGGTTCTACGGTAGCCGCACCGAAGACCGGGTCGTTCTCGTAATCGTGCTCGAATTCAGCTTCAACCGGCGCAAACTCAGTCTGAGCAGGTTCGTCAGAAGCTTCGACAGATTCCTCTACGTCTTCCTTCTCCTGTGCGGAGGCGACAGCGGCACCAGCCGCTACGGTACCGGCCGCAGCAAGACCGGCGGCAGGCAGCAGACCCGAAGAGGTACCCTCTTCAGCAGCCTCAACGACAGGCTCTTCAGTGGATTCAACAGCGGCCTCAGCCTCGTTAGCCGCCTGCTTCTGAGCAAGCTCAGCCTCCAGCTCACGCTCGATAGCCTCACGCTCAGCCTCAACCGAGTCAGCACGCTGAACAGCAGCTTCCTGAGTCTCCTCCTGCGAAGTAGCCTCAGCAGCCTCAGCGGTTGCAACGGGCTTAGCCTCGACAGCGGTGCCCTCCAGCAGGAAGCTCTCACGGGTGGTCTGGCCGTCCGCCATACCCAGGTAGGATGCGTGAACCTCCAGGCCGTCACCTAGACGCGGGTTCAGAGAGACCGCCGCGCGGTTCCAGGTTGCGCCGGCCTGCTGAGCCTCGGTGTACAGTGCCGCCACGGGTGCGAACCAGTCAATGCCGGGCACCACAATGCCGGTTTCGACCTCGCGACCGCGGTGCAGCAGACGGTAGTGCATATCCTCATCCACCTGGCGCAGTTCCAGGCTCATGGTGCCCGAACCGCGGGTGCGCATGAGCTCCGCCAGGCCATAGAGGGCACGCTGCTTGGGGAGAGCGGGCAGGGTCGCTGCGCCCTCTGCGGGCTCGCTCAGGATGATGGACTCGGCAACCAGCTCTGCCTCGTCTTCGCTGAGCTTCTGCTCAGCTTCCTTCAACTCTGCAGCGGGCTCCTGAGCGGACTCTTCACGAGCGGAAGCCTCCTGCTTCTCGGCTTCCTTCTTATCGATGGCCTCTGCGGTCAGAGCGACCCCCTGAGAGGTACCCTTTTCTGCCTTCTCCTCAGCCTTATCAGCCTTTGCGGCGGAGGCAACAGCAGCGGCAGCAGCCACGGGTGCAGCAACAGCGGCAAGAGCAGGAGCTACAGAGGAGCTCTCGACGGGCTCGTCGTCCTCAGAACCGGAGCCTTCAGCCGCGGAGTCCTCAATCTTGGTAGCAGGCTCTTCCGTAGCGGTTTCTTCCGCGGTGCTGTCCTCAACAGCGCTTTCTTCAACAGCGGAAGTGTCAAAGATCAGCTCTGCGGTGTTCTCTTCTTCAGCGTCGAAGTCCTCAGCCTCGAGCGATTCAGAGACGGACGCTTCGTGCTTCTCCTCAACGGATACAGCGGAGAGCAACTCGGTCTCATCAGAGACCGCGTCTTCTTCCTCAGTAAGTTCAGATGCCAGCAGTTCAGGTGCCTCAACGACAGCCTCAATCGGCTCTTCCTCACCAGCGGCAACAGGCTCTGCAGCCTCTTCTACGCCTGCGGTAAGGTCAATGGTCTCCTCGGATTCGAAGTCTTCAGTAGCATCAGCAACAGGTGCGGGTGCCTCAGAGGCCTCAGCGTCTTCGACAGATTCAGCAGCTTCAGTGGACTCGGGTGCCTCAGCGGACTCTGCTTCCTCAGCAACTACCTCATCAGCGGGAGCTTCTTCAGCGATTACCTCATCGGAGGCGACCTCGCCGAAAGTCTCCTCTTCGCTATCGAGGGTGATGCCCAGGCGAGCAGCGTAGGCTGCCGCCAGGTCGTCCAGGCCGGCGTTCTGTGCCTCGGTGACAGCGGCGCGGGTGCGGGCAGTCTTCAGGTCTTCTGCGGTCAGGGAGTCTTCAGCACCTGCAGATACGTCCTCAGCTGCAGATGCAGAATGAGCGTTCTCAGACTTGTTCTCAGTAGCTTCTACAACAGCGTCAGCAACCTCAAGCTCTTCGCCACCCTCTGCCTCGTCTGCAGCCGCTTCAGCGACCTCAGCGGCAGTATCTTCGACATTCTGGGCACGCAGAGCACGTAGGTGCTCTTCAAACTGGGAACGTGCATCCGCTGCGACGTCCTTAGGCTCCTGCGCCTCGATAGATGCGTCCTCAGCTTCGGACTCTTCATCATCGCGCAGGAACGCGGGGGTAGCGGGCTGAGCAGCCTCAGCAACCGGGGCGACTTCTTCTTTAACGTCCTGGTCCTCAGTATTCTGCTCGACCTCAACAGGCTCCTCAGATTCCTGCGGGAAAGCACCAAGCGCAGCCAGCAGGCTACGACGCTCCTGCTCCTTCGCCTGTTCCTCGGTCAGCTCCTCAGCAGCGGAAGATTCTTCAACCTTCTCATCGCCGTGCAGGAGGGCACGCTTGAGATCCTCAACAGCGCGGTGCTCTTCATTCTGCTCTTCGTCGTGGTTCTGGTGGCGTGCGCTTTCAGACTTCACGAAGCGGCGCAGGGAGTCCTCCCACTGCTGCTGTTCCATAATCTTTTCGCTCAGTCGCGCGCTCTTAGGAGCGTCTTCGCTTGCCTGTTCTTTCTGAGCCTTAGCGGTTTCGGCGCTCTGTTCTTCGCGCGACTGTTCATCCAACTTCTTCTTGCCGATTCCAAAGAAGCTCATTGGGTGTCCTCCTCCGGCGTGCGCCGTGTGATGGTGCGCCATCTCCTTCAACCCCCGCAGGTGTGTGGGCACGGAGTCGGGAACATGACGCAGATGTCCTCATAATCCTTTTAATTCTATCGTGTGCATAGAGTTTCACCCCGCTACTCGGTGAGAGGTAACGGGGTGAAACTTGTACAGTTTTCAAGGCTTGATGCGGCTATATAGTCGTACTTTCAAGCCTGACTTATAAGCTTTCGAGAAGCTCTTTAGCGTGCCTCATCGCGGATGGGGTTCGCTGCCTTCGCAGCCTTCGCCAGCTCAAAACGGACGGCGCGCAGGGCAGTTGCCGCCATGACGCGCACACCAATGCCGATTGCCTGCTCGCTCGGGGCGTAATCGCCCTGGTGCAGATCGTAGGTGGGGTCGCCGGGGGCACGGGTGCCCAGGCGGAACATGGAGCCGGGAACTTCCTGCAGCATCCACGCGAAGTCTTCGCCGCCCATGGACTGCTCAACCAGCACAATGGAGTCTTCGCCCAGTTCGGCGCGAGCCGCGTTCTCCAGCATGGTGGTTTCCAGGTCGGTGTTCACGACCGGGGGCACTCCGCGGATGTGCTCCACACGCGCGGTCACGCCGAAGGGTACGGCAACCTGCTCGATGACTTCATCCAGCATGTTGCCTGCCTGACGCCAAACCTCAACATCCAGGCAACGCATGGTACCCGCCAGGTAGCCCTCGGCGGGAATAGCGTTGGGAGCAACACCAGCACTGACCTGGCCCCAGGCGACCAGCACGCCCGAACGCACGTCGGTGCGGCGGGTCAGCACGGCGGGAACCTGCACAGCAATCTGGCTCATCGCATAGATGAGGTCCTCAGTCAGATGCGGGCGAGAAGTGTGGCCGCCGTGACCGCTCAGATGAATTTTCACGGTATCCGAGGCGCTGGTAATCGCACCGATGCGGGTACCGATCTGGCCCAGGTCCACCTTCGGGTCACAGTGCAGAGCGAAAGCACGCGGAATATCCTTGAGCAGACCCTGCGAAATCATCTGCACCGCACCGCCGGGCAGCTGCTCCTCAGCGGGCTGGAAAAGAATGCGGACGCTACGGCCCAGCGGGGTCTTCTCGTTCAGCTCGTGCAGTGCCAGAGCTACACCGAGCATGACGGTCTGGTGAATATCATGGCCGCAGGCGTGCATCACACCGGGCACGGTGGAGGCGTAGGGCAGGTCTGTCTGCTCAACAATGGGCAGAGCATCAATATCGGCACGCAGAGCCACGGCAAAGGGACCGCTTCCGATATCGACGTAGCAGCCGGTGCCTTCGCAAGCAACAGGATTCATGCCGGCTTCTCGCAGTCGATTCATGAGGCGCTCAGTGGTCGCCACTTCACGGAAGGAAAGCTCCGGGTTGGCGTGCACTTCGCGGCGGAACTGCACAAGGGTACCCATCATGCGCTCCACCCAGTCGTCGAAGACAGGGGTGGACAAATCGTAGCGAGAATTAGCGAAAACCATACACAGTAGAATAACGCCGCCCGCCGGGGTTTACCTACCCGCCGCCCCTTTCTGACAGCCCTCGAGAATATCTATGACTTTATGACAGATTGTGAAGAGTACTCCTGCCCGCCGAAGCCCCGTTCAATGCTCTGCCCCGCGATTTGAAGCCGGTCCTTTTCTGTTAAAAAGATTCAAGCCGCCACCCGGTGTGGGTGACGGCTTGAATCGTCAATGCTGTATCAGCTGACACCGCGTACTCAGATTAGAGCGAGCGGCTCAGGATTGCCTGCTTCACCTCGGCAATAGCCTTGGTGATCTGGATGCCACGGGGGCAAGCCTCGGTGCAGTTGAAGGTGGTACGGCAACGCCATACGCCTTCCTTGTCGTTGAGGATCTCCAGACGCAGGTCGCCTGCATCATCGCGCGAGTCGAAGATGAAGCGGTGTGCGTTCACGATAGCGGAGGGGCCGAAGTACTGACCGTCGGTCCAGAAGACCGGGCAGGACGAGGTACATGCTGCACAGAGGATGCACTTGGTGGTGTCATCGAAACGTGCACGGTCCTCAATGGTCTGCAGGCGCTCACGCTCAGGCTCGTTCGAATCGTTGATGAAGAACGGCATGATTTCGCGGTATGCCTGGAAGAAGGGCTCCATGTCAACGATGAGGTCCTTTTCGCAGGGCAGACCCTTGATGGGCTCAACGGTAATCGGCTTGGTCAGGTCAAGGTCCTTCAGCAGGGTCTTGCAAGCCAGGCGGTTACGGCCGTTGATGCGCATTGCGTCCGAGCCGCAGATGCCGTGTGCGCAGGAGCGGCGGAAGGAGACGGAGCCGTCTACTTCCCACTTGATCTTGTGCAGAGCATCCAGCACGCGGTCGGTGCGGTACATGGTCAGCGGGAATTCATCCCAGTACGCCTCGGAGGAAACTTCCGGGTTGTAGCGACGAATCTTGATGACCACATCGTACGTGGGGATGGAGTCGGAGTCGCCGCCGGTCATACCCTCAAACAGCTTGACGGATTCCGGTTCGGGGAGTTCGTTTTCAGCCATTTTAGTACTTACGCTCCTTCGGCTCGTAGCGGGTGTAGACAACGGGCTTGGTTTCGAATCGCAGGCCCTTGACACCCTCAAACTCGGATTCGGGGTCGAGGTAGACCATCGAGTGCTTCATGAAGTTGACATCGTCACGCTTGGGGAAGTCCTCGCGGTAGTGACCACCACGGGATTCCTTACGGTGCAGCGCGCCAACGGACATGACCTTTGCCAGCTCAATCAGGAAGCCAAGCTCAACAGCCTCAAGCAGGTCGAGGTTGAAGCGCTTGCCCTTGTCCTGGATGGAGATGTTCTTGTAACGCTCTTCCAATTCAGCGATGGTTGCCAGTGCTGCGCGGATGGTCTCGTCGGTACGGAACACCTGCATGTCAGCTTCCATAGCCTTCTGCAGGTCTGCGCGGATAGCGCCGACCTTCTCGGTGCCCTTGCCTTCGAGGATGCCGTTGAGCATGTTGAGAACGCGATCTGCTGCGTCGTCCGGAACCGGTACGAACTCAGCGGATGCTGCGTACTCTGCTGCCTTGCGGCCTGCACGCTTACCGAACACGTTGATGTCCAGCAGGGAGTTGGTGCCCAGACGGTTTGCACCGTGGACGGACACACAAGCAACCTCACCAGCTGCGTAGAGGCCGGGGATGGTCTCTTCGCTGTTGTGGTAGACCTCGGTCTCGTTGTTGGTGGGGATACCGCCCATTGCGTAGTGCGCGGTGGGGAACACCGGGATGGGCTGGTGGTGCGGTTCCACTGCCAGGTAGGTACGAGCGAACTCGGTAATGTCCGGCAGCTTCTCGTCGATGTGGGAGGGCTCCAGGTGGGTCAGGTCCAGCAGCACGTAGTCCTTGTGGGGACCGCAACCGCGGCCTTCGCGCACCTCGTTTGCCATTGCACGTGCCACGATATCGCGGGGTGCGAGGTCCTTAATGGTGGGTGCGTAGCGCTCCATGAAGCGCTCACCGTCAGCATTACGGAGAATACCGCCTTCACCACGAGCACCCTCGGTGACGAGAATGCCCAGGCCAGCCAGGCCGGTCGGGTGGAACTGAACGAATTCCATGTCCTCCAGGGGCAGGCCTGCACGCAGTGCGATAGCCATGCCGTCACCGGTGAGGGTGTGTGCGTTGGAGGTGGTCTTGAAAATCTTGCCACAGCCGCCGGATGCGAAGATCACGGACTTAGCCTGGAAGACGTGGACCTCGCCGGTTGCCAGGTCGTAGGAGACGACGCCGGCGGGGCGGGGCTTGCCCTCTTCGTCCTTGACCAGAATCAGGTCGAGAACGTAGAACTCGTTGTAGAACTCCACATTGTGACGAACGCAGTTCTGGTAGAGGGTCTGCAGAATCATGTGGCCGGTACGGTCAGCTGCGTAGCATGCGCGGCGCACAGCAGCCTTACCGTGGTCACGGGTGTGACCGCCGAAGCGGCGCTGGTCAATGCGGCCTTCGGGGGTTCGGTTGAAGGGAAGACCCATCTTTTCCAGGTCGAGCACAGCGTCAATAGCTTCCTTAGCCATGATTTCTGCTGCGTCCTGGTCGACCAGGTAGTCGCCACCCTTGACGGTGTCAAAGGTGTGCCACTCCCAGTTGTCCTCTTCAACGTTAGCCAGAGCGGCGCACATGCCACCCTGTGCCGCACCGGTATGGGAGCGGGTGGGGTATAGCTTGGTCAGTACCGCGGTGCGAACTCGCTGGCCGGCCTCAATGGCGGCACGCATACCTGCGCCACCGGCACCGACGATCACTACATCGTACTTATGTACCTGCATGATGTTCTTTCTGTGTTTTAGATGTTTTCGTTTGTCTCGGATACGTCGCCGTTAGCGTGCCGAGCAGAAGCTGGGGAGCAGTTCAGCCGCTGCGCCGGAGGGGCAGGGGTCGAACGCGAAGATGGTGAGGGTACCAACCAGCAGGACGAATGCGCATGCTGCGAAGAGGATCACCTTCAGCCAAACGCGCAGGCGGTCCTTCTCTGCGTAGTCATCGATGATGACGCGGATGCCGTTAGCACCGTGCAGCATAGCCAGCCAGAGCAGCAGCAGATCCCAGACCTGCCAGAAGGGGTTCGCCCACTTGCCGCCCACGAAGCCGAAGTCGATGGCGTGGATGCCGTCGCCGACCATGAGGTTGGAGAACAGGTGGCCGAAAATCAGCACGACGAGTACGACGCCGGACAGGCGCATACCCAGCCAAGCGAACATCTCAAAGTTGTTGCGCTTGGAGGAGGAGCGGTTGTACTTCACACCGTCGATGCGGTTGTCACGCAGACGGGGTACATAGGTGCGGGGCTTAAGCGGAGTAGCCATAGTTTAGTGACCTCCCATGTGCGAGAAAACGATCGGCAGGTGACGCGCTGCGAAGCCCGCAACGGTAATTGCCCAGAGGAAAAGCACAACCCAGAGAATCTTGATGTGCGTGTAGGTTGCCTTCTGGCTGATTTCGACGTTGCCGTCCTTGTTCTTCGCCTGAATGTGCTCCACGTGCGAGTTGGTTGCCTTACCCCAGAAGTCAATGAGGATAATGCGAATACCGTTGAACGCGTGGTAGACGATGGCGGCGACAAGCGCGGTCTCACCCAGGCCCATGATGGGGTTCTTGTACAGGCTCAGTACACCGTTGTAGGCCTCCGG
Source organism: Rothia sp. HMSC062H08 (assembly GCF_001810775.1). NCBI lineage: Bacteria > Bacillati > Actinomycetota > Actinomycetes > Micrococcales > Micrococcaceae > Rothia > Rothia sp. HMSC062H08. The sequence goes on from NZ_KV802666.1 coordinate 37,004, forward strand.
GGAGATACGCACGACGGCAGTATCTAGGATGTGTACAAGAAGGAAGAAGAAAATCGCGATACCGGTAATGCGATGAGCAACCCAGGACCACATGCCCCAGCGGCCGCGGTAGAGGGTTCCTTTAGAACCATTCAACACTGAATAACCTCCTGCTGCGACGGCGAGCGTCTGGGTTCTGGTACCGCATTTTTAGGCTCCAGCTTCCAGGCACAGCTGTGTGCTCACCGACTGCTTTTTGTTCGTCTGTTACTTCCAAGATATCAGGTAAATTCACAGCTTACTGACACCCTGTTTAGGGTTTTTTTACAGGTTCTAAAAGGGAATTAGAGCATGTTTTTATTGCGATATCGCCTACTTCCCTGTGTTTGTGCGGGACTTACCTTAACCTAACCTCAAACATCGCCTAAATGAGAGCCATCTGACACTTTTTGTTTAAACCCTAAAAGAATTCGATATATGACAAATTGACCCGCTATTCTTGAAGCGATGAATACTGCACTCACTCGATTCCGCCCGCTTATTCCCGCCGGCGGTGTTGGCTCGCGTTTGTGGCCTCTATCCCGCGCGCACGCCCCGAAGTTCCTGCTCGACCTCACCTCGTCGGGCAATTCCTTGTTGCGTGACACCTACGACCGTCTCATCGATCTCAGCAATGGTTCCGTCATGGTGGTTACCGGTACTTCGCACGCCAATGCGGTCACCCAGCAGATTCCTGAACTGCGTGCCGCTGACCTGGTACTGGAGCCCTCCCCCAAGGATTCGGCTGCAGCTATCGGCCTGGCTTGCGCTATCATCCACCGCCGCGAACCGGACGCCATCATTGGCTCCTTCGCAGCTGACCACGTGATCAGCCCCGTGGATGAATTCCACCGTGTGGTGACCGAAGCTGTCATCACCGCGGCAACCGGCAAGATTGTCACCATCGGTATTACCCCCACCGAGCCCTCCAGCGCGTTTGGCTACATCCACGCCAGCGAGTCCCTGGGTATTGAGGACGCCCCCAACGCTCAGGCTGTGGACACCTTCGTGGAGAAGCCCGATGCCGCTACCGCACAGAAGTACCTGGACTCCGGTGAGTACACCTGGAACGCAGGCATGTTCGTGGCACCGGCGGCTCTGATGCTCAAGCACCTCGAGGCGAACGAGCCCGAGCTGTACGCGGGCATCATGGAAATTGCTAACGCTTGGGACACCCCCGAGCGTGAGGCTGTTATGGACCGCGTCTGGGAGACCCTGCCCAAGACCGCTATCGACTACGCTGTGGCTGAGCCCGCTGCGGCAGCGGGCGACGTTGCAATGGTTCCCGGTTCCTTCAGCTGGGACGATGTGGGAGACTTCGACGCTGTGGCACGCCTGAACACCGAGAAGAGCGGCGAAGAGCTGACCATTCTCGGCGAGAAGGATAACGTTATCAACCACGGTTGTTCCGGCATTATTGTCGCGAATACCGACCGCAAGATCTCTATCCTTGGCCTCGACGATATCGTTGTGGTGGACACCCCCGACGCCCTGTTGGTCGCTCCGCGCTCCAAGGCACAGGCTGTCAAGGATGCAGTGGGTGAGGTCAAGGCGCGAGGCCTGAACAACCTCCTCTAAGTTTTTAGCCCTAAATGTTTAGCTCCGAGTAGGCGCTTGAACCCTACTCGAGCAAAAGACACCTCTAGAAACCGGCTCTCTTCTTTTCGGAAGGGAGCCGGTTTTTTATGCCCTGATGAGCCATTTCGCGAGTCGATTCAAGGCTTTCACCTAGTGGGGGCACAAAAGGACACTTCCTTCGGCTGGGCAGGGGCAGAATACCTTACACACCCCGCGCAGATTGCACTTCCAGACTCTGATACGAGCCAAGGATCAACCACTATAGAGAACCATTCTCATGTTAATCTTGGTACATGCACATGACCCGTAAGTTTTTCCTCACCCGTGCCGGCGCACTCGGCGCAGTAGCCGCACTCGCCCTGACCGCATGCGGCTCCCAGACCACCCAGAACGCCCAGACCAGCCCCAGCGCCTCCACCTCCGCGAGCGCAACCCCCGCCCCTATCACCGAAGGCAAGGGCGCGGCAAGCCGCGTCGCCATCACCTACGACGGCGGCGTGCTCGTTTACGACGCCAAGGACATGAAGCTGCTCGCAGACATCCCCAAGGAAGGCTTCCTGCGCCTCTCCGACGCTGGCGATAACCGCCACCTCGTCGTTGCAGACGGCAACAGCTACACCTTCCTGGACACCGGCGTATGGTCCGTAGCGCACGGCGACCACTCGCACTACTACACCACTTCCCCGTCGCTGTCCTCGCTGTCTCTTGCAGCTGACCACACCGGTCACGTCATCAAGGACAACGGCAAGGTCGCGGCATTCGCCGACGGCACCGGCTCCTTCGCCGTGTACGACCCGGCGAAGCTGACCCACGACAAGCGCACCGCCTCCTCCCTGGAGACCACCACCGTCACCCTGCCGAAGCCTCACCACGGCTTCGCAATCCCGCTGCCCAATGACCAGTACCTGGTAGCGGTCGGCGACTCGAAGACCCGCACCGGCGCCGCTGTTGTGGATGCGCAGGGCAAGACCGTCACCGAGAGCCCCGCCTGCCCCGGCGTTCACGGTGAAGCCATCGCTAAGGACGGCGCGTTCTCCATCGGCTGCACCGACGGCGCGATGGTCTACAAGGACGGCAAGTTCACCAAGATCACCAACCCCGAGGACCCGTACTCGCGCTCGGGTAACCAGGCCGGTAAGGCTGACTCCCAGTACGTTCTGGCGGACTACAAGACCGACAAGGACGCTAAGCTGGAGCGCCCCGAGAAGTTCTCCATTATCGACACCGTTGCGGCAACCCGCACCGTCTACTCCCTGCCTTCTGGCGTGAGCTACACCTTCCGTTCGCTGGCTCGCGGCCCCCAGGGTGAGGCGCTGCTGCTGACCACCGACGGTAAGCTGCGCGTCTTCGATCCGGCAACCGGCACTGAGCTGGGATCCGTACAGCTAATGGAGGCGTGGACCGAGTCTGAGACGTGGCAGGATGAGCGTCCGGCACTGTGGGTGGACGGTAAGACCGCCTACGTGACCGACCCGGCGACCAAGAAGCTCATTGCGGTATCTCTGTCGAACCCGGCAGCGCCGAAGGAGCTGATGAGCGTGGAGCTTCCGAAGACCCCGAACGAGATTCTGGGTGTCTCTTCCTCGAACGCTGCACCGGTTGAGGCTGAGGCACACGGCGCTGAAGCGCACGGCTCTGCTTCCTCCTCGGCTTCCGCTGATGCGCACGAGTCTGGCGAGGCTCACGAGGGCCACTCCCACTAGGGATCTCACGCTGAGATAAACCTAGCGAAAACATAAAGAGAGATGCGACCGATAACCTATCGGTCGCATCTCTCTTTATGTTTTCCAGGTTGATACGCCTGCTCCTAACGCAACGGCAGAACCGTCATCTCTTCCCAGTCCTGCCCGTCATAGGAGTAGCAGTGTAGGTGATCCACGGTGAAGGTGCGCTGCTCGGCGGGCAGAGCATCAAACACCTCACGGGCGTTCGCCACCTGCTCTTCCGTGAGCCCGTGACCCAGGGTCACGTGCGGCACATAGGGGAAGGACGCCGCGCCGGCACCGAATAGCTCAACCAGCTTCTGGTGAATCTGCTCGAACTCGGCCCTACCCGCCTCCAGGTTCAGGTACTCCACCTCGGTGACCGGGCGGAAGGAGTGTACCGAACCCCAGCGCGCCTCAAAACGCGGCGTGTCCAGCGCCTCGCGGAACTGCGGGGAGTGCACCTCAGCCATTAGAGACTCGTTCAGCTCCGTCAGGTACACGGTCACGTGGGTGCTGATAGGCGCCACCGCACCACCGGCTACCGCGCGCTTCCACTCTTCCAGGCGCTGAACATTCTCACCGCTCACGTGCGCAATAACGCTCAGGTAGCGGCGACCGGGTTTCAGGGTCGGGGATACAGGAGCCGTCGTGGGGCTCGAAGAGTTCTCTTGTGCTGTCATCTCAATCGTGCAGGTAATGCGGCGTCTCAGCCGGACTGGCTGAACAGCGCGCTAGATTGCGGCGGCAGGCAGGAAGCCAACCTTCTTGTACACGTTCTCAATGGTGACCGTAGCGATCTCGCGGGCAGCGGATGCGCCCACAGCCAGCAGGCGGTCCAGCTCGGCGGGGTCGTCCATCAGCTCGAGGGTACGCTCACGCACCGGGGTGAGGCGCTCCACCACAATATCGGCAAGGTCGACCTTCAGGTGGCCGTACATCTTGCCCTCGTAGCGTGCCACGATCTCGTCGATGCTCTCGCCGGTCATTGCCGAGTAGATGGAGAGCAGGTTGGAGACGCCGGGCTTAGCCTCGCGGTCGTAGGCGATGACGGAGCCGTCATCGGTCACGGCGGACTTAATCTTCTTCTGGGTGACCTTGGGGGTGTCCAGAAGCTTGATTAGGCCCTTATCGGATGCCGCAGACTTGGACATCTTCGAGGTCGGGTCCTGCAGGTCGTAAATCTTAGCGGTTTCCTTCAGAATCACCGGATCGGGCACCACAAAGGTCTCACCAAAGCGGGAGTTGAAGCGCTGAGCCAGGTTACGGGTCAGCTCCAGGTGCTGACGCTGATCCTCGCCCACGGGCACGCCGTCCACCTGGTAGAGCAGGATGTCGGCGGCCATCAGAATCGGGTAGGTGAACAGGCCCACGGAGGCGTTCTCGGCGCCCTGCTTCTGGGACTTGTCCTTGAACTGGGTCATACGGGAGGCCTCGCCGAAGCCGGTGAAGCAGTTCAGAACCCACGCCAGCTGGGCGTGCTCGGGCACGTGCGACTGCACGAACAGCGGGGTGCGGGTCGGGTCAATGCCGGAGGCGATATACTGCGCCGCGGTCAGGCGGGTACGCTCACGCAGCTCCTCGGGGTTCTGAGGAACGGTGATGGCGTGCATATCCGGGATAAAGAACAGACATTCGTTATTCGGGTCGTCCTGCAACGCCACCCAGTTGTTCACAGCACCAATGTAGTTACCCAGGTGCATCGAATCAGCCGACGGCTGCGCACCCGAGTAGATACGTGCCTTCTGCTGAGAGGCGTTAGGGATGAGGGACTTATCCTGCTTCTTTTCGTCTGCCATAGTTATTTCCTGTGCAGTTCTTCCTGTGCGGTGCTGCGGACGGTGCAGCACATCTTCAAAAACTTATCTGTAGGTGGGTCCGCGTCTTACTCACCGATGCGGTAGTCAACCACGAGCGGCGCGTGATCGCTGAAACGCTCATCGTAGCTTGCCGCGCGGTCCACGACCGCTTCCACGGCGCTTTCGGCGAGCGCCGGGGTCGCCATGTGGTAGTCGATACGCCAGCCTGCGTCATTATCGAACGCCTTACCGCGGTAAGACCACCAGGTGTAGGGGCCGGGCACCTGACCCGCCAGCTCACGAGCCACATCGCGGTAGCCGATATCACCGAAGAAGCGGTCAAAGTAGGCGCGTTCCTCCGGCAGGAAGCCGGCACGCTTCTGGTTAGCCTTCCAGTTCTTAATGTCCAGCTCGGTGTGGCCCACGTTCAAATCGCCCACGATGAGCACGTGGTCCGAGTGCTTTGCCAGTTCAGGCATGCGCACCAGCATGCGCTCCAGGAAGCGGTACTTATCGTCCTGCTTCTGGGTGCCGACCTCGCCGGAGTGAACGTAGGCGCTGACCACGGTCAAGGTCTTACCGTTGGGCAGAACGTAGTCCGCCTCAACCCAGCGGCCCGAATCGTCAAAGTACTCTTCGCCAATATTCGAGCGGGTCGCTACCGGCTGGTTCTCCAGGACTTCACCGGCCGAGTTCGGGGTGCGGCGGGTCGCCACCAGCACACCGGCGCGGCCCTTCGCAGCAGCCTCCGCGTGCAGAATATGCCACTGGGATTCGTCCAGCAGCTCACGCACGATAGCGTCGGGGGCGCGCACCTCCTGCAGGCAGAGAATGTCGATGTCACGGCTCGCCAACCACGCCGCCATATCCTTCTTGTAGGCGGCTCGGATACCGTTCACATTCACGCTTGCCACGCGAAGCAGACCGCTCGGGCGCGGTGCAGGGGTGTTAGAAAAATGCATAATCTTAATTATGCCAGTTTGAGGGAAGAGAAATTTTCACTCGTGCGCGTTTTTTCTCTGGCTGAACGGTAAACTATTGGGTGATGAATTCACACTCCTCACATACCACCGACCACGGTGCCCCCTCACATTCTGCGGGCACCACCGCATCCGAAAGTACCGCTCACAACGCTGAGAGCCGCTACGAGCTACCCCCGATTCCCGGCCCGAAGTACGAGCAGGTCATCCACTACATTGAGCAGCGCTACATTATTCCCGGCAAGCCCGGCGATAAGCTGCCCACCGAACGCATGATTCAGCAGAACTTTGGGGTGAGCCGCCAGACGGTTCGTAGCGCCCTGAAGGTTCTGATTGAACGCGGCCTGCTCTACAACGTGCAGGGCTCCGGCACCTACGTTGCCGAGCGCACCGACGCCACCTACATTCCGCGCGTGGACACCTTCGTTGACGATATGCGCCGCCGCGGTTTTGAGGGGTCCACCCGCATGATTGCGACCCGCTGGGTGGACGCCACCGAAGAGATCTCCACCCACCTATCCGTGCCGGTGGGTGAGCAGGTGCTGTTCGTGCGTCGTCTGCGTCTTGCCAACCACGAAGTCATCGGCTTTGAGCGTTCCTACTTTGTCAAGGCCGCCGCAAGCAGCATCCTGGACGCCATGATGGCGGAGATGTCCGGTGCGATGAGCTCGCTAGACCAGCTTGCCGACACCCCCAACGCGATTAAGCACGCCCGCGTACGCACCAGCGCGGCGCTCTTCACCGACGCCGACGCCGAGGCGTTCAACCACCAGGTTCCCGTGGGCGAGGCGGCGTTCAAGGTCTGCGCGACCGGCTACACCGAAGAAGGTAGCCCCGTAGAGTACGCAGAGACCCTGTACCTTGCCGATGCCTACTTCTACGAGATGATTCTCTAGCATCTGCCTTTTCTTGTGATGACAGTGTGAAGGGCGGTGCCCCGGTAGATTGTTCTACCGGGGCACCGCCCTTTTGAGTTATCAGCCCTGAAATGTTGCGAGCCTTACGCCGCCTGACGCTCCGCAGTCTCAACCACGTTCACCAGCAGCTCCGCGCGGGTCATCGGGCCCACACCGCCGGGGTTCGGGGAAACCCAGGACGCCTTCTGCGCAGCCTCCGGGGAGACGTCGCCGAATAGCTTCTTCTTGCCGGTCTCCGGGTCCTCAGCACGGGAAACACCAACGTCCAGCAGGATTGCGCCGTCCTTGACCTGGTGAGCCTTCAGCACGTGCGGAACACCCACAGCGGCAACAATGACGTCAGCCTCGCGCAGTACCTCGTTCAGGTTCTCGGTACCGGTGTGCGCCAGGGTTGCGGTCGCGTTCACCTCGCGGCGGGTCAGCAGCAGACCCAGCGGGCGGCCCACGGTAATGCCGCGGCCGAGCACCACAACGTTCTTGCCGTTCCAGTCGATGCCGTGGCGCTTCACCAGCTCAATGACACCGTTGGGGGTGCAGGGCAGCGGGGAATCCAGCGGCTCAGAAACGTTCAGCACGAGCTTGCCGAGGTTGGTCGGGTGCAGGCCGTCAGCGTCCTTCTCGGGGGCGATGCGCTCCAGCACGCGGTTGGTGTCCAGGTGCTTGGGCAGGGGCAACTGCACAATGTAGCTGGTGCACGCCGGGTCGTTGTTCAGCTTGTCGATCTCTGCGTCGAGCTCTTCCTGAGTGATGTCACCGGGCAGGTCCACACGGATGGAGTTAATACCGATCTCTGCGCAGTCGCGGTGCTTAGCGCCCACGTACGAGCGGGATGCGGGGTCGTCACCGACCAGCACGGTACCCAGGCCGGGGGTAATACCCTTAGCCTTGAGCGCCTCGACGCGCTCCTTCAGCTCTTCCTTGATGGCTGCGGCGGTTGCGTTACCGTCTAGAATCTGGGGCATTGTTTTTCCTTCCATAGATTGCGGCGGGTTCGCCGAAACGGACGGTCTGTGTGTTGGGTTCTAGGGTGTGCCCCTAGAGGTACCACTCCCCCGCTACGTCCCTCAACGAATGTGGCGGGTAGAGCAGCAAAAAGTAAGAGGGCGAAATAACCCCGCCCGCTCAGCACCCACGAAGGGATGTTGAGCGAACGGGGTCATTCATGGGTCTACCAGTTCTCGCTGCCCTGGTAGAGGGGGTACTTGGCGCACAGTGCCTCAACGCGGGCACGCAGCGCAGCGATGTCCGGGTTCGGCAGCAGTACGGAAGCGATAATGTCGGCAACCTCGGTGAAGCCCTCGGCGTCGAAGCCGCGGGTCGCCAGAGCAGGGGTACCGATACGCAGACCGGAGGTCACCATCGGCGGGCGGGGGTCGTTCGGCACAGCGTTACGGTTGACAGTAATACCGGCATCGTGCAGCAGGTCTTCTGCTTCCTTGCCGTTGAGGGCGTGGTTGCGCAGGTCAACAAGCACCAGGTGAACGTCAGTACCGCCGGATGCGATGGAAACGCCGGCGTCCTTCACATCCTGCTGCAGCAGGCGGTTCGCCAGGATCTGTGCGCCCTCAACGGTGCGCTTCTGGCGGTCCTTGAACGCGTCAGATGCGGCGACCTTGAACGCGGTAGCCTTCGCGGCAATCACGTGCATGAGCGGGCCGCCCTGCTGGCCGGGGAACACTGCGGAGTCAATCTTCTTCTTCAGCTCCTCGGTGCAGAGGATGAAGCCGGAGCGGGGACCGCCCAGAGTCTTGTGTACGGTGGAGGAGACCACGTGTGCGTGCGGGACGGGGTTCGGGTGCAGACCTGCAGCCACCAGGCCCGCGAAGTGGGCCATGTCCACCCACAGGTACGCGCCGATTTCGTCAGCGATCGCGCGGAACGCAGCGAAGTCCAACTGACGGGGGTACGCGGACCAGCCGGCGATAATCAGCTTGGGGCGCTCAGCCAGCGCCAGTTCACGCACCTGCTCCATGTCAACGCGGCCGTTCTCGTCCACGCTGTAGGCGACAACGTTGTACAGCTTGCCGGAGACGTTCAGCTTCATGCCGTGAGTCAGGTGGCCGCCGTGTGCCAGGGACAGACCCATGATGGTGTCGCCGGGGTTCAGCAGTGCATGCATGACGGCGTTGTTCGCCTGCGCGCCGGAGTGGGGCTGAACGTTTGCGTGCTCAGCGCCGAAGAGTTCCTTCACGCGGGAAATAGCGAGGGACTCAACGATGTCAACGAATTCGCAGCCGCCGTAGTAGCGGCGGCCGGGGTAACCCTCAGCGTACTTGTTGGTCAGTACCGAGCCCTGGCTTTCGAGGACGGCACGGGGGACGAAGTTCTCGGATGCAATCATCTCGAGGGTGTTCTGCTGGCGCTTGCGCTCCAGCTCAATGGCTTCTGCAACCTCGGGGTCGAGGTCGGCGAGGGGCATCTCGAGGATCTTCTGCTCGGACATTACGCTCCTGGGAGTGTTTTTGCGTTATCTTCGGTCGCTCATCATCGGGGCTGCGGCAGTGTCTGCGGCTGAAAACCCTGAATGAAAAAATATGAGCTACACCTCATAATACCGTAAAGCCCGCTTTCCTTCGAGAAGGAAAACGGGCTTTACCAAGCATCACGATGAAGTTTTCACGGTGTCTGCGCGAGTCCGGCGCGGGGCGCACAACACACCCCGGCGGGCTTATTGGCGGCAGTTTACGCAGGTCTGTGCGCCCTACGCCTGACGCAGAATAGCGGAAGCGTACTCCAGGTACGCCTCGCGAGCGCTCTCCTTCTTACCGCCAGCCACCAGCTGGGTCTGCACCACGTAACCGGTCAGCACCGACAGCACCGCGGCACCGATAACGGTCAGCCACTCTTCAAGCTCTTCTTCGGTGAAGTCCAGCTCAGCGGCACCCCAGGCACGGTAGCGCTCCAGGGACTGATCGCGCAGGTAGCTCAGCTGTTCAGACACCACGGTCGCCAGCTGCGGCATTGCCACAGCCTCGCCCCAGGTGACGAGCAGGTGACGGCGAATCTTGGGGGTGTCCAGCACCTTCAGGCACCCGAACACGTAGTCCCAGGGCTGTTCGGCGCGGATACGGTCGAAAGGCGCCATGTCCATGCGGGCTGCCGCCAGGATAATCTCATCCTTGGAGGAGAAGTGGTTATAAATCGCTCCAGCAGACAGGCCAGTGGCCGCAATAATCTCGCTCATCGAAGCCTTCTGATAACCCTGCTTGATGAAGCATTCGCGGGCGGTCTCTACAATCTGAGAACGCCTGTTCTTTTTGTATTCTTCGCTGACTTTAGGCACACCCTAATCCTAGCGAACTTTTAGCCAATCCGTGCGCATCCTGGTCGCTGTTGACGCGCCCTCATGCGCAAATCCGGCGCAAAATAGAGCAAAAATTCTATAAATACGACTGCCCACAATACGGATGCTCCACCGCAGATGTTCCAACACGAATGTCCCAGGTGGAGAGTATGAAAAAGCGGGGCATCCCAGGCTCACCAGAAGGTTCACCCTAGAATGCCCCGCTCACAGCGGGCAGCTCAGCGCAGGCTGAGCCCGCTACACATTTTTAGTGGAAGAAGTGGCGGGTACCGGTCAGGTACATGGTCACGCCAGCAGCCTTAGCCGCCTCGATAACTTCCTCGTCGCGGATCGAACCGCCCGGGTGCACGACGGCACGCACGCCGGCGTCCAGCAGCACCTGCAGGCCGTCAGCGAAGGGGAAGAACGCGTCGGATGCGGCAACCGCACCGCGGGCACGCTCGTTACCTTCACCGCCGAGAGTGTTCGCGCGCTCCACCGAAAGCTTGCAGGAATCCACGCGGTTCACCTGGCCCATGCCGATGCCCACGGCGGCACCGTTATCGGCAAGCAGAATAGCGTTGGACTTGGGCGAACGCAGTGCACGCCACGCGAACTCGAGGTCACGCAGGGTTGCCTCGTCAGCCGGCTCACCGGCAACCAGGGTCCAGTTCTTCGGGTCGTCACCCTCAGCCTGTAGGCGGTCAGCCTCCTGGAAGAGTGCGCCACCGGAAATGGGGCGGTACTCGATAGCCTCGCGGGCAAAGTTCTCGGGCAGAACCAGCAGGCGCAGGTTCTTCTTCTCACGCAGGATCTCCAGGGCCTCGGGCTCGAAGCCGGGAGCCACGACAACCTCGGTGAAGATGCCCTTGACGGTGCGCGCCATCTCTGCGGTCACCGGGCGGTTAGCGGCAATCACGCCACCGTATGCGGACAGCGGGTCGCAGGCGTGCGCCTTCGCGTGAGCGTCCGCAATCGGGTCAGCCGCGCCGGGGGTTGCCACAGCAATACCGCAGGGGTTGTTGTGCTTGATAACGGCAACAGCCGGCTCGTCGAAGTCGTAAGCGGCACGCAGAGCGGCATCAGCATCAACGTAGTTGTTGTAGCTCATCGCCTTACCGTGCAGCTGCTCCGCCTGAGCAATGCCGGGGGCAGCGGCGGGGTCAACGTACAGGGCGGCACGCTGGTGCGGGTTCTCGCCGTAACGCAGGGTCTCGCTGCGCTCGAAGCCCAGGCCAGCGTACGGGGGCCAGAAGTTAGCGTCCTCATCCTGCAGGAACTGGGATGCGGTCCAGGTAGCCACAGCGGTATCGTACGCGGCGGTGTGGGCGAATGCGCCGGCAGCAAGGCGGCGGCGCTCATCCAGGGAGAAGCCACCGTTCTTAGCGGCCTCAACGGTGCGCGCGTAGTCGGCGGGGTCCACAACAATAGCGACGGCGTCGTGGTTCTTCGCGGCAGCGCGAACCATGGAGGGGCCACCAATGTCGATCTTCTCGATGATGGCGTCCTGATCGGCACCGGAAGCAACGGTCTCAACGAAGGGGTACAGGTTCACAACCACCAGGTCGAATGCCTCAACATCCAGCTCTTCGAGGGTGTCGATGTGCTCCTGCTTGCGGCGGTCAGCCAGAATACCGGCGTGGATGCGCGGGTGCAGGGTCTTCACGCGGCCTTCGAGGCACTCGGGGAAGCCGGTAACTTCGGTGACCTCGGTGACGGGTACGCCTGCTGCCGCGATGGTTGCTGCGGTCGAACCGGTGGAGACCAGCGCGACGCCAGCCTCGTGCAGGCCGCGGGCGAACTCCTCCAGACCGGTCTTGTCGTAGACGGAAATGAGGGCGCGGCGCAGGGGCACGCGATCGAGCTCAATGAGAGACACAAATACTCCGATGCTTTAGACGTGCACGCCGGTTCTCGGCGGCACAGCTGGTGGATGGACGTAGCCTGCCCGGATAGACAGGATATGTGTGGGGTATTCCCCGCCGCTGTGCACCTTCCCCTCAGGGGTACTCGGGTGCCACAACGGAACGTGTGTGGGCGGCGGGGTGTGAGCTCGGCTCATTCCGCCGCAAAAATCTAGTGGGCGGAATTAGCTGTCGGATGCAGCGCCGTCAGATGCAGCGCCGTGAGATTCAGCCAGGGATGCGATGGTCTGCACGAGCAGGCGGCGCTCCTGCACCTTAATGCGTTCGTGCAGGGTTTCTTCGGTGTCGTCATCCAGAACGGGCACTGCCGCCTGGGCGAGGATGGGGCCGGTGTCAACGCCCGCATCCACAAAGTGGACGGTCAGGCCGGTAATCTTCACACCGTGCGCTAGGGCGTCACGCACGCCGTGCGCACCCGGGAAGGAGGGCAGCAGGGCGGGGTGGGTGTTAATAATGCGGTTTTTGAAACGCTCGACCAGCTGCGCGTCAACAATGCGCATGAAGCCGGCGAACACAATGTAATCGGGGTTGTAGGAAGCGATCTTTTCTTCCAGCGCGCGGTTCCAGGAGGGGCGGTCGGCGTAGTCGCCGGGCTGCACCAGGAAGGTGGGTACGCCCGCCGCCTGGGCACGTTCAATGCCCAGACAGGGCTTGTCGGCGCCCACTGCCGCAATGTCGAGGGGAAGCTCGCCCGCTGCTACAGCGTCGAGGATGGACTGAAGATTCGTTCCGGAGCCGGATACCATAACCACAATTCGCACCCGACTAGTATAACCCGTCTCACACCCTTATCCAAAGGGGGTAAGAGGTTCACAACACGCCTAAAGCCCAAAGGCGAGCACAAAGAAACCCCGGCGAGACGAATCCTCACTGGGGTTCACCGGACGCAAACTCAACAGGTCGCAAACTCAATAGGTCACGGGCAGACGGGGCGGTACCCTTATAGGTATGTCTACTCCCCCGCAGAACACCCCGAACAACACTCCGAACGACACCCCGCAGCAGCCCACCCCGAACAACGGTGCACCGCAGAACCAGCAGGTTCCACCGCGAGCGCCGCAGCAGGCACCGCAGAACATGATGCCGCAGCCTCGGGGACCTCAGGGCAAGAAGCCGCGCAAGCCCATCGACCCCATCGAACAGCAGAAAGCGAATATTCGCACCTCGCTCATGCTGATTGTTGCCGCGCTGGTGATTTTTGCGGCGTCTTCCTTCGTGCTTTCCACGATGCCGCTTTTCTTGGCGCTCTTCCTCTTCGCGCTCGCCGGCATTACCCTGAGCATTATTGCGATTGTGCGCACCGCAATCTACCGCGGCCCCTGGTTCTTCTACATTGCCGCAGGCGTCAGCATTATCTACGGCGCTATGACCCTGCTCGGTGGCATTGGCCTCGCCTTCATGCCCGGCGCGCAGGAGTACCGTGAGTGCCGCGCCGCCGCGCTGACTCAGACCGACATGTCCACCTGCGACGAGAAGTTCCAGGGCACGATGGACAAGCTCACCGGCGCGTCCAGCTCTTCTTCCCCTCGCTAAGAATGCAGTGCGCTAGTTCTTCTTACGCGGGTTAGAACCCTGGGCGCTAGAACCCTGGGACTTCGAGGAGATGACATCCAGCGGGGGCAGCTCCACGGTAGACGCCTCATCGGTCACCAGCGGAAGCACTCCGGTCTGACTACGAACCTCAAAGATGCGCTTCATCGCCTGATCAGCAGAGAGGACATCCAGTTCGCGATCCACAAAGTCGCGCTCTGAGTCCTTCTTCTGCTTCTTGCGTGCCGCCTTAGCCGCCTTCTTCGCCTCGCGCTCATGCGCGCGGTCATTGGCACGGTCCCGAGCGGAATCCTGCGCGGCGGATGCGGCGTGAGCGGCATCGGCTGAGCTATCCTGCGCTGAGTCATCTTGCGCTGCGGCGGGCTGCTCAAGACCAAAGCCGAAGTACGCCATAATGCGGCTCGCGCGGCCCTTCGAACGCAGCGCCTGCTCTGCGGGCTCTTCGACAGCGTCCTCACGCTCAACAGGTTCAGCAGCCTCGTAGACGGGCTCCTGAATCAGCTCGCGGGTCTGCTCATCGGAGGGGTCGTGAGCGTACAGGGCGGGCTCATAAGCAGTGTGTTCATAAGTAGCGTGCTCGCTGGAGGCAGGCTCAACAGAAGCTTCGATACTCTCGTAATCCTCAGCATGCGCAGAGTCAGCATGTGCAGAGCCAGCATGTGCAGAGTGCAGGTAATCGACCTGCTGAACGGCCTCAATCGGCTCGTACTCCTCAGCAGAGCTCTCCTGCGCAATAAGCTCTTCGGAGACAGACTCCTGAGTAGCGTCCGCAGTGGATTCTGCTACTACAGGCTCTTCAGCCGCCTCTTCGCGCTCTGCAACAATCTCAGCGAAAGCATCCGCCGCCGCACGCTGCGCCAGCTGTTCGGTCGCCTCCACGGGGACGGCAACCACAGGCTCCTGCGGATGCACCGGAACGTGACCGGTCGCCACCTCAGATACAACAGACTGCTCAGATGCTACAGACCGCTCGGGCTCAGCAACGTGCTCGGAAGCCTGCGCACGTGCCGCCTCCTCAGCTTCACGCTCAGCGGCTTCACGCGCAGCCGCCTCTTCAGCTTCACGCTCAGCGGCTTCCTCAGCCTCACGCTGTGCACGTTCCGCACGCTCCTGGGCACGCTGCTCACGACGCTCCGCAAAACGCTCACGACGCTCCGCAAAACGCTCACGGCCCTGTGCAAAACGCTCACGGGCCGAAGCAGTAAAACTCATCAGACGCTCACCCAGGTTCGGGCGCTCATCCGCAAAACGAGGCAGCTCACGGCTACTATCCGGCACCAGGGCACGGCTCAGCAACATACCGAAAGTCACGCCGGCACCCACCGTCAACGCGGTATGCGCCGCAAAAGTCAGCGGCTCAGCACCAACCTCCGTAAAACGACCAATGCCCAGAGAACCGTACGAAATCCAGCCCAGCCACAGGGCACCAAACGACGTCATAATACCGGTCATCACACCCAGCACCACTGCAGAAATCAGCGCAGACAGCGGGCGGAACGGAACCTTCAGAGCAACCCACTCATCCAGGTGATCCTCACCCTCACGCAAGAACCACCAGCCAGCAATCGCACCGGCAACCAGTGGCACCAGCAAACCCACCAGACCAAATGTGCCCAACGACTCGGGCACAGCGCCCAAAATCGGAAGCATCGGCAAAGTACCAGCATCGCTACTGGTCAAACCAACCGAGGTGCCCGCACCAAAGGAGAAACCGGCACCGGTCGACCACGCAATCGCGTAGATTACCAGGTTCGGCAAGAAACCCAGCTGCAGCAGAGTCACCGCAGTATCACCCACAGCGCCCGCGTGCAGCTCCTGGTAGGTGGCAACGATCTGCGACCAGCCCGCCAAAATACCGATACCCAAAAGCACCGCACCCAGACCAATCAGCGCCACAAAAGCAACCACCGCAGCACGCACCACAGCCCACGCGTACGAACCCGCCCAACGCGAATACTGACTCATCTGCGAAATCTGCTCCGCAGTATCAACACCCACCATGCGCGAGAGCGAACGCGCCTCACGGTAGCCACCCCACATCAGACCAGCCACCACAATACCCAAAGGCACCAGGGCAGCATTCAACGCCTGAAGAGGCTGAGGATGCGGACTCGCCCAACCGTACATCGCCGAACTAATCAGCGCATAGGTCACCGAACCGGACAGCACCGGAATCAAAAACTCACCCTCATACGAGGCACGCGCCAAGCGACGACCCGAACGATAACAGAGCAGCAGCGGCAGAATACTCAAACCCAGCGGCACCAGCGTCATCGTGCCGGCAGAAGCACCAAAAGCAGCCGCAAGATCCAGGGGAACACCGTGAATCAGAAGCCACAGGTGCGCCGACATGGCGGCCACGGAGGAGAACTCCATGTCGCCAAAACCCTTGGTCGCCCACACGGCAGACATCGCCGCAAACACGGCAACAGCAGAGAACAGGGCAGTAACAATTAGCTCAACAACACCCTGAAGCCACAGAGGCATGGGCATGGAATAACGCGAGATAGGTGAGGTGCTTTTCATCGTCCTTCAATCATGCCACGAATTAACGACGAAACCCGCCTCCGATTAACACTCGAAAGCGGGTTCTCACAACTATTCACACAGGGATGCACGCGAGGACGCGCATCCGGCAAAGTTTTAATCCTCAGTCCACGGGTTGGAAGCCTGAACACCCCAGGCACGGTACACCTGCGCCTTAGAAGAAATCAGCTCCAAATCATAGGCGCTCGCGCTCGCCGCCATCAGACCCTCCAGGGCGGCGGTAGGCAGCGGACCGGCATCATCACGACCCACAGCATGCACGCCGCGCGGCGCCTGACGGCCAGCCCACTCGAGGCTCACGCGCGCATCCACATTAATAACGTGGTCGCCAAAGCGCTCAAGAAGTTCGGTAATCCAGCGATCAGTTTCCGGGTAGGGGTACAGGCCCTTCAGCTCGCCAATGCTCAGCACAGAAATGTACATGTGCCGGAACGAGCGGCGGCGCAGAAAAGCGACCACGGCGGGGTCTGGATCCGCCTTACGGATCTCCGCAAGAACGTCGGAGTCCAGGAGCATACCGGAGAAATTCATACCCCTAATGCTACGCTACGCGCAGACCGGCGTACTGAATAGCGGGGATGCCCTCGGGGTTCGGCAGAAGAAGGAAGTTCAGGAACTCGTCGCGCTTAGAAGAAATGCGGGAGTAGTCGTCAATGCTGACTGCGGTGTATCCGCCTCGCGCGGGGACAGCTGCGGCACGCAGGCTTTCCTGGTAGGAGCGGGAGGGGTTCAGAGAGATTGCTGCTTTGGTTGCAGAGCCGTTGTACATGTGACAACCTGCGCCGTGAGTGGCGCGATCCTTTCGCGTTGCTCTTGTCTGTACCAATTACCACCGGTTATTCCGGTGGTGAATACAAACCGCTTCGTCATCCGAGCCACCCGTGAACATGGGGTTGGCGTTCGACCATAGTCGGAGCTTATCAGTCGAAACTCTTGAAGCTGGGTTTAGCTTACAGCATTTTCTCAAGTTAAGTAAAGCGTTTTTTGAAAGAGATTTAGATTATTAGCATTTTGGCTTGTGGGAAAGTTTTAAATGGGGTGAATTTTTGATACTGCGCGGAATATCTTATGTGAATACCGGTGTTTTTATGCGTTAAAAACTCCCCCACCACAAATACGGAATACACCCCAAACCACCGCTCAATAGTCGCTCCAGCAGCCAGTCTGACAGCCAGCCCGGCAGCCGCCAGCAAATGACCGGCGACAAGGCGCAAGCCCGCACAATACGCGATAATGAGCTGGTGAGCGCCAACAACCCCTTCCCCGAAATTCCCGTCACCGTACCGCAGATCATTCGCCAGGCCGGGCACCGCACCTACCAGCGCGGCCTCGCCTACCAGCGCAACCGCGAAGTCATCCGCTACAGCTACGACGAAGACGAGCGCACCCTCACCGGGCTCGTCAACGGAAGCACCATCATCCCCTACGAAGTGACCGTTCGCTTCTTCCCCGCCGTCAGTGGCTCCGCAACATTCACCGCCCGCTGCACCTGCCCCGTGCTCACCGATTGCAAGCACGCCGTAGCGCTCATGCTCACTGCGCTCGACCGCGCCTCCGTAGCGAAAAAGGCACTCAGCGAACACCCCGGCCCCGTTGGCGTGCCCAATACTGGCTCTCATGGCGTAGCGGCGAAGAGCGCAGATGTTGCTGAGGCGAAGAAAGCCGCCGACCCGCTCGCGGCGCTACGCGCCTCCGGTGCACTCACCACCGCGGCGAACCTACCCGCACCTGACGCGGAGACTGCCGAGCCCGAAAACCCTCAGGAAAGCTTTGCGCTCAACGAGCTGGGCTCTTCCCCCAACGTGCTGGACGGTACCGCCTCCAAAATTTCTGCCTGGCGGCGCGACCTCTCCTCCGTCCTTTCCGCACGTCAGGACCTTGCGGGCATTGATTCGATGCGCGTGAGCGGTGCCCTGGATTTCTCACTGAGCGTCTCCGGCTCCTACGCGCGCGGCCGCAATATGCCCGGGGCAACCCCCAGCATTAACCTGCTCGCCCGCCCGCTCATGGCGTCCAAAACCGGGCGCTGGATCAAGGGCGGACTCAGCTGGGAAACCTTCGCCTCCAGCGTGGGCGGACCCGTCGGACGGCACGAAATCTACCCCGAACACGAACGATTCTTCGCCGAGCTCTACTCGATTGCCCGCCCCTGGCAGAACATGTATTCCTCGCACCGCGACTGGATTTCGATTAGCGCATCTGCCTCCACTCTGCTCTGGGATGTACTCGCCCGCGCGGAGGATATTGGCCTGCCCCTGCTGATCAACGGCCGCGAAGTGAACTACGCCGTGCTGAGCCCCGCACAGGTGCGCCTGCACGCCAGCGCTGAGAAGCACGCAGAAGGCGCCGGCCTGCAGCTTCAAGCCGCGCTCAGCTGGGAAGGACGCGAAGGCGAATTGCTGCGCCAGCTCTGGCTGCCCGCCGCGCACTGCCACCCCATCGGCACCCCGCGTACCGGCTTCTTTGCCCTGGGCGGGCTCGCCCAGCAGGAGTACGAGCAGGCGGCAAAGGCGGTGCACTGGAAGACCGCCCGCCCCGGTGCGCTGGATGAAGTGGGCCGTGAGTCTTTCGTGCAAAAGGACGCGCGGGAGGTGCCTGCTGAGTCCCCTACCCCGACCATCAACCCGGCGCAGAATAATCCGGCACAGGGTGAACGGGTGCGCTACTCCCCCGCCGTACCCGAACTGCCTGAGGGTGTGGAGCTGGCGCTCATCCCCCTGGTTGAGCCGCTCGATGCCGCCTCCGAATCGCTGATTAGCGCCGGAACCGTGCGTATTCCCGCCGCCGAGCGTGCCACCTTCCAGAAGGAGTACTTGCCCGCGCTCAGCCGCTCCATTCCTTCGCTGACCCCCGACCCGGCGCTGGCGCTGCCGCGCGTGAAGCCGCCGCATCTGGTGCTTGAAGTCAGCTTTGACGAGCAGGTTCGCCACGATGCGCAGCTGAGCTGGCATTGGGAGTACCCGCTGAACCCCTTCGCGGAGGAGGCGAGCGCGCAGGAGCCTGCGAGCGCATCCGATGTGCAGTCCCTGCCCGTTTTCGGCTACCCCGGCGAAGAGGGCGGCGAGGTGCGTGATGAACGTTTTGAGGCGCGCGTACTGCGTTCGGTGCGCGCGATTCTTGCCGCCCATCCGGCGCTTTCCGGGTTGGAGGAGCGCCGCATTGAGGGGTGGGAAACCCGCGAGCTGCTGAGTTCGATTCTGCCGAAGCTTCGCCGTGTTTCCGCTGTTCAGGTGCGTTTTAACGGCACCCCGCCGGAGTTCGTGGAGGCAACCGACGCGCTTATTGAAATCACCGTGAGCGAGGGCAATTCTCGTGACTGGTTCGGCCTGGGCATTGCGGTGAAGGTCAATAATTGGACCGTGCCGTTCGCCCAGATTTTTGAGGCGCTCGACCGCGGGGCGGACCGTATTCTGCTCGGTAACGGCACCTATTTCTCGCTGCGTCGACCCGAGTTTAAGACCCTGCGCACCCTCATCGCGGAGGCTCGCGAACTCGACGATGCGGGCGGCGAGCTGCGCATTAACCGTCACCAGGCGGGGCTGTTCTCTGAGCTGGAGTCACTGGCGGCGAGCGTGCATACGACCGCACGCTGGGATGCTCAGGTGCGTTCGCTACTGGAGCTGGTTGAGGGACTGGAGGATGCCGAGGAAAGCACCGAAGAGAACTCTGAAAAGGGCACTGAAAAAGCACTCGACAAGGGCACTCAGGGGTTCCCCTCACCTCAGAAGGCATCCCGTCGGGTTATCGCTCAGCGCCCGGTACCCACCGGCCTGCAGGCAACCCTGCGCCCCTACCAGGTGGAAGGTTTCCAGTGGCTGTCGTTCCTGTATGAGCAGCGTCTGGGCGGTATTCTCGCCGACGATATGGGTCTGGGTAAGACCGTGCAGGCTCTCGCCCTGCTCGCCCACGCGATCGAGGAGCATCGTGCTGCCTCCGAACGTGCTGCCGAGCGCGGTGAGAGCGTCGAGCCGTTCGCGCCCTTCCTCGTGGTTGCGCCGACCTCCGTGATTACCAACTGGGCGGCGGAGGCGGAACGTTTCCTGCCCGAGGCGAAGGTCGTGACCATTACCGAAACCACCGCCGGTAAGACCCCGCTGGCTGAGCGCATCGCCGGGGCTCACCTGGTGCTGACCAGCTACACACTGCTGCGCATGGACGAGGACGCCTACACCGGCTACGCCCGCACGCTAGGCCGTACCGTTGACGAATTCATGGGCGAGCAGTCCGCCCCCGAAGGCTGGGGTGCGCTCCTGCTGGACGAGGCGCAATTCGTCAAAAACACCGGCACCCGCGCCTGGTCCATCTCCCGCGCAATGCCCGCACGCACCAAGATTGCGATGACCGGCACGCCCATTGAGAACAACCTCATGGAGCTGTGGGCGTTGCTGGCGATTGTGGCGGACGGTCTGTTCCCTTCCGCCCGTGCGTTCCGTGACTTGTACGCTCGCCCGGCGGAATCCGGCGAGGACCCGGCGCACGCCGCGGCGACGGCTGCTCGTCTGCGCCGGCGCATCCGCCCGCTCATGCTGCGCCGCACCAAGGAGCTGGTGGCGGCGGAGCTTCCGGCGAAGAACGATACGCGCGTGAACCTGCCGCTGGCTCCCGGTCACCGCCGCATCTATGACACGCATCTGCAGCGTGAACGCCAGAAGGTGCTGGGTCTGCTGGAGGATATGGACAAGAACCGATTCACGATTTTCCAGTCGCTGACCCTGCTGCGCCGTCTGGCGCTTGATGCCGCGCTGATTGATCCGGAAGCTTACGCCGGGGTGTCGTCGGTCAAGCGCGACTACCTGGTTCAGCAGCTACCCGATCTGCTCGAGAAGGGCCACCGAGTGCTGGTGTTCAGCCAGTTCACCGGCTACCTCAAGAGCATTTCGGCACGCCTGGCTAAGGAGGGCATCGGTCACCTGTACCTGGACGGTTCTACCCGCAACCGTGCCGAGGTCATCGAGGCGTTCCGCGCCGGGGCCGCGCCGGTGTTCCTGATTTCGCTCAAGGCCGGCGGTTTCGGTCTGAACCTGACCGAGGCGGACCACGTGTTCATCATGGATCCGTGGTGGAACCCGGCCGCCGAGCAGCAGGCCGTGGACCGTATTCACCGCATCGGCCAGGAGCGGGAGGTGCACGTGTACCGGCTGGTCGCCGAGGGCACGATCGAGGAGAAGGTCATGCAGCTGAAGGCCTCGAAGGCCGCGCTCTTCGATGCGGTGGTCGGCGAGGGCGAGTTCGCCTCCGCGGCGGTCACGGCCGAGGACGTGCGCGAGCTCTTCGCGCTGCCGGAGGAGAAGGACGCGAGATAGCGGCCCCTCTCCCCCGCCGCGACTCGTCATGATTCTTCGCATCGTTAAGCTCGAGGCACAACCGGCTCGTCTTCGCCTCGGCCGCGGGCGTAGCATAGAGAACCAATGAACCCCGCGGAGGCCTCGCCTCCCCCGCAGAAAACGAAGGAGCATCATGAGCTACAACGTACCGAACGTAACGTTCAACGACGGCCGATCCATTCCGCAGCTGGGCTACGGCGTATGGCAGATTGAGGACGAGGTCGCCGAGAAGATTGTGAGCACCGCCCTGGAGATCGGCTACCGCCACATCGACACCGCCGCTAGCTACGGCAACGAGGCGGGCGTGGGCCGCGCTATCGCTAACTCTGACGTGCCTCGCGAAGATATCTTCCTCACCACCAAGCTGTGGAACTCTGACCAGGGTTACGAGAGCGCTTTCGAGGCATTCGAGGCTTCCCTGGAGAAGCTGGGTACCGACTACGTTGACCTGTACCTGATTCACTGGGCTAAGCCGCAGCAGGGCCTGTACCTGGATTCTTGGCGTGCGCTGATTGAGCTGCAGAAGCAGGGTAAGGTCCGCTCGATTGGTGTTTCGAACTTCCCCGAGGAGCAGCTGCGCGAGATTATCGAGGAGACCGGCGTGGTTCCGGTCATCCACCAGGTTGAGCTACACCCCTACTTCTCGCAGGAGGCGCTGCGCGCCGTTCACGCCGAGTACGGCATCGCGACTCAGGCATGGAGCCCGCTGGGCAACGGTAGCGATCTGCTGCAGAACCCCGTGCTGGCTGAGATTGCGGAGCGCCACGGCGCAACCCCCGCGCAGGTCGTGCTGGCATGGCACCTGGCTAAGGGCACCGTGGCTATCCCGAAGTCCGCGACCCCCTCCCGCATTGAGGAGAACCTGGCGTCGGTGAACGTGAAGCTGACCGCCGAGGACATCGCGGCTGTGGATGCGCTGTCCAGCCCCGAGGGTCGTATTGGCGCTGACCCGGCGAACATTGATTTCTAAGCTGGAGCGTAGAGTCCCGCGTCTAGGGGCTTGAAGCTAGGCAGAGTAAAGCCCCGACAGGCACAGATAGTGCTTGTCGGGGCTTTATTGCGTTCTCAGGGTTGACGCTCTCAGGGGCAAGTTTTTAGCGAACGCTCGTTCTCGGATTGGATGGTTTTTGTAGAGCTATCCTTAGCGAGCGCTCCGCAGCTTATCTTTCACCGCTAGTTCTCGTCCTCCACCAGCAGGGAGAGGGAGATGCGGCGGCGCGCCGGGTCAACCTCCACCACGCGCACCTGCACGATGTCGCCACTGCGCACAATATCGTGCGGGTTCGCCACGTAGCCGCGGCTCATCTGCGAGATGTGCACGAGGCCGTCCTGGTGCACACCAATATCCACGAACGCGCCGAATGCCGCCACGTTCGAGACGGTACCTTCGAGCACCATGCCGGGGCGCACGTCCTCGAAGTGCGAGACGGACTCGGAGAAGCGGGCGGTGCGGAAGCTACCGCGCGGGTCCAGGCCGGGGCGGCGCAGCTCGGCGAAGATGTCTTCGACCGTGTACACACCGGCGGTGGCTTCCACACTCTCCAGCACGTGGCTGTCCTGTTCGTGACTATCCTGCACGTAGTCGGCGGGATTCAACCCGGCAAGCGGGTCGGTTCCATCCGAGGTACTCAGGGCGCCAGCAACCCAGTGGGCGCCGTTGCGCGCCTGCGCGTCGGCAATAATGCGGCGCGCGAGCGGGTACGCTTCCGGGTGCACGGCGGAGGCATCCAGCGGCTCCTCACCGCCGCGGATGCGAATAAATCCTGCCGCCTGGCGGAAGGTTTTCGCGCCCAGTCGCGGCACGTTCAGCAGCTGCTGACGGTTCGCGAAGGGGCCGTGTTCGGTGCGGTAGGCGACGATGCGTTCGGCGGTTGCGGTACCCACGCCCGCCACGTGCGCGAGCAGCTGCACGGAGGCGCTGTTGAGGTTCACGCCCACGGCGTTCACGCAGTCTTCGACGGTGTCGTTGAGGGCGCGGCGCAGGGCGGCGGGCGGCACGTCGTGCTGGTACTGACCCACGCCGATAGACTGCGGGTCGATTTTGACGAGCTCGGCGAGCGGGTCCTGCAGGCGGCGGGCAATGGAGACGGCGCCTCGTACGGTCACGTCGTAGTCGGGCAGCTCGGCGGCGGCGAGGGCGGATGCGGAGTAGACGGAGGCACCCGCCTCCGAGACGGTCACCTTCTGGGGTGCTTCTGCGCCTTCCTCGCGCAGGGTGCGGATCAGTTCGCTGGCGAGCTTGTCGGTTTCGCGGCTTGCGGTGCCGTTGCCGATGGCGATAAGTTCCACGCCGTGCTCACGGCAGGCGGCGGCGAGCTCGCGCAGTGCTTCTGCCCACTGGTTACGCGGGGCGTGCGGGTAGACGGTGCCCACGCGCAGCGGCTCACCGGTACCGTCGACTACGGCGTATTTCACGCCGTGGCGCAGGCCCGGGTCCAGGCCGAGGGTGGTCTTGTGTCCGGCGGGTGCGGCGAGCAGAATATCGCGCAGGTTGGAGGCGAACACCTCGGTCGCGTGCTGTGCGGCGGCATTGAGTAGCTGGTGGCGGATGCGTTCGGCAAGGCGCGGGCGCAGGTGGCTGCGCCAGGCGGTGCGCACGGTGGCGGCGAGCCAGCCGAGTACGCGGTCTTCGTCGTCGACGGTGTTGAGCACCTGCACGGGGATGCGTAGCGCGGCGGCCACCTCACGCTCGTATGTAGAACGTACGTTCTCGTAGTTTTCGGCTGCGGCCTCGGCCTCGACGCGGGCGGCACCGCGCAGGCGGCTGAGCGGTGCGGGGGCGGGTGCCACGTCCACCTTCAGGCGCACCACGCCGGCATCCTTGGCGCGGTGCAGGGCCAGCACGCGGTGCGGCGGGATGGAGCGAATACGGTCCGAGAAGGCGAAATAGTCCGAGAACTTTGCGCCGTCGCTTTCGTGCCCGGCAATGACCCGGGATTCGATGACGCCCTGCTCGCGCAGGCGGGTCAAGAGCTTCTCGCCGAGCACCGGGTCGGTGAGGGCGCGGTCAATCAGGATCGCGCGGGCGCCGTCGAGAGCCTCTTCTGCACTGTGAATCTGCAGGGCTTCGTCTGCCTCCGCAGCCTCAATACCCTCATCCTCGTCGTCTTCGGTGCCATCGGTAATGTACGCGGCGGCGATGGCGTGCGCCTCGGCGAGGGGCACCTCCAGCAGGTCTTCGACGAGGGAATCAAGTCCGGCGGCACGCGCCATCTGGGCGCGGGTCACGCGCTCGCTGCGGTACGGGGCGTAGATGGCGTTCACGTCTGCGATAGTGGCGGCGTTCATGAGCGAGGAACGCAGCTGTAGCAGGGTGAGCGGGTCGATGAGGCCTTCGTCGGCGCGTTCGGTGAGCGCTTCGAGCACGCGGTTGCGGCGCTCTTCGAGGGCGCGGAGCTGGCCCAGGCGCGCCTGGATGGTGCGCAGCTGGGTGTCGGTGAGTGCGCCCGTTGCTTCTTTGCGGTAGCGGGCGATGAAGGGTACGGAGTTGTCGGCGTCAAGCAGCGCCACGGCTGCGCGGATGCGGTGCGGCGCAATGCCGGTTTCTACGGCGAGCGCGTTAATGAGGTGCTCGGCGGGCTGCTCAGCTGTGCCGCCGGTTTCGTGTTTTTCGCGGTGTGCGGCGCTGCTGGGTTCGTTGCCGGCGGCGCTACTAGGCGCGGGGTCTGCAGCTCGATCCGCGCGCGGGCGGATGCTGCTCGGGAGGGGGTGTTCGCTCATCCTTCCAGTTTCGCATATTTCGCCGCGGCTCATGGGTTGAGCGGTGGTGCTGAGGATAGAGTCAGCGCGGGGCGTATTTTGCTCGCCTGTGCGGGTGCGGGTAAGCGTATTTTCTATCGCATCTTCTAGTGCAGATTACGAGTCTTTACGCACATTTTGCCCTGTGGGTGCGCTAAACATTGTCATCTTTCCGTAAGAAACCGTGTTAGGGGTTCACGTATTTGAATAGTGCTTAGTTTCAGCGATAAATTTAGATAAAAGAGCATATTTTTTGAAAAATATCGCTTATTCATGCAGATAAGGGGTGGCCTCACACCACGCAAACGCCCTTGTCTGCGTGCACACATTCAGGGTTTCGGCGGCACGGTACGACATGGTGCCGCCACATCCCGCAGATGAAAGAGGGACCCATGCGCGAACAAGCCGCGCTATTAAACGCGCCGGAGGGCTACTTAGATTTTCACGACGAGTACGCGGAACTCATCGCCGAACTCGCCGCGCTGGGGTTCACCCCTACCCAGGTTCTCCGCCGCCTCAATTTTCTGTACCCGCACATCAACAAGAAGCACCTGAACTATGCGCTGGACTCCGGCATCTGGCAGTTTGGCCCGGTCACGGCAGACGCCCCGAGCTACACGGTACTCGCATGCGGCCTCTGGTACGTTTTCGCGGAAGCCTACGATTTGCCTCCGGAGCCCGAGTACACGGCGCTGATTCTTGATTGCGATATTATTCACGACCTGCCGCCCGCGCTGGAGGCACGCCACTTCAGCAATGAAGACATTGCGCACGTTCTGGCGAAGATTGGCGCAACGCTTAAGTACCTTGCCGCACACCCCTACTCCCAGCTGGAGGAAGAAGCCTACGCGCAGACCCTCGAGGACATCCGGCTGCGCGGCTTGGAAGAAATCGGCACCGAGGGCGGTAGCCTGTACACCCTGCTTGCCGCCAGCATGGAGGGCGAATCGGCGTGGCCTGCCCCCGCACAGACGGTTAACGACTACCTCGGTGACGGCGACTGGTTCCTGGGTATGCTCCGCACCGGCATCTACCCGGCGGAGGCGCTCGAGAACGAGTGGTATATCGACGCCGCGGCAGTACCCGAGGATTTTGCACCGAAGACTCTGAGCCTGTTTTTGAGCTATTGTGCCCGCTACGACCGCGAGCCGACGGCGCTGAACTACGGCTACTGGTCTACCATTCCCACGCTCATTGAGCAGGTGCCGCCCCTGGGCGCGGTACGCGCCAAGTTCGGCTCATGGCAGACGACCCTGCACCGCGGACGCACGCAGATTGCCCGCGAGCTGCGCCTGTGGACGAAGAACGAAGCAAACGCAGCTGCCGCTGAGGCGAACGCCGCTGAGGAGCTTGAGCTCCTCGACGCTGAGCTAACTAACGCTGACGCTGAGCTGGCTAACGCGGAGCTCACCGAAGCAGAACTAGCAGAGTTGAATACCCCGGACGGCTCCCCTGCGGACACTCCCGCGGAACCGGCAGAACAGGCAGAACCCGCGCGTCTGAGCGCCCGCGAACTCACCGAGCAGGGCATCGGCGTGGTGCAGACCGCCCACACCGACCTGGCGGCGTACCATCGCACCCAGTGGGAGCAGACGGTGGAAGTCTTCGGTGAACGCCTCGCGCAGCTTGCCTGGAACCGCCGCCTGAGCACCTACTACTTCTTCGACGGAGCCTGCCTGGAAGATGCCGACCCGACCCCCGTGGTGACGGTTTTCCGCTCCCCCACCGGTTTCCTCTGCGAGCTTGAACCCACCGTCGAGGCGCTGCCCGCCTTCGACCCGGAGTTCCTACAGGAGCACGGCTGGAGGCACCCGGTACCGGTGCATGCGCTGTGGAACCTGCACGCGCTCGACCCGCTGGAGGCAGCTGCCGCCGTCATTGAGGCGATGCGTTCCGGTTGCGGTTGTGAACGCTGGGATTTCTACCGCACCGATGACGACAACGACCCGCTTGCCGAAGAGGCTGAGGTGGCGCCTCTCTAAGCGCCCACTCCCGTGAGCCTCTCGGGTTCATCTCTAGAGCCTCTCGGATTCATCCCTGGAGATAGCGAAAGCCCGCGTCCCCCACTCCCAATGAGGAGCAGGTGACGCGGGCTTTATGCATGCGCTGATAGCCGGTACCGAGATAACCGGCACCGATAGCCAGCGTGGCTTAGCGCAGGTGCTTAGCGTGCCGAGAAAATCTCGGACGCCTCCACAATCGCAATCTGCGCGGTGCGGGTCGAGATTGCCTCGTGGCGGCGGGCATCAGCGCGGCGCTTGAAGACCCAGCCGATACCCAGAATCACGAACCAGACGGGCATCGCGAGCAGACCCATGAGAGTTTCCTCGTTCATGGTCAGCACACCAATGGTGAAAGCGAAGAACGCCAGAGCCAGCCACGCGGAGAAACGGCCGCCGGGCAGACGGAACTTCGACTTCTTGTGGCGCGAGGGGAACTTCTTGCGATACATCAGGTAGCTGACCATAATCATGGCCCACGCAAAAATCACGAGCACCGCAGCCACGGTGGTGACCAGGTTGAACGCACGAGAGATCGAGTCACCCGCGTAGAGCAGCACAATCGAGGACAGCAGCATCACGGCGGAGAGGAACAGCGCGTTATGCGGCACGCCATTCTTGGAAATCTTGCCCAGGAACTGCGGTGCACTGCGCTCGCGTGCCAGGCCGAATGCCATACGCGAGGTGGAGAAGATACCGGAGTTCGCCGAGGAGGTCGCGCTGGTAATCACCACGAAGTTGATGATATGCGCGGCGATGCCCAGGCCCGCCAGAGTGAACATGGCGACGAAGGGACTCTTATCGGGGCTGACCAGGCGCCAGGGGGTGACCATCAGGATGACGGCGAGCGCGCCCACGTAGAAGACCATAATACGTACCGGCACGGCGTTAATTGCCTTGGGCAGGGTCTTTTCGGGGTCCTGGGTTTCTGCGGCGGTGGTACCGACGAGCTCGGAACCCATGAACGCGAAGACGGCAATCTGGAATGCACCGAGGAAGCCAATCAGGTGGTTGGGGAACATTCCGCCGTCGTTCCAGAGGTTTGCGACGGATGCCTGCGCACCACTGGGCGAGGTGAAGCCGACGGCGATCATGCCGCCGCCAACGATAATCAGGGCGACGATGGCGACAATCTTAATCATGGAGAACCAGAATTCGATTTCTCCGAAGTTCTTCACGGAGACCAGGTTCAGGGTCAGCAGCACGCCGATGACGGCGAGCGCCGGGATCCATGGCTGCAGGTCGGGCCACCACATGTGCAGGTAGCCGACGATTGCGATGATGTCCGCGACGGCGGTAACCACCCACATGAACCAGTAGGACCAGCCGAGGAAGAAGCCCGCCATGGGGCCGACAAGGTCGGTGGTGAAGTCAGAGAAGGACTTGTACCTCAGGTTGGAGAGCAGAATCTCGCCCATAGCTCGCAGCACCAGGAAGATGACGGCGCCGATGAGCATGTACACGAAAATAACTGAGGGACCCGCCATGGAGATAGCGCGGCCGGAGCCCATGAACAGGCCGGTACCGATGGCACCGCCGATTGCGATGAGCTGGATGTGGCGGTTGCTTAGACCGCGGTGCAGTCGCTCTCCCTGTTCGGGAGCTTTAGGATTCAGGCTGACGTTGTTCTGTTCAGTCACGACGTCCTCTTTTCAGCGGTTGTACCCCGTACCGCATGTGCCTTTGCTGGATAACAACTGTCATATCGCAGCAGACAGAATCTCTGTATGAATATGCGGCTAGTTGCTTTGCGGGGCGGCCCCGGATTTCGGGGCGTGACTGGGGCTCTACCAGTTACCGCGCTGTGTTCGGAAGTGTCACGCTATCGACCAACGCGGAGTTTTTCTGGGAGCTCTCACAGCTACTTGGATAGTTATTCTACAGGTGTTCAGGGTGCAAGAACATGCTTTGACACGAAAAAAGTGACTTATATCTATAATTTGCATCATATTAAGTGGTGCAAAAAATGCCGCTCAGCATCCGATCAAGGGGCACAAGAAAGCCCCGTTTCCGCATCCAAAAGAATGCAGAAACGGGGCTTACCAACAGTGCCGCAGAAACACTGCAGAAAGAGCAGAAACTACTTCTGACCAGCCTCGTCAGCGGTGTTTTCAGAAGCCACCACGCGTGCACGCTTCGCCGCATGACGGCGAGTCAGAATCTCGTAGCCAATAGCCAGAGCAATGAACCAGACGGGAGTCAGAGCCAAACCAACAGCGGTATCCGGGTACAGGCTCAGGGCGTAAACCATCACAGCAAAGAAGACCAGACCAAACCAGCTCATACCGATACCCCAGGGCATCTTATACTCGGACGCTTCGTGGCGCTCCGGGAACTTCTTGCGGTACACCAGGTACGCAATCAGGATCATGCTCCAGGTGAAGATACCCATCATCGACGCCACCGAGGTCACCACGGTGAACGCCTCCATAATGCCGCTACCGGCGTACAGCATGACCAGACTAAACAGCAGCATCACGGTGGTCAGGTACAGGGCGTTGGCGGGCACACCGTTCTTGGTGAGCTTACCCAGTGCGGAGGGGGCGGCACCGTCATGCGCCAGACCGTAGACCATGCGGGAGGTCGAGAAAATACCGGAGTTCGCCGAAGATGCCGCGGAGGTCAGCACCACGAAGTTCACCAGGGAGGCGGCAACACCAATGCCAGCCAGGGAGAACATACCCACGAAGGGGCTCATGGACTTGTCCAGCTTGTCCCAGGGGGTGACGGCGAGGATGGTCAACAGCGGCAGGGCGTAGAAGAGACCAATGCGGAAGGGCACCGCGTTAATTGCCTTGGGCAGGGTACGTTCGGGATGTTTGGTTTCCGCCACGGCGGTGCCGACCAGCTCAGCACCCACGAATGCGAAGAGCGCAATCTGGAAGGCGCCCAGGAAGCCAGTCACACCCTGGGTGAAAATACCGCTACCGGAGGGACCGGGGTGATCCCAGAGATTCGCTACGGAGGCGACGGTACCGTCGGGCGCAGTGAAGCTGAAGGCAACCATGAGCGCACCCACCACAATGAGCAACACAATGGCGACGATTTTAATGACGGCGAACCAGAATTCGATTTCGCCGAAGTTCTTCACCGAGGGCAGGTTCAGTAGCAGTAGCGCCACAATAACGGTCAGCGCCGGGGCGAAGGCGGGAATATCCGGCCACCAGTATTTGACGTAGCCGGTAATGGCGATAACATCCGCGATGCCGGTGACCACCCAGAAGAACCAGTACGACCAGCCGACGAAGAACCCGGCGCGAAGGCCGAGAATGTCGGTAATGAAGTCAGTGAAGGACTTGTACTTGGGGTTGGAGAGCAGAATCTCACCCATGGCGCGCAGCACGAAGTAGATGACGCTACCGATAATTGCGTAGACGAAGACGATGGAGGGGCCGGTCAGCGCAATAGTCTTTGCCGAGCCGAGGAAGAGGCCGGTACCGATGGCGCCGCCAATTGCAATCAGTTGGATGTGCCGGTAACTAAGTCCACGCTGGAGCTTGGAGTGCTCTGCTTCGGAGTCTAGGCCGGTGACGGAGTTATGCGGCGTTGGCTGCTGTGTCACGTATTCCTCTTTCCTGCGTCGATTCGCCCTAAAATTCACTCGGGGGCGAGTCCGGGTGGCTGGTATTCATACATAATCCTGAACGGCGCGCCAGGAGGCGGTTCCCGCGCTTCCCGAGCCGGCGCGGTGCGCTTGGGCTTGTGGGCTCCGATTTCGCGGGGCTTCCGATTTCTTGCATCGCCGATAAAAGGTTATGCAGAGAATGCATAATTTCAAATTTTACCCCCTCATACCCACACAAGTACAAGGAATACAACATCACCAGATTTTTGAGACGGGGCGATTGAGACGGGACGAGCCTGTGGCATCCCTCAGCCTTCACCCGAAACACGCCCCGTATCACCCTTAGATCACACCCCTTCTCTGCAGGCTTCTGCCGGGTTTTCAAAAAATATTTAGAAACTTTACGTGTAAAACTTTACACGGCGAGAAACCGGGTCTAGAGTAGAAACCGTTCAACAAAAACCTAACCAACCAACTACAGAACAGAAGGACAACATCATGAGCAAGTTCTCCAACGCAGTACTGCGACTCACCGCCGGCGCACTCATCCTCGACGCAGGCGTCAAGAAGCTCAAGGCAGACGAAGGCACCTACGCCTTCCTGCAGCAGATGGCGGCAACCGGTGTTCCCGCAGTCTCCAAGCTGGACGCAGCAACCTTCGGTAAGCTCATCTCCGGCGCAGAGACCGCACTCGGCGCAACCCTGCTGACCCCCTTCGTCCCCTCCCGCCTGGCGGGTGCAGGCCTGACCGCATTCGCGGCAAACCTGATGACCATGTACTTCCGCAACCCGGACATGCACGACGAGTACTTCCGCCCCACCCAGGACGGCCAGCAGCTCGCAAACAACATCGTGATGCTCGGCGCGGGTCTGGCGCTGCTGGGCTCCAAGAAGTAAGCCCCACACGCTAACTCACTCAGACGACCTCACGAAAGTGCGGCGGGAACAGTATTCGTTCCCGCCGCACTTTTGCGTGCCTGCTGAAGTTCTATGCGCACCGAATTTCTATGCGCGCCGATTTTCTATGCCTCGCAGACCGCGCACGCTCCCTACCCCGCGCCCGGTTAGCTCAGCGTCACGCCAGCCCCGCACGCCGCGAAACCGCACGGTATAGCGGCGCTACGCTATTCTTTTAGGTATGTCTACTGAGAACACGCAGCCTAGCCAGGCACCCGAATCCACCGAAGAAAAGGCCAAGAAGCCGGTTCCCGAGGAATTCTTCCGCCAGCCCTACTCCTTCGTCCGCCGCGGCGACCGCCTCACCGCGCGCCGCCAGAAGGCGTGGGACACCTACTCCCCCACCCACGTGCTGGACATTCCGCGCCTGCGCACCGACACCTCCGTCGCGCCCGAGGCGACCTTCGACCCGGTTAAGATTTACGGCCGTGAGGCGTACCAGGTCGTCGAGATCGGTTCCGGTCTGGGCGAGGCAATCGTGCACCGCGCAGCTGAGGTGCCCGAGGCGAACTTCCTCGCCGTTGAGGTGTACACCCCCGGCATCGCGGACCTGCTGCTGAAGATGGGCAACGCCGGCGTGGAGAACGTGCGTGTAGCTCAGGCGAACGCACCCGAGCTGCTCGACAACATGCTTGAGGAGAACTCCGTGGACGAGCTGTGGGTGTTCTTCCCGGACCCCTGGCACAAGTCCCGCCACCACAAGCGCCGCCTGGTGTCCCCGGCGTTCGCTGATAAGGTTGCGCGCGTGCTCAAGCCCGGCGGCATTTGGCGTCTGGCGACTGACTGGGAGGAGTACGCCCTGGTCATGCGTGAGGTTCTGGAGGCGCACCCCGACTTTGAGAACGTGAACCCCGGCGCCGGTGCGACCGAGGAGGATCCGCTGGGTGGTTGGGCTCCGCGTTGGGAGGGTCGTACCCTCACCAGCTTTGAGCGTAAGGCTCAGGAGGCGGGCCGCCGCGCGCACGATCTGACCTACCGCCGCAAGTAAGCGGGGCAGCGTTAGTACGCGACTTATACGTTAAAGCAGGTGAGGCTCCCCGGTCATTCGGGGAGCCTCACCTCCTTGTTCATATACGGATTCTTCTATAGCTAAACCCTATGATTCATCAGCCGACGCATGTTTCAAAGCCTTCTCGTAGATAAATCGGTAGGAGTCATTTCTAGATTTTTCAAACTCTTCCAGCTTCTTTATTTCTTTCGAAATATTAATCTGCATGGGTGCACCAGTAAGTTCTTCAAGAATCGAGAAATTTCCTATAGGGACATAATACAGAGGGTACTCAACAAGACCAGTTTCTTTAATGGTGCACCCTTTTAGCTCACGTTCTCCCATAGAATATATACTAAATGGACTTATCTTATTTTTTTCAAGACCCACCATTACAAGATAAGCCAAATAGGGCGATAGAATCATTCGATGTGCCTCAGATTGCTCTGCAACCCTAAATCCAAGATCAACATCAGCTCCGATAAAATCTATAAAATAGTCTTTTTGAATCTCTCGGAGATTAATTCTACAATCACTGAAGGATTTTAGGTCAGCGAAACTTCCAATACCCAAACTTCCTACCTGATTTTTTAAATCCTCCTTACCTTTTAGATTGTTATTCCAATCCTTAGGCATAAGATTCCAGCGATAATCCCAGGGGTTCCCTTGCGAATGAAGAAGAAAAGCGTAGCTACGCAGTTTTAGGGTGTATGACGAACCAGGAATCTGACTGGGAGAAACTGATTCAAGAGATGCAATAAATTGCTGCAATGCCTCTCCAATAGCTACCGGTTCAGGCCTGCCGTCGTCTCCAATAGGTATGGTTCGGAGATACACCAGCTCATCGCCCCTGACTCTCCATAAGAACCACCCTGTATCGACGCCAGATTCAACCTGATGATTCGACTCCCTCAGACCTTTATCGAAGCTTTCCATAAAGGTTGATATTACGCCGACACCAGAAATAGGATACTTAATTTTTAAAGCAGTTGATTCACTAATATCAACACCACATACCAATATAGCGTGAAATCCACCCCCAGCCCTTCCAGAATCGATGGACCTATTATCTACATAATCAGCACTAATCAAGCCTACTTCACTTTCTTTTTATATGACATCCAAAGACCAATAATTACAAGAACACTAATTACAAGAGCAATAACCAGAGCAGAACATACCGGCCATTCATAGAAAATTGTAGAAATCCATGGGATAAATCCAGTCGCTGACAGCACCAAGAAGAGCGAACTTAAAAATACTGAGGTCTGAAGTTTCTGGACATTTTTAAATTTAGTATTTGCAATATTTGCAAGCTTCACTAGTTGACCATTGAGATATTCATCCCTTTTATCGAATGAAACATTTTTCAAAATATATCTTTGGTTACTATTTTCGTATGACCCATAAAAAAATACGTTTCCTTCAGCTCCTCCAACTTCTCTATTAGGAAACTGAAGAAATCCAATCCCGAAAGAGGTAATCACACTAACAACAAATGAAACTACCCAAAAATACGTCCATAAATTCCAAAAGCTATTATTTTTATCCATAGCAGGGATGAGTGAGCCATAAGCCGCTACGATAAAGCCCTGGACGGCCAACAGCATCTGGATTCTTACGTCAGCATTTTTAATCCAATCGGAGAAGTACTGAACAAGTCTCCATCTCTCCTCATAACTCACGCCCTGCTCAACCGGAGCTGGTGCTTGGGCCTCAGCCGGTGCCCGATTATTATCAGTTGCTGCATCGCCAGACCCTGCCTGATTCTCAGTAACTTTCTGCTCTTTGATAGCTACTGGCTTCCACTGCATAAAGGTGTTCCAGACGAACAAATTTTTCACTCTGCCAACCCCTCTTCCATCTCAATACCCCGAACTTGTTAGTCCAACTATGCTATCTCCAACTATATAACCAAGCAGGTGAGGCTCCCCGTTCGTTCGGGGAGCCTCACCTCCTTGTGTGTGGGTCCAAGTGCATGCGGGGCGGGGGTCTACCCTCCCTCGCTTCGTATGACGCTAAGACGCACAAGTCTATATAAGTAGCTGACTAGCCTAGACAAGCTAGAACAGCCGGGCTGTTTATCCCAGTGTAGCCGGTTAGCGCGGCTTGCGATAGAGCACCACTAGCAGAGCCTGCGTAATACGAGCGTGACCACAGATGCCCATCCAACAGGTAAGGGGCAATCTCATCCGCGTAATCTCGCCGTAAGATACGCGAGGAAACACCTTTGAGGGAATTGACCAACTTGGAAACAGCAACTGTTGCAGGGTATCCCACCAGCAAGTAAACGTGATTGGCCCCTCCGCTGAACTCTTCCAAGGTTGCGCCGAAGTTTTTACATACGTCCCGCATGATGTTTTCACAGGTTTTCAACATGTCATCTGTGAAGACATATCGACGGTATTTAGTTACAAACACCAACTGGACATGAAGATCCCAGATAGCTTGTCTTCCAGTGCGAATGTCTGCATTATCTGCCATGACACCAAGTATATAATGGAGATGTTATGTTGAAGCGTTACCGATACCGCGCATACCCAAAACCGGGCCAGGTCGAACCTATTGCCCGACTCTTTGGATGCGTGCGCGTAACCTACAACGACGCTTTAGCCCACGCACTAGAGACCTACCGGCTCACCGGCACTAAACCTTCAGCCGCTGAACTGTCCGCACGCCTGACTGCGTTAAAGAAAACCGAGGAACGATTCTGGCTGAGTGAGGTCTCCTCCGTACCCCTACAACAAGCCTTACGTGACTTGGATAAAGCCTATAAGGCTTTTTTTGCTACTGTCACTGGCCAGCGCAAAGGTAAACGCGGCGCTCATGCACCGCGCTTTAAAAAGCGCAGTCACCGCCAGTCAGCAAGGTTTACGAAGAACTCCGGGTTTATAGTGCATGAAACAACTCATCGAGTCGGTTTTGTGCGCTTGGCCAAAATTGGAAATGTGCGGTTCGTGCTGTCACGCCCTCTACCTGCTGAGCCATCCTCAGTCACACTCATTCGTGAGCCGGATGGGAAGTACTATGTCTCATTTGTTGTGGATGTGCCTGCTGAAAATATTCAGATACCGGAGCCTTCTGCATACGCTGTCGGTGTTGACCTAGGCCTGAATCGCCTGGCCGTAGCTGTCAATTCTGAGGGTGAACGGGTGTTCTTTGAGAACCCCCGCCCTTTAAAGAAGGCAGCGGCACGTCTTGCTACGCTTCAACGTCAGCTCTCCCGTAAAAAGCGCGGTAGCAACCGCTACGAAAAGCAACGCATCCGCCTAGCCAAAGCTCACGCCAAGGTACGCAATACAAGGAGCCATTACGCGCATCAGGTAGCAAACAAGGTGGTGGACGAGAACCAAGTCATCGCCCTGGAGAACCTGAATGTGGCTGGTCTGTCGCGTACCCGTTTAGGTAAGTCGGTATTGGATGCCTCATGGGGTTTATTACGCCGTCTGATAGAAGAGAAGGCTGATGAACGTCATCGCATGGTGGTCTTTGCTGACCGGTTTGCCCCCACGTCGCAGCTGTGTTCTGTGTGTGGTGAGCCGGGCGGTAGAAAGCCGCTGAATATCCGTGAATGGGCGTGTACCAAGTGTGGTATGCGCTTAGATCGAGATGCTAATGCGTGTGTGAATATTATGCTCGCCGCAGGACTTGCGGAGAGTTTAAACGAACAGAAGAGGGACGTAAGACGCCTGCTTGCGGGTGCTGTTGCTGTTGACGCTGTTAACCCACCGAGAGCCGCATACCTGTAGGGTATGCGGCTGGCAGGAGTCCTCTTTGTTCGCAAGGAGGAGGAAGTCAACCTCCCTCACGCGGCGTATACACGAAGACGCACAAGCCTATATGAGCAGCTGACTAGCGCAGATGAGCTAATCAGCCGTGCCGTTTATCCAAGTGTAGCCGGTTTAGCGCGGCGACTTCGCGTCATCCGCCGTAGCAGGCTGGTGACGCTGACGGTACAGCACCACAGCCGAAGAACGCTGACGAGGCGCCGGGCGGGTACCGCGGGCAATATGCACCACATCGCCACTGGTACCTGCGGCGAACACGCGTTCCGCCATGCCCAGCTTCACCTTCGCGTCCTCAACCTGACGCTGCAACGCCGCAATCTGCTCCTGCTGCTCCTCCACGAGGGACTCCAGCTCAATAATGCGGCGAATACCCTCCAGGGAGACGCCCTCCTGAGAGAGCTGCTGAATCTGCTGCAGACGGTTCACGTCACGCTGCGAATAGCGGCGCGCCTTACCGGGCGCACGCGAAGGCTGGACCAGGCCGATGCGGTCGTACTGGCGCAGGGTCTGCGGGTGCATGCCCGCCAGCTCAGCCGCCACAGAAATCACGAAAACCGGCAGGTCCACGCTGTGCAACGGCTTGCCGCTACGGGACTTAGATGATGATTCTCGAGATGCCATGGTTTACTTCGCCTTCTTCAACAGATCCTTACGCGGGTTCTCCTGCGGTGCCAGTTTTACGAACTTATCGAACGCTTCCTGCGCCTCTGCGCTCAGCTCAGTGGGCAGAACAATCTCCGGGATGACCAGCAGGTCGCCGTCGCCGCCCTTAGCCTTGAAGCCGCGGCCCTTAGCGCGCAGTCGGCGGCCGACCTGGCCGGGTGCCAGGCGCAGCTTCACGGTGGATGCGTCGGGCAGGGGCACCTCAATGAC
This sequence comes from Rothia sp. HMSC062H08, assembly GCF_001810775.1. Classification (NCBI taxonomy): domain Bacteria; kingdom Bacillati; phylum Actinomycetota; class Actinomycetes; order Micrococcales; family Micrococcaceae; genus Rothia; species Rothia sp. HMSC062H08. The sequence goes on from NZ_KV802666.1 coordinate 74,538, forward strand.
GGCGCCGTCGACGGCCTCAGCGAGGGTGACGGGTGCACGCATAACCAGGTTGTTGCCCTCGCGCGAGTACACGGAGTCATCGGAGACGCGCACGGTGACCTTCAGGTCGCCGCCGCGCAGGCCTTTGCCGCGCAGGCGGACCTTCTGGCCGTCCTTGATACCTGCGGGGATGCGTGCCTCGGTGTGGGAGCCGTCCGGCAGGAACACGGTCACGGTTGCGCCGGTGTATGCCTGGGCGAGGCTGATGCGGGTGCTGGTGGTGCTTTCTTCGGGTGCTGTGTGCTGTGCGCCGCCGAAACCGCCGCCACCCATGCCGCCGAAGTCGGCGCTGGTGAAGCCTGCGGAGCGTCGGGAGCCGCCGGCGCTACCGCCGAAGAGGCCGCCGAGCAGGTCGTCAATGTTGATGCCTGCGCCGCCGTTGCTGAAGCCGCCGAATGCGTCCGCGCCGGGGTAGCCGGTGTAGCTTCCACCGCCAAAGCCACCTCCGCCGAAGCCGCCCATACCAGATGCGCCGTAGCGGCGAATCTGGTCGTACTCTTCGCGCTGCTTCTTATCGGAGAGCACGTCGTATGCTTCCGAGATTTCCTTGAACTTCTTCTCTGCTGCGGCGTCGCCGGGGTTCAGGTCCGGGTGGTACTTGCGGGAGAGCTTGCGGTACGCCTTCTTGATGTCGCTTTCGCTTGTGTCTTCGCTGACACCCAGTGCCTTATAGAAGTCGTCGGTTAGCCAGTTTTCACTTGCCATGTTGTGTTTCTCCTTCTGCGGTGATGCGCCGCCCTCCTCGGTTACGGGACGGCTTGCAGGGGCACCGCGTGCTTGTCTTAATACTCTATATAAAAGTTTAGTCTACTTGACTCAATTTTGAAAGGGCTGAGCCCAAAAAATAGCGCCCCTACAAGCCTTTAACCGCCACCACAGCTCGCCAAAACCCGCGCCAACACACCGGGTATAACAACCCCGGCAGAACAGGCGCACCGGGCGAACAGTCCAAGCCAGCAGCCCAGGCAAACAACAGGGCGGGCACTCCCCCACCAGGGAGAGCACCCGCCCGTCGTTAGTTATTCAGCCAATGCTGAGCCGACCACCTTACGGTGCGACAGCCACAGCCACCTGCGCGGTACGAACCACACGGTCGTTCACGCGGTAGCCGTAACGCAGAACCATGGAGACATGATCCTCAGCCACCTCGTCGGTGGGCTGCTGCAGAACAGCTTCGTGGATATTCGGGTCGAAGGCGTCGCCTACTTCACCGAAACGCTCCACGCCCTGCTTGCCGAGCAGCTCTTCGAGCTTGGTAGCGATGGAGGCGAAGGGGCCTTCCTGCAGGTCGCCGTGCTTACGTGCGGCGTCGATATCGTCGAGCACCGGCAGCAGTGCGCCGACCAGGTCACCGATTACGAAGTTTCGCAGCTGCTCCTTTTCGCGGGCGGTGCGGTTCTTGAAGTTAGTGAACTCGGCCTGCAGGCGAAGCAGGGAGTCCAGACGCTCCGCGGCGAGTGCCGCATCAGCAGATTCTGCTTCTACGGCGTCCTGGAGCTCAGCCTCGACGGCTTCCGCAGCTTCCTCGGGGCTTTCGACCGATTCAGCTTCGGGGTGGCCTTCCGCTGCGGGGGCGTTGAATGCCTCCTCCAGCGGGTCGGGGGTGGTGTTTTCCTGCTCAGCCATGATTACTTCTTCTCGTCTTCGTCGATAACCTCGGCGTCGACAACGTCCTCATCAGCGGCGGGCTTGGACTCGGATGCCTCAGCCTGAGCTGCTGCGTAGAGTGCCTCGCCCAGCTTGGACTGGGATGCCTGCAGCTTCTCGAATGCGGACTTCACTGCTGCGTCGTCGTCGCCCTCGAGTGCCTTCTTCAGCTCGTCGACATCGCCCTGAACGGAGGTCTTGACGTCCTCGGGCAGCTTGTCGCCGTTCTCCTTCAGGAGCTTCTCGACGGAGTATGCGACGGACTCAGCTGCGTTGCGGGTGTCAGCAGCCTCGCGGCGTGCCTTATCCTGCTCAGCGTGTGCCTCTGCGTCCTTGACCATGCGGTCGATGTCGTCCTTGGAGAGGGAGGTACCGCCGGTGATGGTCATGGACTGCTCAGCGCCGGTGCCCTTGTCCTTTGCGGAGACGTGCACGATGCCGTTTGCGTCAATGTCGAAGGTGACCTCAATCTGGGGCACGCCACGGGGTGCGGGGGCAATGCCGGTCAGCTCGAAGGTACCCAGGTTCTTGTTGTCGCGAGTGAACTCACGCTCACCCTGGAAGACCTGAATGGTCACGGAGGGCTGGTTGTCCTCTGCGGTGGTGAAGGTCTCGGAACGCTTGGTCGGGATTGCGGTGTTGCGCTCGATCAGCTTGGTCATCACGCCGCCCTTGGTCTCGATACCGAGGGAGAGGGGGGTGACGTCGATCAGCAGAACGTCCTTACGGTCGCCCTTCAGCACGCCTGCCTGCAGTGCTGCACCCATTGCCACGACCTCGTCGGGGTTCACGCCCTTGTTGGGCTCGCGGCCGGTGAGCTCCTTGACGAGCTCAGCAACAGCGGGCATACGGGTGGAGCCACCAACCAGGATGACCTCAGAAATCTCAGAGATGGACACGCCAGCTTCCTTGATTACGTCGAGCACGGGCTTCTTGGTGCGCTCGAGCAGGTCGCGGGTCAGTTCCTCGAACTTTGCGCGGGTCAGCTTCTCATCCAGGTGGATGGGGCCCTCGGGGGTCACGGACAGGTACTGCAGGGAGATGTTGGTGCTAGAAGCGCTGGACAGCTCCTTCTTAGCCTGCTCAGCTGCCTCCTGCAGACGCTGCAGAGCAATCTTGTCCTTGGACAGGTCAGCACCGGTGTTTGCCTTCACCTGTGCGAGCAGCCACTCGACGACGCGGTGGTCCCAGTCGTCACCACCGAGGCGGTTGTCACCGCTGGTTGCGCGAACCTGAATGGTGGAGAAGCCGTCGTCGTCCTTGCCGACTTCCAGCAGGGAGACGTCGAAGGTACCGCCACCGAGGTCGAAGACCAGGATGAGCTCGTCTTCCTTACCCTTGTCCAGGCCGTATGCGAGTGCTGCGGCGGTGGGCTCGTTGACGATACGCAGGACGTTCAGGCCTGCAATCTCGCCGGCTTCCTTGGTTGCCTGACGCTCAGCGTCGTTGAAGTATGCCGGGACGGTGATGACAGCGTCGGTGACCTTGTCGTTCAGGAATGCCTCTGCGTCACCCTTCAGCTTCATGAGGATACGAGCGGAGATTTCCTGCGGGGTGTACTTCTTGCCGTCAATCTCGGTGGTCCAGTCGGTGCCCATGTGGCGCTTGACGGAGGAGATGGTGCGGTCGACGTTGGTCACTGCCTGACGCTTTGCGACGCTACCGACCAGAACCTCGCCGTCCTTGGAGAATGCGACGACGGAGGGGGTGGTGCGGGTACCCTCTGCGTTAGCGATGACGACCGGGTCGCCACCTTCCAGTGCTGCTACGACCGAGTTGGTGGTACCGAGGTCAATACCTACTGCACGTGCCATATGTTTATTCACTCCTTAGGTGTTAGTGCCCCGCTTCTTCTAATGCGAGGCGGGATAGTTTGAAAGTTTTGGAGGCGGTCGGTGCTACGCGTGCCGCCCCGCGTGGGGTGGTCTGCGCGGCTCCTTGAGCCTCATGTACTCAAGTATGCACTCTCTCGGAGGGGGTGTCAATAGAGTTGAGCGAACTTTACTCAATTTTTTTATGCGGAGGGGCGTGAGGGGTGGGGTTTTCGGGGCTCTGGAGGGGTGTTTTGCGGGGGATTTTGGGGCGGCGACGAGGCACGAATGGGACGCGGACGGGGCGTTTTGCCGCGGGATTCCGGGGTTTTCGGCCCAGGCGAGGGTGCGACGAGACGGTTCAGCGCACGGCAGACACCGACGGGCACTCGGTGCGAAAAAATTTTTAAAAATCTTTAAAAAAGGGGTGAAAAACCGAAAAATTGGGGTGCGAGAGGTGCCGGAAGGTGGCATGAGGGCACCCTACATAGGGCGCACTGGGTGATTTTTAGGGCTGGAGGCTAGGCCCCTGGCAGTGCTGCTAGGGGTGCGCTTCGTGCAGGCGTCTCAAGTACGAGCACCCACTGTGAGGCATCGCAGCGAGACATCAGAGATTCGCTCCCCTTATATAGAGAGGGTCTGTTTGCAAGCACCATCGCTCACTTTATGGAGGTATCTCTGCTTGTCCGACGCGCAATTCCCTAACCTTCACCTGTGGCTTGAGAGTACCCGCCTGCCGTATGCTGGTTACGACCATATCCTCTCAAAGTAGACAGGAGAATCTCATGCCAGAGGACTACACCCCGGAGCACAAATACCACCAAACGAAAGATATCGCTTCCGATACACCAGATAGCCCATTAGATGTCTTATCATCAATATTAAAACCACAAGCAGGGAAGGATTATATACTTCCCATACTAATCTGCATAATTACCATTGTTCATTTTCTCGCCTTTCCACATTGGGATTCTTTTTGGATTGACATCATTAGATTATCCCTATCCATTTTAACTATTTTCTATATCACTAATATTGCCCGCAAGGCATATAACAAAAGATTAGCTATCATAAAATCATTCAACAATAGTCAGCCGCAATTTTTTACAACTATTGTCGCTTTTGGTGGAATGCTTGCAATCTTTATTCCAATGATTATGAATATCGCAAAACTTATCGACAATAGCGCACTGTTGACAACCGCATTGCTCACTATTACTGGTGGCATTATTGCAATATTCGGCTACTATATAACGCATCAAAAGAGTGAACTTGAAAAAGAGCAGATGAATATGCAAAAATAAAAAGATGCTCGAGACCATATTCGCCAGCTCCATGATTCCTACAACGACCGTTTCGATAAAGCTGTTGCGGAGCTTAACAGCAGCAATGTGAGGGCTGCTTATGCAGCTGTACCTAAACTAGCCAAACTTGCCGATGCCTGGTTAGATTACAAAGACCTCAGCAACGATAAGGAAGAATTGAAGAAGCTAAAAAAGAAGGCAAAGAAAGAAGCTCAAACAATCATAAATATTCTTTGCAAATATGTACGCACCATGCCCGGGGAATATACAGAAGAAAACCTTAAGAACATAGGAGCCCTAAACTTCACAGACCAGGATACACTTAAAAATGAGTCCGAGGTTCGTCGTCTTATTTTCTCTGAGATGAGTGACCGCTTCAGTAAAGTCACTTTTGAAAACGAAAATTTAACCACCACCCCTGGCATTTGGAGTAAATTCAATTTCGATTTCACCAGGGCACCAATTTTCTACCCCCTCAATAACCTCAAAATTGAGAAAGGTGTTTTCACATCCGCCAAATTCTACAGTAATGCAGATTTCAGAGGATCGACCTTTATCAAAGACGTAGATTTCAACGAAGTAACCTTCAACGGAAAAGCTGACTTCTCCAGCCAAAAGGATGCAAAAACCACCTTTGTCGGCAAGGCGTCTTTCAACGGAGCTAATTTCAGCAGCGAAACACATTTTGATGAGCTGACCTTTATTGAAGTAGCAGACTTCTCTACTCGAGATAACGCAAAAACAACCTTTGACGGAAAGGCCACCTTCAACGGTACACATTTCTCCCAAGAAGCAAAATTTACCGAAGTAACCTTTAATGAATCAGCTGACTTCTCTGCCCAAAGCGACATAAAAACTGTTTTCGGAGCACAAGCCACCTTCAACGACGTACAGTTCCATAAAGAAATTTCATTTAATAAAGTCCTTTTTGAAGGAATTGCAGATTTTAGCACCAAAAAGATAGAATCTTTTAACGAAACTTTTATGAGTGATGCGAAATTTACAAATACTCATTTCAAAAAAACTGCGAATTTTTCATATATACATTCCTACTCAAACAATAATTCCCACAAGATTTACTTTAAACAAGTGGATTTCCACGAAGACTCCCTGTTCATTAACACCGAATTTCAAACAGATGTACACTTTGAGAAAACCGTTTTTCACCGCAAAGCAAAGTTCAACGATGCAATTTTCCTAAAGTCTGTAGAATTTTACAATAAAACAAATTTTCAGGGTGAAGCCATTTTTTCCGGGCTTGCTGTCTGGATGAATACCAAGTTTAAAAACGTATCCTTTGATGATAAGTCTTATTTCAAGGGGGCTATTCTTGGCAGCTCCACATCAATAAATCAGCAAGAAACTTGTTTTTATGAATCTAGATTTGATGAAGATGCAGATTTTTCCGATGTCCATTTTTGCGGTATCAATAAATTTATAGATTTATATTTCTTTAAAGAGGTATCCTTCTACAACTCAACGTTTACAGGTGATACATCCTTCATCCAAAATCCCAATAATTCTTTTGCACTCAATAAAATCACTAGCCCTAAATACAAAGAAAAAGCGGAATTCTCCGATGCAAAGTTCGAAGGAAAATTACATTTTGAGAATATTGAATTCAATGATGGGGCAGATTTTATCAGGACAGTTTTTTACGAAGAATCAAATTTTGAAAATATTCTTTTCAAGAATTCGTCACCTGATTTTAAAGATGCAAAATTTACAGTCCATTCAAGTCATCGGTTCACAACTTCCCAGAATTCGATTCCTTGCAGAAGGAAAAAACTCAGAGACCCTCGAAATAATAAGTTAAAAGCATATAAAATTCCGATTGGGTCATATTTATTTGATAATGACCCAGATAACCCAATAGCCGGACCGGCATAAAAAGATTAGCCCTGCCACACTCTGTGTGGCAGGGCTAATCTTTTTATTGAGATATTCAGGTTCTAATCTAAAGGGGAAAGCGCGCAGGGGCGGGGTCCTCCCCTATGCTGGATATAAGCCAGCACCGGAGCAGGAAGGGCACACCCCCATGAACCTCAACAAACTCTTCACCGCGCTACGGCAACGCAAAAACACCCCGGCACGCAACCAGCCGGCTGGGCGGCGCAAACGCTACACGCACGCTCTCGAACAATTCCTCGACGGACAACCCGCCGTACGCCTCGGCGCGGTATTCACGCTCGTAAACCTCGCGGACGGATGGCTCACCGACGCCTCTCTCCCCACGCAAGTACGCCGCGAAGAAGCCCAGACCATCATCGACGCGCTAACCGAATGCATCCGCACGCCCTACCCCCTCGCGCAGAAACGGCTTGTCCTAGAATCAGACGAGGCATCCGAAAGGTACGAAGGCGACTTTACGCGCGATCAGGAGTCACTACGCGAAGAGCAGCTGGTGCGCCGCACCGTCTTCATGGGGCTCAGCCGCCGCCTCGCCGCAGTCGCAGGGAGCAACGAGAAGAGCACCGGAGAAGGCAAGCACGCGGTGCCGCAAATATCACCAATGTGGGCTGACCTGCGCTTCGACTTTGGTGGTGCGCCCATCTTCTACCCGTTGCGGCAGCTGCACTTTCAGAACGCCGACTTCGCCTCCGCAACCTTCTACGGACAAGCGGATTTCTCTGGTTCAACCTTCCACGGTGACACCAGCTTCTCGGCGGCACAGTTCACCGCTGACGTATCCTTCCACGGCGCGAACTTCAACGACTGGGTGGGCTTCAGCGCCGCACACTTCGCAGGCGCGGCAACTTTCAGCGGGGCGCATTTTGCGGACGTGGCAAGCTTCGGAACCGTAACCTTCACCGGCGAGGCTGATTTCTCAGATGCGGTCTTTTCAGCTGTGGCTGACTTCGCGGTAGCCTCCTTCGAGTCCGATGCCAACTTCTCGCGCTTGAACACCGCAGGCATAGCCAGCTTCGCGGCGGTCACCTTTAAGGGAAAGGCAATATTCACTGCCTCCACGTTCCACGATGAAGCGCACTTCGCCGCGTCGGTCTTCAACCGCCCGGCGGTGTTCTCCAAGTCGCTGTTCGGCGGGGTCGCGCGCTTTGCCGGTGTAGTCACCAAGCAGTCCGCAATGTTCAGCAACGTACGCTTTGCGAGCGCGGCGGACTTTAGCGGGGCGACCTTCACGCAGTACGAGGATTTTGGTGGGGCGCGGTTCGACGGCGACGCCACGTTCAGCCGGGCGTCTTTTATTGCGCTTCCGAGGACGCGCTATGAGATGGACTTCCCGCAGCGAGCGAACTTCGATAACGCGGCCTTCGCGCAGGATGCCGACTTTAGTAGGGCGACGTTCACGGCGCATGTCGGCTTCTACAAGGCGACGTTCGCGCGGGAGGTGAGCTTCAACGGGGCGAGCTTTGAGGGCGCCTACTTCGCGGATGCGACGTTCGGTCAGCGGGCAGATTTCAGGCAGACTAGCTTCATGTATGTTAAGCCGTCCTTTGAGGCTTTGGATAGGCGGCTGCAGAGGGCACGGTTCTCTGCGCAGGCGGATCCGCAGGATTACCTGTTCGAGGCGCGCCCGGAGAGCCCGCACGGTTTCAGCTGCGGCGAGGCAGAGCTTCATAATAGAACGTTCGTTCTGCCTCTCGGTGCGGTGCTGTACGACCCGGATTCCTGGGACGAGGAGAAGCAGGAGTACACCCGCTTCAGTGAGCCCGCACAGTAAAACCTAGCACTCCCCCGCCGTCGGGGAAGCTCCCGCACACAGACCCCGCCCGTGCATCCAGCGCTGGCGGGGTTATTGCTTTTGACCAGAAACCACCCAAGCCCAGCAGCTTTACCTTATGCTGAGTATGACCCGCCCCTTTCAACGATGACAGGAGAACCACATGCATCTGGCCCCCAGCACCGCGTGGGTTTGGCTGATAGCTTGCGCAGTCGTCATTCTGTTTTTCCCGCTCGCCGCGCAGTTCGGCAATCTCAAGGGGAAGCTGTCTAGCTTCCGCACCTGGGTTTGGGCTATCGCTCTCTTGGGCATTGTCGCGGCGGGTTTTATGCCTTTCGCCTTTGACACTGACATCGCCTATTTTGAGGTTCAGCCGTTCATTTTCTTCATCACCGGCACCCTGCTGGGTGTTCTCTTTCTTGGGGAGTTCCACCGCATGAACGCCCAGAAAAAGCTGGAACACCCCCAGCGGGTGCATGCCGAGCGCCGTACCCGTTACAGCAAGGCAGTTGAGCATCTGGCGTATCCGAATCCGGCAGTCCGTGCGAGCGCCATCAGCACTCTTGCGGGTCTGGTGGATGAGTGGCTCGCTGACGAGCAGCTCAGCGTTGAGGCGCGGCAGAAGGAGGGGCAGGTCATCGTCAATGCCCTCTGCGCTTATGTTCGTTCGCCGTTCTCGCGGGCGTTCAAGGCAGAAGCTTTTGAATCCGATACGCCGCCCGCTAACTATGCGGGTGATTTCGCTACGGATCTGGCGGCTTTTCGTGGTGAGCAGGATGTTCGCCGCAGCGTCTTCGTTGAGATGAGTAAGCGTAGCAGCACCCTTGCTGAAAATGAGAAGGGCGAGGTGGCTGTTGTTCCCGGCGCGTGGAGCGGCTTTGAGTTCGATTTCAGCCGGGCGGTCGTCTTCTACCCTCTCGACGGTCTGACTCTTGAGAACGCCGATTTCTCTGCGGCGAGGTTCTGCAACGGTTCAGATTTCAGCGGGACAGCTTTTGTGGGCGATGCAAACTTTACCCGGGCGGTCTTTGACCAGGATGCGCGTTTTAGCGACGTAACTTTCATGGGAACGGCGGACTTTAGTAACGCGCGCTTTGCTGGTGATGCATTCTTCCGCTGGGTGGCATTCAATGCTAATGCTGACTTCCGCGAGGCTTCTTTTGGAGGGCACGCTGACTTCCGCGATGCTGCATTTACGGCGGATGCGGGCTTTAGCGGTGCTTCCTTTGAAGGGAACGCTGGGTTCTTTAGGTCGTCTTTTGGCGGTAATGCAAGCTTCTTCAGGACGGATTTTGCGGGAGTTGCGGAGTTCCGTGAGGCGGTCTTTGAGGGGCATGCCGGGTTTAACGCGGCAACCTTCTACGGGGATGCGCACTTTAGCCGGGCTACGTTTGAGGGGCTCGCTGGGTTCCGTGATGCGGCATTTGAGGCAGGCGCGGAGTTCTATGGCGCGTCCTTTATGGGCGTTGCAGATTTCTGCGAGGTGTCTTTCGTGAAGAGCCCGCCAGCCTTCGCTGTTGAGGATGCTGACTCGGGCGAGATGCGCCGGGCGCGATTCGCTATGCTGCCTGCTGGTCAGGAGGCGCATAATTTCGCGGTGTACGAGGGCAGCCAGCCTATTCCGCTGGGTACCGCCGGGCTGAACGGTGTAGGGTACCGTATCCCGGTCGGGGCGGTGCTATTCGACCCGGATTCCTGGGATGCACGGCAGAAGGAGTACACGCGCCTGAGTGAGCCCGCGCAGTAACTATGTGAAGGCCCCGCCACGTTGAACGTGTGGTGGGGTCCTTCGTGCACGTAGTGGACACCACCGAGCAGCAACGTCGAAAATAAAAACGGCGCGAAAAACCCCGCTTGAGCGAGTATGCTCTAGCGGGGTTTTTCGATTCTTATCTACCCGGATTTGTTCATCGCTTTCCAGTGGTATTACGCCACGTCTGAGATAAATAAAACTTAAATTGGGTAACAAAAATCCGCGGAATGTATGTCATCTGATAAAATCAGCAGTGACAACTCAATTCCGCGTTGTCCCTGAGACTCTAATTAAATAGAGAGGAGGTGAACTCCTATGGACGAGAACCGTTTCTGGCTACTCGTTGAACGGGGTAGCTATTTAGCAACCCTGTTCATCGGTCTAGTAGAGGTGCTTAAGTTTGCAGCTCCGCATCTCTACTAAGGGCAATTTACGTGGCGCTACTGGTAATGCTCCAACATTGCTGGTAGCTCCACGTTTATTTTATGGTCATTGTATATAAGGACATGCCGTGTACATATGACCGTATACCTAATAATGTAGCGCATTTCTTAAGGCATAACAACATGACAATACTAATTACGCCCCTATTGCATCCATCGAGAGAAACAATATCGGTCATTTTGAGATTCCATTCCTCGTTGCCTGCTACAGCTGCCGAGAAACCCCGCCTGCGCCTCTCAATCAGGCTGGTCCCTCGTTGATGACCGTGCGCCATTCACGGCAAACAGGTTTACCCTATGCTGGAAGGTGAACGTTCCTATCAGAGAGGACAGGAGAATCTCGTGCCCAGCAATAACACATCATCCACTCCAGAAAGCCAGGTAATCCCGAAAGCTCAGGAGACGCCTTGGTATATCCGGTACTTTATTACGCTCCTCATTGGCTCCGGCCTGGGCGGTGGTGCAGCTGCGATTCTTCTGCCCTGGTTTCTCTGGGTGCACTGCGGCATGAGCTCTGGCAGTTCGGATCAGCTGCGTCTGCATCTTCTGTACGTCACTGGCGGTATTATTGCGGTTCTGACTCTTCTGCAAACAAACTGGAAGAACCAGGGTGACCGCCTCAAAATTGATGCCGACATCAAGAAGAATGAGCAGGATGCGGAGAAGAACGAGCGCGACCATATCCGCCAGGTTCATGCAGAGCGCCGTAGCCGCTATACCAAGGCTGTCGAGCAGCTAGCTAACGAGAAAGCGGCTGTCCGTCTGGGCAGTATCTATACCCTCGTGGGTTTGGTCGATGAGTGGCTTGCTGATGAGAGTCTTCAGGATGAAAGCGACCGGCTCAAGGAAGGGCAAGTTATTGTCAATAGCCTCTGTTCCTATATTCGTTCACCCTTCACCCTGGCACTAAAAGCAGAGATGTTTGAGAGCGATTCAGAGCCTGATAACTATGAAGGAGACTTCTCCAAAGACCAGGCAGCATTTCGCGAAGAGCAGGATGTGCGCCGCACTGTCTTTGTTGAGATGAGCAAGCGCAGCAGTGCCTTTACTAGGGATGGGATTGGCACGGTAATCGACACTTTCCCAGGAAAGTGGAGTGATTTTGAGTTTGATTTCAGCCGGGCGCCCATTTTCTATCCCTTAAAAAATCTCACCATTGAACAAGGTAATTTTGCCTCCACCCGCTTCTACGGAAAGGCAGATTTCTGGGGTGCAAAGTTCATCAGAAACGCAGACTTCAGGAACGCGAAGTTCACCAAAGACGCAGACTTCTGGGGTGCGGAGTTCACCGGAAACGCTGACTTCCAGTACGCGGAGTTCCTCGAAGACGCTGGCTTCAGGAAGGCGAAGTTCACCTGCAACATAAGTTTCGGCGGCGCGGAGCTCACCGGTAACACATACTTCGGCGGCGCGGAGTTCACCGGCAATATAAGCTTCAGGGGTGCGGAGTTCACCGGCAACGCACACTTCGGAGACGTATACCTCGGGAACGTGAAGTTCGTCGGAGACGCAGACTTCGGGAAGGCGAAGTTCGCCAGAAATGCAGCCTTCCAGTACGCGAAGTTCACCAGAAATGCAGACTTCTGGGAAGCGGAGTTCACCGGAGACACAGACTTCTGGGAAGCGGAGTTCACCGGAAACGCGAATTTCCTGGGGGCGAAGTTCACCGGAAACGCGCATTTCCTGGGTGCAAAGTTCACCGGAAACGCAGACTACGGGAACACGAAGTTCACCGGAAACACATACTTCATGGGTGCAAAGTTCACCGGAAACGCAGACTTCGAGAACGCAAAGTTCACCGGATACGTAGACTTCAATGGCTCATATTTCGGACAGTATGCACCCACATTTGCAGGCATCTCCGGCACTGCCAGGTTCTCTGCACAGGTAGATCCGCAGGACTACATTTTCACAGTCCATGAAGGTAGCAAAGCTATCAAATGTGGAACGGCTACACTTCTCGGCAAGTCATTCATAATCCCCCTTGGAACGGTACTCTTCAACCCCAATCCGAGAGATAAGAACAGCAGAACCAGCGAGCCAGCAAAACCATTAGATGAATCCAACAACGGCGAAGATGACAACCCCGAATAGGAATCATCTCCAGAAGGCTCTGCCAGCCTTATGTTGGCGGGGTCTTCGGTTTTGACCAGACACAACCCATGTCAAGCAGATTTACTTTATGCTGAAAACTGAGTAGCCCTATCAGCGAAGGCTGGAGATAGAAACATGAATAAATCGAACGAGGCTCCCGGTGGGCCTTCCCTGCGTCACAGCTGGTGGAGCAGAAACTGGTTTTACACAGCTCTTATCTCGATAGCTGTTATCGGGTCTTTCTGCGCTTTCTGCCTTCCCCTGCTCATCTCAGAACCATTCAGCGCTGGCGATAGCGTAGCGGCGCTCCGCCATGCCATCCTGGCAGCTACCGGCGGCGTCCTAGCGATGCTTACCCTCTGGGAAAACCGACGCAAAAATTTGCAAGAAAAAGACAAAAACGACATTGACCACACCCGACAAGTTAAAGCTGAACGTCGTAGCCGCTACGCCAAAGCAATTGAACAGCTAGCTGATGATAAATCTACTGTCCGACTTGGAGGCATCTATACTCTAGCAAAGCTCGCAGATGAGTGGTTGTCCGATGATAAAACTGTCCCTAGCGAAGATAGCAGAACAGAAGAAGCACAGATTATCATCAACACCCTATGCTCATACATTCGTTTACCCTTCCCTCTTGCAGGAAAACAAGATCTATTGGAGAAACTGACAGATACAAACAAATACAAAGGCGACTTAATAGCAGATCAATTCAAGCTTCGTGAGGAGAAGGAAGTCCGCCGAACCATATTCTCAGAGATGAGCAAGCGCCTCAGTAAAATCGATGAAAATCTCAAAGTAACTCCCGGATTTTGGAGTCACCTAAAGTATGATTTCAATAAATCACAGATTTTCTATTCCTTAGATAATTTATCCTTTGACGCACCTGACTTCAGGGATTCAGTATTTTATGAAGGGTCAAGTTTTACTTCTTCTACGTTTTCAGGGATTGCAAAATTCAACAAAACATACTTTGGAGAAAATATAAATTTTTCAGAAACAAGATTTAGTCAGGAAGCAGAATTTTCTGACTCACGTTTCCATGAAAAAGCAGAATTCTATAAAGCACGCTTCAAAAGAGCGTCTTTTTGGGACACGATATTTGAAAATGAAGCACTGTTTCAAGAAACAAAGTTCTATGAAAGCCCATCCTTCTTCAGGACAAAATTTTGCAATACAGCAGACTTTTTAAAAGCCTATTTTGAGAGCGGAGCCTACTTCGAGCTATCTGAATTTGGATTTATTCTGAGCAACAAAGAAAATGAACGTAAGTTAAAGATTATAAATAACGAAAAGTCCCTAAAGTTCAAATTTGATGATTCATATTTTATGGGAGACTCAACATTTTCAGGTGTCAATTTCCGTGGTAGCACATACTTCAACGGAACAACATTCGCAGACAATATTTCTTTCGAAAAATCACATTTCTTCAATGAAGCTGAATTTGAAAATGCAAAATCTATACAAAAAAGTAACCCAGAAACCGAAGAAAAAACCGAAGGAAAGCTAATATTTTCAGAAGCTTCTTTCCGGCACCCTGCCATGCATGACTTCAGGGTATCTAAGGACAGTCAAACTCTAATTAACATGGGAGTTGTAGACTTCACTCTCTTTGATGGCACAATTATTCGTCGTTCTATTCCAGTGGATTCTTACCTTTTCGAACTCAGCCCACCGGATAAAGAGAACAAGAGAGACATCAATATGAGTGGCGCTTCAGAATCAATTGAAGATTCTGAATAAGATATGCCGAATGCCCCGCCGGCCCTTCGTCGGCGGGGCCTTTTCGCGCCCGGTTCTGGTAGCGACAGCCCCGGCGGCGAGCGCATCCGCCCGTCACCGCGCCGCACACAGCACCGCCCCGAGCACCCGCCGAACCTGCCCGCCCGCCACCCCACCGATACACTAGAACCATGTACCGAATCATGACTGTCTGCACCGGCAACATCTGCCGCTCCCCCGTCGGCGAATACCTCATCCGCCAGCACGCCCAAGAAGCCGGCGTGCCCGTCACCGTCACCTCCAGCGGCATCAGTAACGAAGAAGAAGGCAACCGCATCGACCCGCGCGCCGCCGCGCAGCTCACCACCCGCGGTATCGACCCGTCCGCGCACCGCGCCAGCGTCTTCACCGTCGAGGACTTCGACCGCAACGACCTCATCCTCGCCATGGACGCACCCCACTACCTGCGCCTCAAAGCCCTCGCCCGCAACGACGAGGACAAGGCCAAGATCCGTATGATGCGCAGCTTCGACCCGAAGGTCACCACCACCCACCTGGACCAGCTCGGCATCTACGACCCCTGGTACGGTAGCGAACGCGACTTCGTGTACACCACCGGCCTCATTGACGCTGCCGCACGCGGCCTCATCAACCACCTCAAGCAGGAAGGCGACGCGCAGTGAGTCAGCGTATTCCCCTGAACCAGAACCGCCGCGTCACCGGCACCACCGAAATCCTGGAGCTCTGCAAAGACATGCTGCGCCTGGAGCACGGCATCGGCAACGACTTTGACATGGACACCGCCGAATTCACCGAATTCCGTGCCCAGTTCCTCGCCGACTTTGCGCAGATTCCGCTGATTATCGGCATTGATGGCCGTAGCGGCACCGGCAAAACCAGCCTCGCCGCGCAGCTTGAGCAGAAGCTCACCGCCGCCGGGCACAGCGTGCACGTGCTGCACCTGGACGACTTCTACCCCGGCTGGGACGGCCTCTTCGACGGCGTGGAGGCGTGGGACGCGCTATCCGTGCAACTGACCGAAGGTATTGCCGGAACCTACACCCCGTGGGATTGGGAGGCGGGCGCCCCCGGTGAGGTGCGCACCGTCGACCCGGCGGCTACGCAGGTCATCATCTGTGAGGGTGTCGGCGCGATTGCGGGCGCCTGCGAGGTGCGTATCCTCGCCACCGCCCCGGACGAGGTGCGCCACGAACGCGCTATGGCTCGTGACGGTGACACGTTCCGCCCGCACTGGGAACGCTGGACGAAGCAGGAGGAGGCGCTGCTCGCCGAGATCCCGGAGGACTACGCGACCGTGGACTTCATCTACGACAGCGCGGCGCAGTAGCAGCCGCCTACAATACAGTAGGGCCCAATGCTTTGTGTATCTGGAAGCATTGGGCCCTACGCTATTTAGAGGCAGTTTTATTCAGGCGCTGTTTTACTCGGGCATGGGAGCCGGGCTAGCGGATTCCATGCGGTCTTTATCCCAGTAGGTTGAGGTATTGCTCGGCGCGTGCGTGGAGGCAGTGCCGTCTTTTTCGCTACCCGGGTTGTTGTTAGAAAGCACAGCGAGGATTACGAGCAAGACACAAGCTATGAGCAGCAGGATGCATAGCAAATATTTGTAATAGTGATTGCGCATCTGAGGTGTCCCTCCGGTCGTATCGCGTGGTATGACCAACGTAAGTTATGCCGTTGGGCCTCGCAATGCTTCTCAAGAATATTTCTCAAATATTTCTTCAGCACCGGGGGCTGAGCGGCAGGCTAAAACAAACCGCTCAAGGGGCGGTGTTATCTCTCCAACGGAGCGTGGATAACACCGCCCTTTTGCTCCAGTATGCGTAGGGTGTAGCCACGTTTTCCGGAAGCGCCCTCAGGGTGTCGTACAGACGCTCTCCGCAGCGAAGCAAGGAGAGGCGGAGCGTCTGTGCGACGGGTGCCCCTGCGTAGGCGCGGAGGAAATATGTGGCGTACCCTCCCCTAACCCCTGTAGGAGCGTGGATAACACCCTCCCTTTGCTGTACCTGCGTAGGCGAGCGCCGCCCCTTCTACGCGCCTTCCCCAAGCCCTCCCCTGTAGAAGCGAAGGCGAGCGCCGCTTTCCAGACCAACCAAGCGGAGCCCTCCCAACCCAGCTCAAAAAATATCAAACATTTAACTTACGAAGCCGCCCCCGATTCTGCTACCGTGAACAAGTTGTGCTTCCAGCCTGCGCAAGCTCATCCCCAGGGGCGGTACCACCGCATCCATGTCTTGTAGAGCCGCAGGCGCCGTTGCACGCGCATCACACAGAAAGAAAAACTAAGACATATGTCTTCGAAGTCGACTAAGACCTCTTTCGGGCTATCGCCCATTTTTATCGTAGTTCTGGCGCTGCTGACCGCTATCGCACCGCTCGCCACGGACATGTACCTGGCGGCGCTGCCCGCAGTCGCTGAGAATCTTAACACCACCAGCACGAACGCATCCCTGACGTTGAGCGGGTTCATGGTGGGTATGGCGCTCGGCCAGCTGGTCGTGGGTCCCCTGTCGGATAAGACGGGCCGCCGCAAGCCGCTGCTAATTGGTGCGGTCATCTGCTTTATTGCGACGGTGGCGTGTGGTTTCGCGCCGAATATTGAGCTGCTGATTTTTGCGCGTTTCATGATGGGCTTCACCGGTTCGATTGGTGCCGTGCTGGCGCGTTCTATCGTGGCTGATACGACTGAGGGTCTGGCGACCGCTAAGCTCATGGGCGTCATGATGATGATTAACGGCTTCGCGCCGGTGCTTGCGCCGCTGTTTGGTGGCTGGGTGCTGTCGTGGGGTAACTGGCGCGATATTTTCCATGTTCTCGGCGTGACTACCGCGATCATGATGCTCGGCGTGATCTTCGTGATTAAGGAGACCCTGCCGGTGGAGGAACGCTACCAGGGCACTGCCCTAAGCGTGTACTCGGAGCTGCCGAAGGTCTTCAAGATTCGCCGCTACCTGGGTTTCATGCTGACGATGTGCTTCGCGTTTGGTGCGCTGTTCTCGTATATTTCCGGTTCGACGTTTGTGCTACAGAAGATTCTGGGCCTGTCCGAAACCCAGTTCACGATTGTGTTCGGTGTGAACTCGATTGGTATTGTGCTGTTCAGCGCGATTGCGACCAAGCTGGTTGGACGCGTGGCGCAGCGCCGCATCGTGAACACCGGTGTGGTGAGCCTGCTCGTGGTGTCTTCGCTGCTGTTGGTTAGCTTCCTTGTCGGTATTTCGCTGGTGCCGACGCTGATTCTGCTGTTCCTGCTGACCAGCTCGTGCGGCCTGATTTTCGGTAATGCTTCGGCGTTGGCGTTGAACGAGGCACGCCACATGGCGGGTAGTGCTTCGGCGGTGATGGGTACGGTTCAGGCGATGCTGGGTGCGTTGGCGGCGCCGCTGGTGTCGTTTGCCGGTGAGCATGAGTACCTGCCGATGGGCTTCTCCATTCTGGGTTTCGCGGTCCTGACGGCGCTGGTCCTGTGGCTGACCCCGCGTAAGGATTCGGACTACTCGGCTGACGGCGAGAGCCACGCAGCCCCGGCGGCGGATCACTAGCCTGTTGTTGATTTTTGTATAGCTAAAGCCCCGGATGGGCGACCCATGTGGGTTGCACATCCGGGGCTTTGCTGTTGCCTTTAGCGTTGCTCGGGAGGCGGTATTCGCCCTCGTTCCTACAGGGGACCCGCCCTCGCAGAGCTCGGGCACCCTGATGTCACTACGGGCGATACCGTCTTCCCGCGCCGGTTAGCGACCCGAACGTACAATAAAACTATGTCTAGTACCGTAATTCTTCTGAACGAGCAGAACCCGCAGGGCATCTTCGTCGACCCGTCCGTGCCCCTCATCAGCGTTGATGATCAGGGCTTCACCCGCGGCGACGGCGTCTTCGAAACCATGCTGTCCGTCAACCGTCGCGTGCGTAAGCTCGGCATGCACCTGTCCCGCCTCGAGTCGTCGGCGCGCATGCTGGATTTGCCCGACCCGGAGCCCGAGATTCTGCGTTCGGCGGTGGAGCGCCTCATGCGTGAGGCTGCCGCCGGTGCCGAGACTGCCCTGGGTGAAGAGCACATCGTGAAGATTATTATTTCGCGCGGCCCCACCCAGGCGGTGACCTCCATGCAGCCGGGCCCGTACACGCTGATTATGGCGTCGCCGGTGCCCGCCTCCATCGTGAAGCGCCGCACCGAGGGTGTGAAGGCGATGCTGCTGCCGCGCGGCCACGAGCCGATGGACAACAGCGCCTACCCGTGGCTGCTGGCGGGCGCGAAGACCCTCTCTTACGCGGTGAACATGGCGGTTCTGCGGTACGTGCAGGAGCGCGGCGCGGACGACGCTATCTTCATCACCGACGAGCGTCGCGTGCTGGAGGGCGCCACCTCCTCGGTGCTGGTTGCCAAGATTGAGGACGGCAAGAAGGTACTGTACACGCCTGAGCCGAGCCACGGCATCCTCCCCGGCACCACGCAGGGTGCGGTGTTCGAGGCGGCACGCCAGGCAGGCTGGGAACTGGGCTTCGGGCCGCTCTACCCGCAGGATTTGTTCGAGTCGGACGGCGTGTGGCTGGCTTCGTCGGTGCGTCTGATTGCGCCGGTGACTCACCTGAACGGCACGGCGCTGGCACACGACCCGGAGCTGACCGCCACGCTGTTGAACTACCTGGCGCAGCAGAGCTAATCGCATACGAAAAGGGGACGGTGCCATCCGAGCGAGGATGGTGCCGTCCCTTTGTGCTGTCTGCAGACCAAGTGCGGAGGTGTCGTACCTTCCTGAAGCGACATCAGGGTGCCCGA